>NZ_JBFAYQ010000014.1:0-146276 GCF_040681345.1 Streptomyces sp. NPDC051776 | reverse complement strand
AGCTACCTCGCCGGCCTCCACCTCCGTGCCTCCATGATCTGGATCAACGACCTCCTGAAGGCGACTGGCTGATCACAACATCACACAGGCCCTAGGTGGGGTGGCGGTCGCGTTCCTCGTCCGGACGGTCCCCATCGAGCGGCACGCTCGCCGCGGAGTGCCACCAGACCGGTGGTGAGGACCAACGGGCCCAGGACCACGCGGACGGGAGGCATGACGTAGAACATGCCGACAGTGGGACGGCTCGCCGGCGTGAGCCGGCACGGCCCGGGTTCCAGGGGCTTCCATCACCGACTCCATCCGCCGCTCCACCGAACGGCGCCCCCGCGGTGATCGGCCGTCAAGAAGCGGCCAGAGCCCTGCAGTCGGGGCACGGCAGGCAACGTGACGCCCAACCTCCTTTACTCACAAGGGCGTTGGATTGGCTGTGAGTCAGCGGACAATCACTACTCAATTCCGCGATCGGGGCAGCATTCTCCGCATGGGAACGTATGTTTGATACCTCTTGCCGAAACCACCAACAATGGAGCAGAGAGCAATGAAGATCTCCAACCGGGCGTCAGCACCCGTCTGGGCCGACCTGTCCGCCACCGATGTGCCCGCCGCGAAGGCCTTCTACGGGGGGCTGTTCGGCTGGACCGCCGACGAGGTGCCGTCGGACGAGGGCGGCGGCTACGGGATGTTCACCCTGGCCGGGAAACAGGTCGGCGGATTCGGTCCCTCCACGGCACCGCAAGCCCCGACGGCCTGGCTGGCATACATCCAGGTCGACGACGTCGACGTCACGGCGACCCGGGTCACGAGGAACGGCGGAACGGTAGTCGCCGCGCCCATGGACGTCCTGGAGGCGGGCCGGATGGCGATCTTCTCCGACCCCGAGGGTGCCGTGTTCGGGGTCTGGCAGCCGCGCGGCCACGCCGGTTTCGGTGCCATCGACGAGCCGGGCAGCGTGTGCTGGTTCGAGCTGATGGCCCGGGACACCGACAAGGCCGAGTCCTTCTACTCCGCGGTCTTCGGCTGGGACGGGAAGACCAGCTCCGCGGGCCCCAGCGAGTACACCGAATGGCACCTCGACGGGACGTCGTTCAGCGGAATGATGCGTATGAACGAGGACTTCCCGCCCGAGCTTCCGGCGCACTGGATGGTGTACATCGCCGTGGAGGACTGCGACGCCTCGGCGGCCAGGGTCACGGAGCTCGGCGGCATGGTCAGCGTCCCGCCGACCAGCATCCCGCCGGGCCGGTTCTGCGTCGTCAACGACCCGCAGGGCGGCACGCTGGCCCTCATCGCCCTCAACGAGGACCACTGAGCGAGGAGATGGGGAACCGGCCTGCCGCGCGGGTTGCGGGGCCGGCCGGTGGTCAGCCGGCCGGCCCCCTCTTCCGGAGCGATGCGCTGCCGGGGAAGGCGCACCGCCCGGGTGCCACCGACGCCCGTCAGGCGGACGCGTGGCAGGTGAGTTTGACCTGAGCCGCCCCGTGGTGGTGGTAGTTGTTGCCGTTCTCGTCCCAGTTGTAGCCGGTGCCGACCAACCGTACGGCGATGCTGCCCTCCTGGACCGGGAAGGTGCCCCCCTCGACGAGCCGTCCCCGGTTGGAGATCTGGTCGACCGAGAAGGTGTAGTCGGAGGCATACAGCTCGTTCGGGTCGTGGAAGACCTCGTAGTAGGACGGGTTCCCGGCCACATCGCGGTAGTTGGGACCTTCCGGTACGTACACGGAGATCGTGCAGACGTCGGAGTCCTCGCTGGGGGTCCACCACCACACCGCCCGGTTGTGACCGTCGTCGCTGTTGCCCGACATCGGCATCGCGGTGAACGAACCGTCACAGCCGCTGCCGGTGTAGCCGCCCGAACTGACGGTGTACCAGCCATCGATGCCGTCGGAGAAGCGGTTCAGCTCCCGGTAGCCGCCCCCGGCGGGCGTCGGGCAGCCCGGCCCGGCCCACGAGGTGTACGTGGCGGGTTTCTCAGAGGGCTTCTCGGGCTTGGGCGGCCGGGGAGACGCCGAGCGGCGCCGGGGCTTGGACTTGCTCGGGGATGACTTCGCGGACGCGGACGGGCTCTTCTCCGGGGTCCTTCCCGTCGGCAGGACGAGCGTCGGCTTGGGGCCGGCACGAAGTCCGGTGTCCGCCACTTCGTCCGTACGCCCCACAGGGCCGGACACCCACGGAGAACTCACCAGCAGCCCCAGCCCGGCGATGATGAACACGGCGCCCAGGGCGATCCACCACTGGTACTGCGCGTCACGGAAAGCCTTCCGCCCTCCGTCCTCCCACATCTTCTGCCCCGCCCAGCACGAACACGGCTTTCCCGAGAGGGTTATTCCGCGGTCGCCGCATCGTTGACATGACATCGAACATTCCCCTGATACGCCACGAACACTCGAACACACCCCGACCGCTGGTTCGCAGCGACACTAGAGGTGACCGCCGGGTAAAGGTAGAGGCATGGCCGATCCTCGGGAAGAGTAGCGCACCGAAAACTCTCCGAATCTCTCCGGATCCCACGGACAACGAGGATCGGGATTCACCCAAAATGCCCCGACGGACCCAGGCACCACGGCACAACTCCCCGCTGTCCATGACCGGTTGGACGCGGATTCTCCGTGACCGCCCTGGAGCCCGGACCCCTTTCGCCACCGCTTTCACCACCGCATCGAAAACGCCTGGAATCGCCTACGGAACCTATAGAGCGATGAATTTGGCCATAGGAGGCGATTCCCGGCCCCTGGGCGATGGGCGGATTGCCCGTCGAGGCATGCCAGGCGCGGGCCTGGGCCACGTTCATTCCACTCATCGCAGCAGGTCACAGGGCAAGTTTGGGGTGGGACACATCGAATGGGCAGGCGGGGGCGGCATCCGGCGGGTAGTGCCGGGTCTCCTCCTTCCCCCCGTACAAGCCGGACCCTTCCTCCGTAGGGCCGGACCCTGCCCGCGTGCGGCCGGATCACGCTCCCGCGGCCCGGGCATGGCTCTGCCCAAGTGAATGTGAGTAGCGATTACTCCTTGATCTCCCACCCCTGTGCCCTACAGTCCGAGAATAGAGCCGTCCGCGTATCCCGTGGCTCCGGACGCCGGCTCTCCGTTCGGGCGCCTGGATCAATTCGTCTGCGCCGATGCAGAAACAACGGGACGGCTATCCTTCTCCGGGTCAAAACGCCGGAAGAAGGCGCTCTGTGTACTCGCTGTCGCTCTCGCTGTGCGCACTCCGCGATGGCGCGGCGCACAAGAACTCACCGCGCGGGAATCCGTACCCGGGAATCAGCGACGCGTCGTCGTCCGCGCCTCTACGGCTGGCCGTCACTTCCGCAGGCACCCGTCTCCCAGGCCCAAGCGGCGATCTCGACGCGGTTGCGTGCCGCCGACTTGCGCTGGACGTTGGCCAGGTGCGTCTTGACCGTGGACAGCGTGACGTAGAGCCCGGCGGCGATTTCCTCGTTCGTGCGACCGCGGGCGACCAGGCGGACGACGGCCAGTTCCCGCTGGGTCAGCGACTCGACGGCCCTGACCGTACGGGCCCTCCTTCCCCGTGCGCCGTTGGCTCGGCCGGCCGGTTGCGCTGAGGGGCCATGTGCGCGAGCAGGCGGACCGTGAGTTCGGTCATCCGGTGGATCCGCGGGGGACGCGCGCCACAGCAGCATCGGGACGGCCCCCGCGGAACGGCGCACCCAGCCGCCGTCCCGCCCGTCCGAGCCGAAGATCGCGTCGATGCCGACCGGTGCGTCCCCTTCGGCTGCGAAGCGTCCCGTGAGGGTCACGCAGGAGCGATGTGCGATGAGCCAGCCATTGGGCGCCCCGGCGTCGCCCCACTGGTCAGGTGCGGTGGTCGCCGCGAGCCACAACCTGACCAAGGTCTACGGCGAGGGCGAGACCGCCGTGACGGCACTGGCCGGGGTTTCGGCCCGGTTCGTCTCCGGCGAGTTCACGGCGATCACGGGCCCTTCAGGGTCGGGCAAGTCCACGTTCATGCACTGCCTCGCCGGTCTCGACACCCCCACTTCCGGCAGCGCGTGGATCGGCGACACCGACCTCGCCTCGCTCGACGAGGCGCGGCTGACCCGGCTGCGGCGCGAACGCATCGGGTTCGTCTTCCAGTCGTTCAACCTCCTGCCCACCCTCACCCGCTCGAGAACATCACCCTCCCCCCTGCGACCTGGCCGGGGTCACTGCCGACCGGGCCTGGCTGCGGGAACTCATCACCAGCCTGGGCCTGGCGGACCGCCTCGGGCACCTGCCCGACCAACTCTCCGGCGGTCAGCAGCAACGGGTCGCCTGTGCCCGGGCGCTCGCCTCGCGCCCCGCGATCGTCTTCGCCGATGAGCCCACCGGCAACCTCGACTCCCGGGCGGGGGCCCAGGTTCTGTCGTTTCTGCAGGTGTCCGCGACCATGCTCGGCCAGACGATCGTGATGGTCACCCATGACCCGGTCGCGGACGCCTACGCCGACTGCACGCTCTCCATCCCCGTCGGACCCCTCCCGCGAGTCACCCCGACTCGACGACGCGCTGCTGAGGCGTCTCCGCGGCGTGCCCGGGGCCGCCGCGGCGCGGGGCACCGTCGAAGGCCGCTCGTTCCTGGCAGGTCCGGACGGCACGCTCGTCGGTGACCTGTACGAGTCCGCGGGCGTCATCTACGCCCCGGGTCCCCGGGAGCAAGGACGCCCGGTACCCCCTCACCGCCGGCCGCGGCCCGCGTGGCGCCGAGTTCGGGCCACGGGCGGCACAAGCGCCCCCTTGCGGATCCTCCAACCGACGCCCGTGGCGGCGGCCTTCGGCGTCGGTATCGCCGTCACGATGGCTGCCGCCTACGTCCCGGCCCGGCGCGCGGCGGCCGTCTCCCCGGTGGCGGCGCTGCGGACGAGCCGACCGCCCACGCCCGCCTCGCTCCGCCGCCGCAGCGTATTCGGCGTGGCGGTCACCGGGCTCGGGGTGCTCATGCTCTGGGCGGCCACGGGGGACGAGAACCTCCTCTACAGCGCAGTGCCGGTTCTTCTTGTCGGCCTGATCGTGCTCACCCCGCTCATCGCACTCGGCGTCACGCGGCTGCTGCGTCCGCCTCTGCGGCGGCTTGCGGGGATCCGCGGCAAGCTCGCGGTGGAGAACGCCCGGCGCAACCCGCGGCGCACGGCGGCCACGGCGGCGACCCTCATGGTCGGGCTCGCCATGGTCACCGCCGTCACGGTGGTCGTGGCCTCGATCGGCCGCATGGACGAGGAGGAGGCCGACCGGGCCATGGCCTCGGACCTGCGTATCACGGCCGTCGACTTCGGGGAGGTCGCGGGTGACGTCGCGGGTCGTGTCGAACACCTCCCGGACGCCGCGGCCGGCACCGCCGTCGTCAACACCGAGATCCGCCTCTCCGGGGACGACACCCCTCCCCGCGGCGGCCGTCACCCCCGGCACGGTGGAGCGCCTGGCGCCGATCACGCTCCGCCAGGGCTCGCTCGAGCGGCTCGACCGCGGGATCGCCGTCGCCGAAGCGACCGCCTCCGCCCACCACTTGAGGCGCGGAAGCCGCGTCAGGGGCACCGTTGCCGGCACTGGACGCAGCACCATCCTCCCGGTCGTCGCCATCTACGAAGGGGAGGACTTCGCGCCCGCGCTCATCTCCGGCGCGAGGCTGCCGCGCGACGCCGCAGGGGACGACCGGCCGCTCACCGCCTCCGTCCTCGTCGACGCCGGCCCCGGCCGCACCGCCGCCCTCCAGCGCGACATCCGGCGTACGCTCGACCATCCCGCACTCCTGGTGCAGGACCGAGCCGAGGTGCGCGAGGGGGCGAGCAACGACACGACCGAGTTCCTCACGATCATGTACGCCATGCTCAGCATCACCGTGTTGATCGGTGCCCTGGGCGTGGTGAACACGATGGGCATGGCCGTCGCCGAACGCGTCCGGGAGATCGGCATGCTGCGAGCACTCGGACTCGACCGCCGACGGCTCGCCTCCGTCCTGCGCATCGAGTCGGTGACCATCTCGCTCCTCGGATCGGCGCTCGGTCTCGTCGCGGGCGGCGCGATCGGCACGGCCGCGTTCCTCACCAGGGCCAGTGTCCCGCTGGTCGTCCCCTGGGACAGGGCAGCCCTGTGCTTCGTCGCCACGGCCGCGATCGGCGTCCTCGCCTCGCTGTGGCCGGGGCGTCAGGCGATGGCGGTCCCGATGCTGAGGGCGATGGGCTCGGACACGGACTGAGATGGCGTACGCGCAGGAGCCGGGCGGGCGCGGACGGGTCCCCCGCGCCCGGCCCGGCGCACATCCGTCAGCAGCTCAGGCGGGGAGGGCCGGGGGTGTGTCCTTGAGAACCGCTCCCGTCGGGAGTGAACACGGCGCCGGTTCCCGGCCGTACTTGTCGGCAGGCGGTGGTCGCCGCCGAGCCGTCGAGGAGGTCGCATACGGATGTCCGCTCATCGCGCCATGGCCACAGCCGCGCTCATCGGCAGCGTCCCGGTGCTTCTGCTCGCGGGCGGCACGGGACCCGCTTGGGCGCACGGCGCCCCGACCGATCCGGTCAGCCGGGTGGCCGCGTGCGGCCGCGGGGGCGGCTCGGCCGGTTCCGCCGCATGTGCGGCGGCCGCCCGGGCAAGCGGTGGCGGGGCGGCCTTCAAGGAGTGGGACAACCTCCGCGTCCCGAACGTCGCCGGGCGCGACCGCCGGATGATCCCGGACGGGAAGCTGTGCAGCGCGGGCCTCGACACATACAGGGGCCTCGATCTTGCGCGTGCGGACTGGCCCGCCGAGCGGCTGAGGTCCGGGGCGCCCTTCAGCATGACCTACGCGTCGACCATCCCCCACAAAGGCACCTTCAGCGTCTATCTCACCAAGGCCGGTTACGACCCGAAGAAGCCGCTGACATGGGACGACCTGGATGCCGAGCCGTTCCTCACGGCCAAGGACCCGGTACTCCGCGACGGCGCCTACCGCCTCAAGGGCACATTGCCCGCCGGACGCACCGGGCGCCATCTCATGTACACGGTGTGGCGCAACACCGACACTCCCGACACGTACTACTCCTGCTCCGACGTCGTGCTCACCGCGGGCAGTTCGGGGACGGGCGCGGGCAGCGGTACGGGAGCCGGCGCGTCGGACGGAGACCGGTCCGGACGGCATTCGGGCCGACAGAAGGAGAAGCAGCGGAAGCCGGACGATGGTGCCGCGCGCACGCCGGCTGACCGGCCCTCGGACAGGTCCGCCCCGTCCGGCACCGAACCGGCGGCGCAGCCCGCCTCGGCCGCGGGCGACTCCGGAGGCTTCCCCGTGATCCCGATCGCGGTCGCGGCGGCCTTCGCCCTCGCCGCCGCAGGCGCGGCGGGCGCCTACCTCCGGCGGCGCCACCGGTGAAGCGACACCGGCACCGGCGCGCCCAGCTTCGTGTACGGGCCCGACGATCGTCGTCGCGATGGCGGGGCTCGCGTGCGCGGTCGCCGGGGCGGTGACGGGCTTTCGGATGCGGGCGGCGTTGCGGCGTCCACCCCGGGCTACCGGCTACTCACGCCGCGGCAGGAAGGGAGTTCGGCAGCGGGGACGGTGACGGGCTCGGCGGGGAGCGTCGTACGGCGCGATCCCGACTGCCGCCCGCCGAGGGTCAGTTCGTGTCGGCCGGCGTTGCGGTCCGCGTACGGCGTGGCGGCGGGAAAGCGTACAACTCCAGGATGTCCGGCTGCGCCGCGATGCCGGGGCCTCCGGCGCGCACCCAGCTGACGATGTCCTCGGTCGCGTCCGGATCGTTGACCAGGCCGAGCCAGACGGGCCGGGCGCCGGCGGCGCGGGCCGCCGCCGAGGGCTGCACGACCACCACGTTGGCCCGTTCGCAGACGTCCAGGCACGCGGAGACCCGTACGGGCGCGGCCTCGGCGAGCCGGGTCGTCTGCTCCGCGTGGTCGACACCGGTGACCTTGGGGCTGCCGCAGCAGCAGTCACGGCAGACCACGATGCGGCAGGGCGCCGGGGCGGCCGGTGGCGGGTCCGAGAGCAACGGTGGCTCGGGGAAGGGTGACGCATCCGCGACCGGCGTCGGCTTCGCGACAGGTGACGCTTCGGCAACCGGTGACGGCTCCATGGGCATTGGCGCAACAACCTCCTCCTGGGGAGATCCGCCCCAGCTCTTCCGAGGAGGCGACCGCGGGAGTCTCCTGGCTCTCGGGTCGTCGCTCGTCCCGGCCTTCCCACCCGCACGCGGGTCGTGGCCTGTTCGGGATCCGCTCACCGATCACAGTGGCGGGACCGCGCCGGATTCGCACCGGCTTCCTCGTTCCGCAGTCGCCTGGTTCAAGGGGACATCATCGCAGAGGACGCCGCGCTGTTCGACGGCGCACCTCTTGACGGCGCTACCGCTCGACGACGCAGCGGCCGAGGCCGCAGTGACCGTTCGGGGGCGTACGGGGATCCGGCCAACTCGCTGTTCGTATCCGGCAGTCCGCGGGTGCTGCTGCGGGCCCTGGCGGCGTGCGCCTCCGAAGTGTCTCCTCGATGCGGATGACCCGCTCGAGGTCGTCATGGTCCCCTGTGGAACCTGCCTTCGCGCCGTTCCAGGTGGGCGGCCGCGATGCTGTCGAGCTTGCGCGGGACGGCACGCTCGGCCCGCAGCTCGGAGTTCTCGAGCAGGGACGCGGAGTCGGCGACGTCGCACGCTTCGCCGCAGGCGACGGTCGGCTGCCGGCGGGCAGGCAGTCACGCGCATGGTGGCATGTGCGGGGCGGCCACGGGCGGGCAGGTCAGGCGCGGGGAGGTCACGGGCGCCGCGGCCTCCTTCGGGGCGGCCATGGGCGGCGCGACCACGGGCGGGGTGATCACAGGCGGGTGGCCGGGCTCGTCCCGTGATGGGCGTGCGCGGCCGTACTGCACGAGAACGTCGTCCTCCCGCTCCGCGTCCCGCAATTGGGCGTCGATGCGGCGTTCGCGTCGCGCGCCGAGGAGCGCTGGGAGAGTGACGACGAGTGCGAGCGTGAGGACCAGGCCCGTCTGGATGATGAAGGTGAGCGTGGTGTCGTCCATGCCCCACACCCTCGCCGCTCCAGTACGACGTCGGCAGTGGCAGGACTGTCGCCATACCTCGAATTACTGCCATCATGGGGAACGTGCTCAGGAATGTGGCGGTACCGCTCACCCACGGGGTCAACGCCTTCGAGCTCGGCGTGATCGCCGAGGTCTTCGGCATGGACCGCAGCGATCAGGGACTTCCGGTCCTCGACTTCGCGCTGGTCGCCGCCGAGCCCGCCCCCGTAAGGGCCAGGCCGGGGTTCACCATCGACACCCCGTACGGGCTCGAACGCCTCGCCGCGGCGGATCTGATCGCCGTACCCGCTGGGGAGCACTACACCGAGCGCGACTTCCCGGAGGAGTTGCTGGAGGCGCTCCGCGCCGCCGTGGACCGGGGGGCGTGGGTGCTGAGCGTGTGCTCGGGCGCCTTCGTACTGGGGGCGGCGGGACTGCTGGACGGCCGCCGCTGCACCGCGCACTGGATCCACACCGACGACCTGGCGCGGCGGTATCCCACGGCGCTGATCGAGCCCGGCGTCCTGTACGTGGAGGACGGGCCGGTGATCACCTCGGCGGGCACGGCGGCCGGGATCGACGCCTGCCTGCATCTCGTGCGGCGGGAGCTCGGCAGCAAGGTGGCCAACATGATCGCCCGGCGCATGGTGGTCCCCCCTCATCGCGAGGGCGGGCAGGCCCAGTTCATCGACCATCCGATGCCGCGCGACCACGCCGACGACGCCATCGGCCTCTCGCTGCAGTGGATGGAGGAGCATCTGCACGAGGAGATCACCATCGAACAGCTGGCGGCTCGAGCGCACCTCTCGCCTCGTACGTTCGCCCGCCGCTTCCGGCAGGAAACGGGGACGACGCCTTACCAGTGGATGCTGGGGCAGCGGATGCTCCTGGCCCAGCATCTGCTCGAGAACACGGAGCTGACGGTGGACGCGGTGGCGGGGCGGGCCGGGTTCGGCAATGCGGCGGCACTCCGCCACCGCTTCCTGCGGCGGCTGGGGACCACGCCGCACGCCTACCGGCGCACTTTCTGCGGACCGTCGCCCGAGCTGGTGGCGGCGCGGGACGGGCGCTGAGCCGACATAGCCCCCGCGCGCGCCGGATCACGGGCGCCGGACGGGTCCGACCGGCGGCAGTGGCTGTCGGCGCGCCCGACCGACGACTGACGGCGCCGACCGACGACAGCCTCCCCCCACCGACGACAGACGGGCACGACCGACGACAGGCGACCCCGACCGACGACAGACGGCGCCGGCGGACCCGACCTGCGGGCGGCAGACGGCGGCTTCGACCGGCACCGCGCCGTCGAGGCCGAGCACGACGCGGCGCGCGATGCGTACGGCAGCCGTGCGACCGACGCCTCACCCCTCCCCGGCAGGCGGTCGCCCGGCTCGAAACCCAGCACAGGCTGTCCTGCTCTGACAGAACCGGCCACGGTCGCTGTTTCGCCGGCCCCACAGGCCCCACCCGTCACAGATACTCCGCCACGTGGCGGAGTCCGCATGGTGGAATGCTTCAGCTCCGCACAGCCCAGGAGATCGACCGGCGATCTGCGGCCCTCCGCGCCGCGGCTGCCGCCACCCTTTCCGCGCCGCAGCCGTGACCGCCACCCTTTCCGCGCACCAGCCGCGGCGGCCGCCACCCTTTCCGCGCTGCAGCCGTGACCGCCACCCCTCGGCGGCGACAGCGCGTGACGGGTGCGCGCCCGGCCGCGCTCCGTGCACACGAAAGCCGCCACCTGCGCGAAGGCCTCCGCGGCGCGGACGCGCGCGTCCGGTCCGGCCATCTCGACAAGCCGGTCCGGATGCATCGATATCGGGCCACTTGGCGGATATAAAGCACGAACCAGAAATCCCAGTGTGGGACGGGCCCGGATACGAAATCGGGTCACGGGATGGAGGTTCGGGACAGCAATTCAGGACCGCCTGGATCTGCTGAAGAAATGGACAGGTTCCAAACCGGTGCACATTCTCGAAATCCACGACCTACAAGGACCAGCGATCATTTCCACCACCGCACGGATATCCATGACGACCGGGCCACGGGCTCAACGGGCCGACCCGGCCAGCCCGTCGGCGCCGGGCACTCCGCGCGAGGGGCAGGGCCTTCGGCGGCGGCCCCCGCCGTGGCATCCAGTGCCGAATGCCGTGAATATTCCGCGACTGCCGAGGTCTCGACGAAACGGCGCACCTCTGGTCACAGTAGGAGGCACTCGGCTTCTCCACGGTGAGGGGGAGAGCGGTCGGCAGATCTGCGGAGAGGAGTTCATCGGCAGAACACATGGCAGGAACAGCAGGAACGCGGGTCCCCAGTACAGTGCGCACGGAGCGCTCCCGGCGACCGAGCCGCACCGGGGGACACCGTTGCACGCACCGAACCATCGCAGGCACCGCAGGTACCGGGACAGTCGCAGGTACCGAGGCCGGCCCACAGCCCCCCACGGCCCCGGGAGGAAGTAGCGTATGAGCGCGTCACGTTACCGCGGGCCGGAAAAGGCGACACGCAAGCTGACCATGCTGCCCGGCAGCCCTCTCGCGCCCTCCACCGCCCGCAAGTTCGTCCGCACCGCGCTGGCGGACTGGGCCGAGCTGTCCTCCGCCACCGCCCAGCTCACGGGTCAGGTGTGCGACGACGCTGTGCTCCTGGTCAGCGAGCTGGTCACCAATGCCGTCATCCACGCGGGAACCATGGTGGAGTTGCGCCTCCACCTGGAAGGCCCGGATGAGGAGACTTCCTCCCACAAGGGCCCGGCCGCGGTGGTGGTGGAAGTCTGCGACCGCGCCCCCGACTGGACGGCGGCCGACCATCAGCACGCTCCCGGCGAACACGGCCGGGGCCTGCGCATCGTGGGAACCGTGGCCGAGAACTGGGGCGTCACCTACGGACAGGACCTCAAGACCGTCTGGTTCCGGCTGACCGTCCCCGAAGCCGATTACCTGGAGATACCGGCCCTCACGCAACCGGACGCCACCACACCTCACCCGGAGCTGCCCACAGCCGTCTTCGTGCCCCGGCAGTTCACGGCCCACCACGATCCCACCCCTCCCCGTACGAGCGTGGAACGCTGGTCCTTCCTCGCCGAGGCGTCGGACCTGCTCGCCGGACAGTTCGACGAGGACAAGCTCTCGTCGCTGGCCGCACTGCTGCTCGTACCGCGGCTCGCCGACTGGTGCGCCATCTGGATCGAAACGCCGGCGGGGGCCGGGCACTCCCGCCCCCGGCTCGCCCGCGTGTGGCATGTCAACGAGAGCCGCATCGGTGAACTGCGGGCCTCGCTGGAGATGAACGCCTCCGACCTCGTCAAAGCGGGACTGCAGTGGCCGGCGCCGGTGCCGTGGCCGTCCCTGGAACCGTCACCCCTCGGTACGAGCGCGGGCGCGATCGGCGGGGTGGCACTGGCCTGCCGCCTGACGGACGGCGGACAGCATGTGGGCACCCTCGTCCTGGGGCGGCAGGGACTGGCGAAAATGCCCGATGAACTGACGGCGCTGATCGGGGACTTCGCGCGGCGCTTGGCCAAGGCGCTGGTGGGCGCACAGGACTACACCCGGCAGGTGGTCACCAGCACGGTGCTGCAGCGCGGCCTGCTCCCCACCAGCCTCGCCTCGGTCCCCGGGGTGGACACACACGTCGTGTACGAGCCGGCGGGCGAGGGCGCGTGGGCGGGCGGCGACTTCTACGACCTGTTCCGCGCGAGCGAGGGGCGGTGGTGCTTCGTCCTCGGCGACGTCTGCGGCAGCGGGCCCGAAGCGGCCGTCGTCACCGGCCTGGTCAGACCCCTGCTCAAGGCGCTGGCACAGGAGGGGTACGGCGTGGCGCGCGTGCTCAACCGGCTCAACGGCATGCTCGTCGACGAAGCGCGCGCCGTGGAGGCCGCGGCCGCCGCCGTGGTGGCCGCCGGCCACCTCCCGCCCGAGGCGGACGAGCCGTCGCGGTTCCTCTCGCTCCTCTTCGGCGAACTGACCCTGACCGGGGACAACCGCATACGGTGCACCCTCGCGAGTGCGGGGCACCCGCTCCCGCTGCTGCTCAAGCCCGACGGCCAGGTGCGGCCCGCGGCGGAACCGCAGGTGCTGCTCGGCGTCGTGGACAACACGACGTACCAACGGCAGAGCTTCGAACTCCAGCCGGGCGACACGCTCCTGTGCGTGACGGACGGGGTGACCGAGCGCCGCTCGGGGCGCCATCTGTTCGACGACAGCGACGGCTTGGCGAAGGTGCTGAGCACCTGCGCCGGGCTGAGGGCGGCCGGGGTCGCCGAGCGCGTACGACGAGCGGTGCACGCGTTCGGCGTCGCTCCACCGAGCGACGACCTGGCGCTGCTGGTGCTTCAGGCGCAGTAACCGACAGGAAAAGGCACCGGGCGGCGACACCCGGTGCCTTTCTCGGGTCGCGCCGTTCAGGCCGGGGCCGAGGCGGTGGCGGGGTTCGGGGGGACGTGTTCGCGTTCCTCCGTCGCCCGCGTCTCCCGCGCGTACCGCAGCAGAGTCTCCTGCAGATCGCTGACGATCGGGCGGAAGAACTCCCGGCGCGCGTTGTCGTCGGTCATGGTGCTCACCGCGAAGTTCGTCGCACCGAACCCCGCGAGAAGCGCCGCACAGCGCAGCAGGGCCTGCGAAGCGCCTGGTATCAGGGACGGCTCCGGCTTCTCCCCCACCCATGTCTCCGCGGTGCCGGGGTCCACGGCGATCATGCCGAGCGCGGTGAAGAAGGCGAAGACGGCCATTCCGACGACCGTGGCCTGGACGAGCTGTCGCGTCGCCAGCACGGTCAGGACGTTGCGCGTCTGCCGGCCGGTGAGGGTCACTTCGTCCAGGGCGTCGAGCTCGTCCCGCAGGTGGCTGGCGCTGGCGCCCGTGGTCACGAGTGCGAACAGGCACATGACAAGCAGGGTCCGACCCCACGTGATGTGAGCCCCGAGTTGCCACATCTCACCGGCGAAGAAGGCAAGGAATGTGACGAAGAGCATGGTGGGCAGAGCGCGACCGTGCAGACGGCCCGAGTTCCTCAGATCTCGCCAGGACTGACGGAAGGCGATCCTTATCAGAGCGACGACGCCGAGTTGCACACCCGCGTAGCAGAGGAACAGCCAGAGGAAGGCGACCACCGTGACAGCGATCATGATCACGGGCAGAAGTATGGGGAGGCGCAGGCCATCCGGCTCATTGCTCATGTCCACCCAGAAGTCGGGGTCGACCAGGTAGCTGAGCGCGACCATCGCCGCCGGAAAGCCGAGGAAGGCGATCGTGATCAGCAGTGCCGCCCACCGAGGCAGAGTCCAGCGGTGCCTTCTCACCTTGCCGAGCATTCCCCATACGATTGCGGATACCGCTGCAGCTGCGACGAGCCCGCCGATGATTCCTCCGGTGCTGGCCCCGCCCGCCATCACGAATGCCGGAACGAAGGCGAGAGCGGGCAGCATTCGCGGCAGTACATGCGTGCGTATGCTCCATCCAGGCACCAGTTGCGGCAATCCACTGCGTATCAGGAATCGCTCTATGGCGAGCCTGTCCCTTCTGCTGTTCATGCGCGGCATTAGAGCACAGGGCAGTTCGCGAGAAGCGGGGGTGCCTCTCACGTACGGCGCGTGGCGGAAATTTGAGTAGTGACTACTCCTGACGCTACGGAGCATCTCTTCCTAAAGTTCCCGGAAATGGCCGAGCAGGCACCCATGCGCTGCGGGCTTTCGGTCCTTGTGCGCTCCGCTGGTCACGACGGTCCGTACATGAGGGCCCCGTTTCGTGCCGGCGCCGACGAGAGAAACCGGAACCCGTGCGTCCCCCACCGCCCCCGCGCGCGCGACATCTCGCCCTCACGGGCGCCGTCGCCATCTGCATGCTGACGGGAGGGACGGCATGCAGCAGCACCGGTATCGAGCCCGACACCGGATCCGCGGGGTACAGCAGGTCCGGGAAGCTCACCCCGGCGGAGAAGCGGCAGACCGATCTCGTCTCGGCGGTGCTGGCGGATCCCGATCCCGACTCGGTCTTTCCCGATGCCGACCGGCTCGGTTCGATGGTGGGCGCGAAACGGGAAGGGCCGCTGCGCGCCGCATTTCCGAGCGATCTGAAGCCCGGCCAGTCCGTGAAAGTCGCCGTCGCCTGCACGGGCGGCGGGCAGGTGGCGCTCAGCGTGGACTCCGGCGACGGGGCGAAGACGATCCAGGTGCCCTGCCAGCGGGACGACGCGGCGTGGCCGCAGCCGTACTTCTTCGCACTCGGCGACGGACACGTCCTGATCGGGCTCACCGGGCAGGGCACCCGGGGCGCCATGGGATTCATCGCCCACGGCCTCCCGGTGGACACCGGGGCCGCGCGCGACGCCCTTCTCGCCAACCGCGCGCTGCGCACCCTCCCGGATCAGGACAAGGGCCCAGGCCTCGGTACGTCCTCGGGCAGCCTGCGCGACGGCCCCGGCGCGTCGGAGATCGGTGTGCGGCGTGGGCAGCGCATCAAGGTCAGCGCTGCGTGCGTGGGCACCGGAACGATCAAGGTCACGGCTGTCTCGGGCAGGGCCAGGGCGGCGGAACGGGTGCGCTGCTCAAGCATCGAGCCCGGTACGGGGGGATTCCGGCTGACGACCGCGGGCTCCGATCTGCGCGTGCACGTCACCCGCGGCGACGGCACCTCGGGCGGCGCGGCCTACAGCATCCACCGCGAGATCTGACCCCCGTGGCCCTGCCCCGTGGCCCGCGCCCCGTACCCGTACGGCCCTCTGCCCTCTGCCCTCTGCCCTCTGCCCTCGAGCATCTGCTGCCCGCGGGCCACCGCGTCCTATCCGCGCATGACCTCGGGTTCGTGCCGGCGCAGCAGACGGGCCACCGCGAAGCCGCAGACCATCCCCAGCGCCAGTAGCACGCCGAGGTCGATCCCCCACTGGGTGACCGTGTGGGCCCACAGCGGGTCGAGATCGTCCGGCCGGTCGAGATCCCACGGCGGCATGGTGTGTGCGAGATCGAGCGAGGTTCCCGCCCCGGCGACGGCCCAGCGGGCGGGCATCAGCCAGCCGACCTGCTCGATGCCGGGGGCTTCGAAGAGCTTGAAGAGGACGCCGGTGAAGACCACTTGGACGACGGCGAACATCACCAGCAGCGGCATGGTCTTCTCGGGAGTCTTCACCAGCGCGGAGATGACCAGGCCGAACATCATGGAGGTGAACCCCAGCGCACTGACGACCGCACAGACCTCAACGGCGGTGGACGTGACCAGCCCCTGGGCGGGCAGTTCACGTACGGAGAAGCCGATCGCGCAGATCACGGTGCCCTGCACCGCGGTGATCAGACCGAGGACGATCACCTTTGACATCAGGTACGCGGAGCGGGACAGACCGGTGGCTCTCTCCCGCTCGTAGATCACCCGTTCCTTGATCAATTCACGTACGGAGTTGGCGGCGCCGCTGAAGCACATACCGACGACGAGGACGAGCAGGATGGTTCCGGACTCCTGGTTGTACCGGAAACCGCTGTCGGGCGGCGGCGGGACGAGTCCGTGTTCGGCCGGGACCAGACAGCTCACCCCACCAAGAACGGCGGGCAGCAGAAGCATCAGCGCCATGAAGCCCTTGTCCGAGGCGATGACCGAGACATACCGGCGGACCAGGGTCCACAACTGGCTGATCCAGCGCTGCGGTTTGGGTGGCAAGGGCCGCGGACGGGGCTTCGCCTGACGGGTGTGCGCCTGACGGGTGTGCGGGTCCTGCGGCGGTACGACCGAGTCGATCTCCGCCGCGCAGAACTCGTACTGAAGGGAATCGCGCCAGCGCCCGCCCCAGTCGTGGTCGCGATGGTTCTCGAAGGCGGAGAAGACGTCGGCCCAGCTGTCGTAGCCGAAGAAGTCCAGTGCCTCGTCCGGCGGGCCGAAGTAGGCGACGGAACCGCCGGGGGCCATGACCAACAGCCGGTCGCACAGGGACAGTTCGGCAACGGAGTGGGTGACGACCAGGACGGTGCGGCCGTCGTCGGCCAGACCCCGAAGCAGCTGCATGACGTCGCGGTCCATCCCGGGATCCAGCCCGGAGGTGGGTTCGTCGAGAAAGATCAGCGACGGCTTGGTGAGCAGTTCCAGGGCGACGGAGACCCTCTTGCGCTGCCCGCCGGAGAGGGAGGCGACCTTCTTGTCACGGTGCACGTCGAGTCTCAGCTCCTGGAGCACCTCGTCGATCCTGGCCTTGCGCTCGGCGGCCCGGGTGTCCCCGGGGAAGCGGAGCTTGGCGGCGTACTTGAGGGCGGTGTTGACGGTCAGTTCCTTGTGCAGGATGTCGTCCTGCGGGACCAGACCGATGCGGCGGCGCAACTCGGCGAACTGGGTGTAGAGGTCCCGGTGGTCGTAGAGGACGTCACCGCGGTCGGCGGGCCGGTAGCCGGTGAGCGCGCGCAGGAGGGTGGACTTTCCGGAACCGGAGGGGCCGACCACCGCGACCAGCGACTTCTCCGGGACGCCGAAGGACACGTCGTCCAGGATGGTCTTACCGCGGCCGACGGTCACGGTCAGATTCCGGGCGGCGAAGGAGACCTCTCCGGTGTCGACGAACTCCTCCAGCCGGTCCCCGGTGAAGCGGAAGGTGGAGTGGCCGACGCCGACGATGTCGTGCGGGCCGATGATCCGGCGGTGGACAGGCTGCCCGTTGACATAGGTGCCGTTGTGGCTGCCGAGGTCGACGATCTCGAAGCGGCCGTCGGGTGTGGGCCGGAACTCAGCGTGGCGGCGGGAGACATACGGACCCTCCACCACGAGTTCGTTGTCCTGGGCGCGACCGATCCGCAGCCGCCGTCCCATGACGAGAGGGTGGACGCCCGAGGGGTTGCGGTCGATGGAGAGGGCCGCGGCCGCCCCGCGGGGCTGGGCTGCCTCCCGGTCGCCGTCTCCGCCCGCGGGACCAGCGGCGCCGGAGCCGACGCCACCCGGGCCACCGGCACGCGGGACACGGACGCTCGGGCCGGCGGCGCCGGAGCCGACGCCACCCGGGCCAGCGACTGGGCCGGGTGCGTCGTGCCGGGGACGGGACCGGGACCCGCCGTCGACGGAGGCGGCCTGGCGCTCGGGTCCCGCTTCCGGCGCCGCGTCGGTTTTCGGCTTCGGATGCGGTCGAGGGGTGGTGGCCGGTGCCGTGGCCGGTGCGGGTACTCGCCCCGATGCCGGGGCGGCCGCGCCCCTGGGGCCGACCGGCTGAGCGGAATCCCCCGGCCCCTCCCCCGATCGCGTTGGAGCCGTAGAAGCGGCCGGAGCCGCTGCGGCCGCGGGGTTCGCCGTCGCCGGACCCTCGACCGGCCGTCCCGGCGTCCCCCGATCCGCGGCGCGCGAGCCCTCCGAGGGCGCCTCAGCCGGATGTGCCGCCGCGCGGGCCTGCGCGGCGGCGCGCGCCCGATGGCCGTTGGCCGCCGGTACGTTTTCGGTGAAATCCAGCCGCATGCCGCTGGAGACGTTCCCCAGCCGGACGATCGAACCGTGCCCGACCTCGATCCGCCGGACACGGCGCCCCTCGGCGAACGTGCCGTTCGCGCTGCCCAGGTCCTCGATGACCCACGTCCCGCCCTCGCAGCGGATCGTCACGTGCCGCCGGGAGACCCTGCGGTCGATGCAGGGGATGTCGGCCTGCGGGTCGCGGCCGACCGTATAGCTCCGGGACGGGTCCAGGGTCCAGGTGCGTCCATTGGCATGCAGTACAAGTTCAGGCATGTCTGCCCCAAGTCGGTCGTGTACTCCGGGCGATCGCCTGTACGGGGACGGGCGATCGCCCGGAGGGCTCCCGCGGTTCTTGCGTGCCTCCGCGCGGGTCCGGGTGCGTGCGAGCCTCGTGCGACGCGCTACGCGTACACAGCCCGCTCACCGGGGCCTGCGTGTGACACGGCGGGCGCCGGGTCATGGAACGGGTCATGGAAACGGCGGGGCGCCGCCTCCGGAGAGTCAGCGGCCCCGCACGATGGTCGAGTCGCCTGCGATGCGGCGGTACGTCGGCGGTTCGGTACTAGCCGGCGGAGGCAGGGAGGTCGATGGTCACGGTGACCCGCTCCGGATCGCTGCTGTCGAACTCGATCGTCCGGTCCCCCTTGGTCGCGGCTGTTCCGCCGTCGGTGGGGACCTTCCACCCTTGGCCGGCGAGCTCGCCTACGTAGGACTTGACCATCGACACCGAATCGGATGAATTCCTGTCCAGTCCGTAGGTGAGCCTCAGGGTGTCGTCCTCGCTGCTGCTGACGTCCTGGAGGGGCGCCGCGGGGAGCGGCGGCGCCTGTTCGGGACAAGTGACTGTCACCTGGAAGAATTCGCCGTCCTCGGAGAGGTCCACGATCTGCTTCCCGCGGGTCCACGTTCCGTTGGGCGACTCGTATCCGTTGCGCTGGAACTGCCCCTCATAGGTGGCGAGCGCGTCCTTGGCGGATCCGCTGTCGGGCGAGAAGCTCACTTCAAGGGTCTTGCCCTCGGACGACGCGGCCCCCACCGTGGCCCCCTTGGGCAGGGGAAACGCCACGGGTCGGGAGTTGTCCGAGGTGCCTTCCTCCCCGGTTCCGGAGTTGCCGTTCCCCTTTCCCCCGGACGAGGCGTCAGCCCCGTCCTTCCCCGAGGAGCCTTGGTCCTTCGAGGCGGACGCGGTGCTGTCCGGCTTGTCACCGGACCGGTCGGCCTCATCGGGCCCGCAAGCCGAAAGCGACACGGTCAGTGCCGCGGACAGCAGGAGCGCACTCGTGAAATTCCGGTTTCGCAGACGCATGATGAGCAGATTCCCCTTGAACTGGCCGTGAATGGCCCGATGAACGTAGCGGCCGGGACATCGGCGGTCGATGAGCAATTCGTACTCAGGAGACAGGAGTTGGAGTCCATCACTCCGTCGGCGAGTGATGCGTTCAAAATGCGCTGGCGGGAACTACCGTTCCACCGGCCGCGGATGCGTTGCCCGCCTGTGACACGCCTGTGACGAATTCCCTCCCGTCCTCACGCGGTGACTCTTTTGTGAATGTCGCGGAGGAGGCTAGGAAGCGATCGTGTCCAGAGCCGTCCCGGCCAGGTCCACCCAGCGGTCGGCGTGGGTGGCCGGCACGGCGACCCAGTCCTTGAAGGGGCGCCCTTTCTCGGAGGGATCGAAGAGTTCCGCACCGGTCAGCTCGAGCGCGGCACGGTGAGCGGAGGTTCCGTCACCGAGTTTGACGGCCAGCAGTTCGCCCTTGAGACAGGCGAAGGCCCTCCCCTGTGCCTTGAGGGCGCGCTTGCCGAACATTGCACCGGCGACCGCACCGTGCGGGGCGAGTTCCTCGGCGATGCGGTCGAAGTGTTCGTCGGGTGTCACGACTCAGATGTCCTTGTCGGTTTGCTGCGCCGCTCGTGCGACCCGGGCCGGGGGCACGTCGGCGCATACGGTCATGGCCGGTCTGGAAGAGGGCGCGGGGCATGACCGGGTTGCCGCGGCGCCGAGTTCGGCCGGACCGTCGCCGGTGCCCGAACGGTACGGCCGGCGACGAGAATCATCAGCGACGGTGACGTCGGGCTCACGACGTGGCTCCTCGGGGTGGGGTGGTGCAGGGGTTCCGGCCACTACGGGTGTCAATGCGGACCCGGCTCGCCGGCGGGCCCGGCACGGGGTTGCGGGCGCGTGGCGGTTCGGCGGGGGTCTACCTGACGGTGGCGGGCTTCTCCGGGCCGGGCCTCGCTTCGTACGACGTCGTGGGCTTCCGGTCAGCGTCGGCTACGCGGTGGCGACGAACAGGACCAGCCCGACGACCATCAGCACGATCTGGCCGCGGAGCAGCGCCGACCGTCCTGCGTGGCCCACGCCGCGCGTGGGCAGCAGCAACGCGGCCAGACCGACCACACCGGAGAGGCCGAGGAGCCAGCCGCCCGTGGTGGCGAGCCCCGACACCCCGTGATCTCTGCCGTCGAGAGCCTCGTCGACGACGAAGAGCAGCGCCACGAAGAACACGGAGGGCAGCAGCGCGAGCGCGACACCCGAGATCAGGCGCATGTCGCGGTGGCTGAGCCCGTCGGAGCCTCCTTCGGCTCGCGTTCTGTTCGCGGTCACGGCGGGGAGTCAAGCACCGCGCCACGCACCGATGGAACGGGTGTTCCTACTCAGCTCCGGGGCGTGGCGGACAGGCGACGTTCCGCAGGCACGGCCGGTCCCCGGGGGGCCGCGGTGGGCGTGAGGCACGGCCGGGCCCCGGGACGTCGGTGGGCGAGCTCCGCGCCGGCGCCGTCCAGCGGGGCCGAGCCCCGGCGCGCCCACGATCAACAGCCCGCGCCATCCGGGCCGTTGCCGTACTGCGCGAGCACTCCAGACCGGCTCCCCATCGAGCGGCGGCCGGTGCACAGCGCCACCAGCGACCGGCTGCCTACGCCGCTGGTGTCCCGCGTGGCCGTCCGGCGCCTGCCCGTCGTGCGAGGCGCCACGAACCCATGACGCGAAGCGGTGGCAGGCGCAGCCGTCACATGCCGCCCGCGCGCCCGTCGTACCCGCTCCTCTCGCCGGATCGCCGGAGCAGCGGCGCCAGCCGGTAATCGACGAGCTTGCTCATGACCAGCGCCGTGCTCGTCCGCTCCACCCCGGGCCCGGCGAGCACCCGGCCCGCGATCCGGTACAAGTCGTCGGCGTCCTCGGCAACGACGCGTACGAGGAGGTCGGCCTCACCGCTGAGGCCCTCGACCTCGACGACCTCGGGGATCCGGCCGAGCACCTCGGCGACCTCCTCCAGCCGGTTCTGCGTCACCCGCGTGGTGATGACCGCCGACAGCGGATAGCCCAGCGCGGCCGGATCGATCCGCCGCTCGAACGACCGCAGCGCGCCACGGCGGTCCAGCTTCGCCAGCCGCGCCTGGACGGTGTTCCGGGAGAGGCCGAGCCGCTGCGCCAGGGTGAGTACGGGCGCGCGGGGCTCCTCGGCCAGAGCCAGCAGCAGTCTCGCGTCGACGCCGTCGAGAGGCTCCTCGCCTGTCACAGTGCTCAACCTCGCTACGTCCAGGAGCGGCATCACCGAGCAGATTGCTCAATGCAAGTGGGCTTGCTTGTGCGATCATCATGGCTCTGTTGTCATGCGGATGCAATCTGTTGACTTTCCTAGACCAGGACGGACTGCATGAAGACCACGGACCCCATGGCGAGCGCGGCCGTGCCCGCCGGCTCGCAGACCCGGCCGGACCAGACCGGCCTCGACGCGCTCCGGGCCGTGGAGCAGCGCGTGCTGTGGATGTCGACGGCGATCATCGACCATGCCAACCGCGTCCGTCCGAATCCCAGCGGCCTGAAGGTGGGCGGCCATCAGGCATCGAGCGCCTCCATGACGTCGATCATGACGTCCCTGTGGTTCCACGAGCTCGGCCGGGACGACCGTGTCTCGGTCAAGCCCCACGCCTCCCCCGTGCTCCACGCGATCAATTACCTCCTCGGCGAGCTGGACGAGTCGTATCTGACCACGCTGCGCGCCTTCGGCGGTCTGCAGAGCTACCCGAGCCGCGAGAAGGACCCCGACCCCGTCGACTACTCCACCGGCTCGGTGGGGATCGGCGCCACCGCCCCCATCTGGGGCGCGGTCGCCCGCCGTTATGTCAACGCGCGCTTCGAGGACGGCACCACCGGGCGGCAGTACTCCCTGGTCGGGGACGCCGAACTCGACGAGGGCGCCTGCTGGGAGGCGGTCCTCGACCCCGGTGTGGCCGAACTCGGCGAGGTCGTCTGGATCGTGGACTTCAACCGTCAGTCGCTGGACCGCGTCGTGCCCAATATCTCCGCGACGCGCCTCCAGGGGATGTTCGCCGCGGCAGGCTGGCAGGTCATCACCGTCAAGTACGGCCGCCTCCTGGAGGATCTGTTCGCCCGGCAGGGTGGGGACGCGTTGCGCGCCCGTATCGACGGGATGACCAACCCCGAGTACCAGCGGCTGCTGCGCTGCGCCCCCGGCCAGCTCCGCGAGCGGCTGCCCGGCGACGGCCCGGGTCGCGAGGCCGTCTCGCGGCTGCTCGCGGACCTGGACGACGCCGCCGTCGACGCGGTCATCCGCAACCTGGGCGGCCATGACCTCGGTGCGCTGCTCGACGCGTACGCCTCCATCGACGACACCCGGCCGACCGTCATCTTCGCCTACACGGTCAAGGGCCACGGACTGCCGACGGCGGGCCATCCGCAGAACCACTCCTCCCTGCTGACCGGCGAGCAGATGACCGAACTCGCCGCCCGCGTCGGCATGGACGTGGAGCATCCGTGGGCCCGTTTCCCGCAGGGCAGCGCCGAAGCCGGGCTGTGCGACCGTACGGCCGCCCGGCTGCGCCACCCCGCGACACCGGAACAAACTCCTCCGTCGCTGCCCACGGACATCGGCCGTACCCCGTCGGGCAAGGGCACGACGCAACAGGCACTCGGGCGGGCGCTGCTGGACCTGACCCGAGAGGCGCCGGAGGCGGCCCGCCACGTGGTCACGGTCAGCCCGGACGTCGCATCGACGACGAACCTCGGCGGCTGGCTGAACAAGGTCGGCACCTGGTCTGCGACCGAGCGCCGGGACTGGTTCGCCGACGATGCCGAGACGATCCTGCATTGGCGGGAACAACCCGGCGGCCAGCACATCGAGCTGGGCATCGCCGAGACCAACCTGGTCGGCCTGCTCGGTGAGTTGGGCGCGACCTGGAGCCGCTGGGGCAAGCCGCTGTTGCCGATCGGCGTCGTCTACGACCCGTTCGTCGGCCGGGCCCTGGAACCCTGGGCGTTCGGGATGTACGCGGGCGGGCAGTCGATCCTCGTGGGCACACCGTCGGGTGTCAGTCTCGCCCCCGAGGGCGGCGCCCACCAGTCCGTCATCACCCCGTCCATCGGCCTGGAGCAGCCCGGCTGCACCGCCTACGAACCCGCCTTCGCCATCGACGTGGAGTGGTGCCTCCTGGCCTCGCTTGCGCAACTCGGCAGGCCCGGCGGCAGTTCCACCTATCTGCGGCTGTCCACTCGGCCGGTGGACCAGTCACTGGCCGCCGTGCCCACCGACCGTGCGGCGCGCGAGCGGCGCCGCAAGCAGACCGTCGCGGGCGGTTATCTCCTCCGCCGCCACAGCGATCCGGCCGTGACCATCGCGGCCGCGGGGGCGATGGTGCCGGAGGCACTGGAGGCGGCGGACCGACTCGACGGCCTCGGGTTCGGCGCGGACGTCGTCTGCGTGACCAGCGCCGATCTTCTCTTCCGCGCCACCCGGGCACGCCAGGGTCTCCAACAGGGGCAGGACTGGATCCTGGACCAGGCGTTCCCCCGCGAGCGTGCCCGGCCGATGGTCACCGTCCTCGACGGGCACCCACACACGCTGGCGTTCCTGGCCGGGATCCACCAGGTGCGCGGCCGCGCCCTGGGCGTGACGGGCTTCGGGCAGTGCGGCACGCTCGAGGACGTGCACCGTTACCACGGGATCGATACGGACGGCATCGTGACTGCGGCCCTGGACCTCACGGACTGACGACCGGTCCTGCCCCGGCTCGTTCGGGCTCGCCGGGTCTCCGTCGTGCCCGGCGTTCCGCATGCGGCCGGTCGCCGCGCTCCGCATCCGGCCCTGCACTCGGCGTCCGTGGCGGCGGTTCGCGGCGTCCGTGGCGGCGGTTCGCGGCGTCCTGCACTCCGCGTCCGTGATGGTGGGCCAGTCGGCCGGCCCACCGCCTGCCCGGACCCCGCACACGACACGAACCGCGGAGGGCGCGCGAGGCGACTGCGCTCGCACCCGGCCGAGTCGTCCCGGCCCCCGCAGCCCTGATTCCGGCCTCTGCCTGGCCGGATTCCGCTGTGTGACAGCGGGATGAGAGCCGTCTGGGAGCAGCTTCTCGAAGGATGTTCACGTCCCGTTGAGAAGTTCATTCCCAGGAGGACGCCGAGGACGGCTTGTGTCCCGGCGTCAGGTGCCATGTTGACGAAATCCGACTGCCCCCGGAGCCTCGCGGCGCGATTCCAGCAGGGTGACGAGCAAGCGATCATCGAAATGCACCGGCTCTTCGCCGACTCGATGTTCGTCACCGCGTTCAGCCTGGTCGGTGACCGCGATCTGGCCGGCGATGCCGTGCAGCAGGCCTTCATCCAGGCCTGGCGGGCGGCCGGGCGGTTCGACGCGACCCGGGACCTCAAGCCGTGGCTGTACGCCATCACGCGCCGCACGGCGATCGACGTCTACCGCAGCACACGCCGCTCCATGGGCAACGTGCCGCTGGACCTGGTCCAGGAAGCGAGCGTGTCGGTCGAGCCGCAGTCCTTCGAGGTGGCCTGGCACACGTGGCAGGTACGCAAAGGCCTCGGTCAACTCGCCGCGGGGGAACGCGAGGTGCTCCGCCTCACCTACTACGAGGACATGACGCAGAGCGAGATCAGCCGTCACCTGAAGGTGCCCCTGGGGACGGTCAAGAGCCGGTCCGCGCGCGCCCACAGGAAACTCGCAGCGCTGCTGGCACACCTCACCGAGGACCCGGCCGCTGCCGCGGTGCGGTAGCGCAGTCGCACCTACCGCGCCAACCACGCCTCCCCCCGCGATCCGGTTCGCCCGGCTCCCGGATACGCAGAACCGGCCCGAGTCAGGTGGCTCGGGCCGGCAGAAGGGCGTCGGTCGCTACGCGGCGGTTCGGGTGGCCCCCGCGAGGACGGCTTCGAGGGCGGCGGAGTCGCACGTACGGGCTCGGCGTCATCATCGGTGCCCTCGACGCGCTGATGGAGCGCGGGATCTTCGAGCGGCGCCCGGTCAAGCCGCTCGCCCACGTGCTCCTCGGCGCTTTCAACGAGGGCGCCCTGCTCGTCGCCCACGCGAGCGGCCCCGCCGCGGCACGGGCCGAGGTCGCCGACACGCTCGCCTACATGCTCGAGCGGCTCCGCCTGCCGTCCGCGTGAACGCCGGTGCCGCGGCGCCCGGTTGTCCCGGGCGCCGCGGCACCTCTCCCTGCCGAGCCGCCGCCGGCGATCAGCCGGCTACCCGACCGTCCCCGTCAGGCGTCTCCGCGCGGTCCCCGGCCGGGCCGCCGTCGGCCCACTCGCGGATCAGCCCGGCGATGACGTCCCCGTCGCGGACCCAGCGGAAGTGGGGGGAGCCACCGCGGTCGGGGAGCACACAGTGCCGACGGTCCACCCGGGCGGACGGCAGCTTGCCGCACAGCCCGTCCACGGCCGTCGGCGGAGCCAGGTCGTCGCCCTCGAGGGATATGGCCAGAACGGGGATACGGACTCCGGGGAGGAGACTCTCGTAGTCCACCCCGGCCCCCGCCGGACGCCACTTGCCCGTACGAGAGGTACGGGCCCAGTCGCGGACGAGGCGGGCCGACTGGCGCTCGCCGAAGCCGAGTCTGTCTCCCGGCCAGTAGCCCAGCGCGGCGGCGATCAGCGCCATGAGCTGCGGGCCCAGGAGCACCCGGAGCCGTGCGAGCCCGGTGTAGCAGCGGTAGTGGACGGAGCCGGAGGCCACGAGCACCATCCCGTCGACGGAATCGGGCCGGCGCGCCAGGTGCAGCAGCGACAGCTGGCCGCCGAGACTGTGTCCGAGGACGTAGAGCGGCAGTTCATGCCCGAACGTCTCCCGCGCGGTGGCGATCACCCGCGGCCAGTCCTGGGTGGCGATGTCCTCGTATCCGTAGCGATGGCCGCGCCGCGGCACGGGCAGACTGTCGCCCTGGCCCCGGAGGTCCACCGTGACGACGCCGAAGCCGGAGGCGGCGAGCTCGGCGCCGAACGCGTCGTAGTGCGAGGCCTTCACGCCCATGGCCGGCCAGATCACGATCACGGCGGTGGGTGCCGTACGGGGGCAGGTCACCCGTACGGCGAGGTCGAATCCCGGCGTTCGGACGGTGATGAACGCGTCTGTGCCGGGGTGCGGGGTGATCGTCACGTCGTTCCTCTCGACCGTGGTGTCAGGGGTGCGCGTCTTCGGCTCGGGCCGAGCCCGGCCGATCGCGGGTCCGGATACGGCTCGGCCCTTCTTATGCCGTGACGCGCCGGCAGTCCACGCCTCGGCGGAGTGGCGCTCGTCGCAAGGGGGTTGTCCGAGGGCGCGGCACGCACGCCGAGCGCGGCACGCACGCCGAGCGGGCACGCGCGCCGAGCGCGCCCCGCTGCCGGATGATCCGCTGTCCCCGGCAGGGGCGACGGCAGGGGGCAGCGGATCCGGGTCCCGCGGGGCTGCGGGAGACGCCAGCCCCATCAGGCGGAAAAAGCCTTCACAAGGACCGGCAACGTCCGTTCCGTCACCGGCAGTTCTGCGGGGAGGCCGTCGCACACACCTGTACGGGCCGGACGGCGGAAACGGTTCCCGAGGGCTCTCCCGGCTGCCGCTCCTTCCCCGGAGGCGCGCGCCCCTGCCCGCCGCGGTCTCAGCCCTCCGCTTCGGCGTAGCGCCGGACAGCGGCCAGTGTGGCCCGCATTCCGTCCGTGTTGATGCGCACCCTGCCCTCCGGGGAGGTACCGGTGAAGATCACACCGAGTGCGTGGGCGAAGCGGGCCGAGCGGCCGGTGCGGATGTCGGTCCACGACTCCGTCAGACGCGTTCCCTCTCCTTCTGCGGAGACGCGGTAGCCCCACTCCGCGACCGGGACCCCGAAGGCGTCGACACTGAAAGCGAAGCTCCGGCCCGCTGTCCACTCCGTGATCCGGCAGCGGGTGAACCAGACATAGAAGCGCTTTCTGTTGAAGCCCAGGAAGACCGACCCCACGCGTGACGGCGACCCGAAGGGGAATACCCCCACGCACTCCGGGCTCCAGCGCTTCATGTTCCGTACATCGGAGACGAGTCGGAAGACGCGCTCCGGATCGGCACGCACATACGTGCTCTCCTCAAGATGCATGGCTCGTTCCATGACCGGCCTCCGGGTCGGGGTCGAGAGGCGGTTGGGAACCGCCCGGGGCCGTCGGCATCGGTGCGTGGCCCCGCGAGGGAGGGGGATACGTCTCCTCTACGCCCATACGGCAGGGGACCCGGCTTCGGTTCTCGTCCGGTCCGGGGGTGCGTACGGAAGGTCGGCGCAGCGTACAGGCGGTGCGACTCGATCCGCACCACCGGTACCGGAGTCGCGCTCCGTGGTCCGGGCTCGGCTCCGTACCGCGGGAACGGCTCCGCGGCGTCGCTCAACTCCGTACCGCGGGGCCCGGCTCGCGGCATCGCTCAACTCCGTACCGCGGGGCCCGGCTCCCCGGCATCGCTCAACTCCGTACCGCCGGCTCCCGGCCCGTTCTCGGCCGTGCGGGCCAGCACATGAGTGGACTCCATGGCGAGATCGAAGACCGCCGTGAGGTCCGCACCCCGCCACTGCGACCGAACGGCCTCGGCGCCCGGCGCGCCCAGCCGCCGCCGGGACCCCGCAACCGCCCCTTCGATCGCGGCGAGTTCGGATCCGGAGACCCGTGGAGCGGCAGTGGAGGAGGTCATCGCCGCATGGATGGCGACCGCCCGCTCGTCCTCCCCGCGGCCCGACAGCAGCGGGACGAGGTTGCGGATGGTGACCCACAGCTGGGTCCGGTTCCCGTGGTCGTGCCAGTGCCGCAGGGTGTCGCCGTAGAAGACGAAGCTCTCGGCGGTCGGGGCGTGACGGGCCTGGAGGGTGGCGAAGCTGGTCTTCGCGACGCCGGCGACGAACGTTGCCCCGATCCTGGAGGCGATGTCGTAGCTCCTGCGCAGTTCGGCCAGGGCCCGGTCCGGCTCGTGGGGCATCACCGCCTCACCGGTGAAGTACGCAGCGTAGGCCGCCACCAGGGCCGACGGGCTCCGGTCCCGGCACTGCCGGCAGCATTCGATCCACTCCTCGGCGGCGACCCGGTCCCCGGCATAGCTGAGGCAGATGGCCGCGATTCCGGCCACCTCCACCTCGTTCACGGTGTCCCCTCCCCCGCCGGCACGCACCGCGGGCCACATCTTTTCGCAGATATCCACCGATTTGGCCGGGCGCTCTGTGAAGAGCAGGCAGTGCGCGAGGATCGTCAGGCCGGGCAGGGCGGCGCGCTCGGAACCGGCGGCGCGGATGGCCTCGTGGGCGCGCTGCTCGGCGAGTTCCAGCTGCCCCCGGCCCAAGGCGGCGAGGGCGGCGGAACCGTACACATGCGGGTGCAACGGGGGTTCGTCGGGGCCGGTCCCCACCAGCGCCTTCTCGGCCCAGCCGAGGATCTCGTAGTCGGCACGGATGAAGCCGTACCGCATGAGGACGGACGAGAGTTCGAGAGCCAGCGGCCGGTCGTGGCGCGAGGCCCAGTGCTGGGTGGCGCGGAGGTCGCTGGCACCGGCGCTGAGCAGGGCGATCCCCTGCCTTTCGTCACGGCCCTCGGAGATCGTCCCGGCGGCCCGTTCGGCCCAGTTCACCGTGTTCCTCGCGTGCGCGCGGCGGAAGCGGCCGAGTTCCCCGGCCGCTTCGCAGCGCTCCTCGGCGAAACCGGCCACGGTCGCGAGGAGCCGGTGCCTGCGCCCGCCCTCGAGCGGGTGCGGCCGCCGCACCACCAGCGACTTGGCCACCAGGGATGCGAGGGTCGGCGCCACCCGGTCATGCGGCAGTTCGGTGTCCGTGCACACCTCCTCCGCCCATCCCACCGAGAACCACCCGGGGAAGACGGCGAGCCGGCGCAGCAGGGCCTTCTCCTCGCCGGTGAGCAGGTCGTAGGACCACATCAGCAGCTCGCGAAGATCCTGGTGGCGCGGATGGGCGGTACGGCTGGCTCCGGTCATACCGAGCGGGTTGACCCCGTGGACAACGGCTTCGAGCCCGAGCGAAGCGGCTGTCGCGGCGGCCAGTTCGAGGGCGAGCGGCAGGCCGTCCATGCGCCGGCCGAGGAGATGGGCGAGGTCCCAGGTCGCCGGGTCGCCCAGATCGATGTCGAATCCCGCCGCTGACATACGGTCGACCAGCAGGCGCACGGCCTCCGAACCGCCCTCGTCGGACGAGAGGGAGAGGGGCGGGATCGCGATGACCTGCTCACCGTCGACGGCCAGGCGCTCGCGGCTCGTCGCCAGGAACCGGACCCCGGGGCAGGAGTGGGCGATCCGCGTGATCGTCTCCGCTACGCCGTCCACGACATGCTCGCAGTTGTCGAGGATGAGGGTGAGGTCGCGCCGGCGCAGGACGATCGCCAGGGCCTCGAGCGCGGTGCCGGTGGGCGGATCCGGGACGCCCATGGCGTCCAGGCAGGCGTGCGGGACGAGTTCGGGGTCGCGGACCGAGGACAGCTCCACCCACCTGAGCGGGCCGTCGTCCGCGAGTCGCGGTGCCGTCTCCATGGCGAGGCGGGTCTTCCCGACACCGCCGGGTCCGACGAGGGTGACCACGCGCCGGCGGGAGAGGACGCCCACGACGCGCCGGATCTCCTCCTGCCGGCCGACGAAGCTGCTGAGCGAGGTCGGGACGGACGGCACGGGGTGGGGCGAGGGGTGCGGGTGCGGCGAGGGGTGCGGGTGCGGCGAGGTCCGCCGCGCACCGGATGGGGCTTGCGAACGGAGCGGGGAGTGCGTGGGGGGCGGAGCCGTAGCGCGGTGCGCCGCGCCCCTCGGGGTCGGAGGGCGCGTCGGGGGCTCCGGGACCGGCGCGATGTCGCCCCGCAGCAACTGCACGTACAGGTCGCGCACCCCGGCCGACGGCTCCGTCCCGTACTCCTCCGCGAGCTGCCGGCGCAGGTACTGGTAGGCGGCCAGCGCGTCGTTGACCTGATCGGCGAGGGCCAGCGCGCGCATGCGCAGGGCGTACGCGCTCTCGCGCAGCGGATGGGCTGCGATGACCGATTCGGCCTCCTCCCTGGCCAGGCCGTAGGCGCCGATGCCCAGCAGCAGGTCGATCCGTTCCTCGGCGGCCGTGACCCGCATCTGCTCCAGCATGATCGCCTGCGGACGGGCGAAGGTCTCCGCGAACTCGGCGAACGCCGGTCCCCGCCACAGCGCCCGGGCCTCCGCGAAACTGCCCAGCGCCGCCCGTACGTCGGTGGCCCGGACCCGTCGCGCTTCGGCGACCAGCCGCTCGAACATGAGGGAGTCGACGTCGTCGCCGCCGACGCGCAGGGCGTAGCCCGCGCTCGATGTGGCCAGGAAGCGGCGCAGGGGACCGAGGGTCTTGCGGAGGCGGGATATGTGGTTCTGCAGGGCGGAATGCGGATGATCCGGGATGACCTCCTCATCCCAGGCGCAGGCGATGAGGACGTCGGGCGTGACGGTCTGCCCGGGGCTCAGCAGAAGGCGCGCGAGGATCGCCCGCTGCCGACGGCTCTGCACGGGCAACGGCCGCCCGTCATGCTGGACTTCCAGGGGGCCCAGGACTCCGAAATGCGCCTTCATTCCGCCTCGTATACACCATGCGGGGCGCGCCCTCCCGGGCAATTTCCCAGGTGGTCCCGGGGGCGGGGACCGGCGCGTACGCGGCGACCCTAGTGGCACCGCACGCCCCGGTCACGCCCGAACGAACCGTCGGGCGGTCCACGGAGCGGTCCGCGCGCCGCCGCGCCGCGGATCGCGCGCCCCCGGCTGCCCACGTCCGCCCGGCGAACGCTGCGCGCGGGGCGGCCCGGTCGGGACACGGCACCGGTGCGGCGCCGAGGCGCAGGACCCGTCCTGCGCACACCCGCCCGGCGGACGCTGCGGGCGGGGCGACGCGCGGCGGCCCAGTGGGGGCGACGCGCGGGGCGGCCCCGTAGGAACCGCCCGGTCGCGGCGGCGACACCCGTGCAGCGGACGCAGGACCCGTCCCGAGGCGGGGCTCTTCCTGAGCAGGCGTCAGGGCCCGGACATCGCGGGCGCCTCGAACAGGCGCGGAAACATCCATCTACGCACCCCGCGCCTTCACGGGGCAACCCCGTTCGGCATGTTCCACGGAAAATTGCCCGAACTGCTTTGCGGAGTCAGCACGTTCGGTAACGTGCCAGTCACCCGCTGCCCCGTCGGCGGGCCACACCGCACGTCCCGGGGAGGGGAGTCCTTGTCGTGCCCGGAATCGAGGAATGCCTGCTCAAGGCCATGGCGCTGCCCGGGGCACGCGGCGCCGCCGTGGCCGACTGCACGAGCGGGCTCGCGCTGGGCACGATCGGGGATTCCCCCAACGACGACCACGAGGCCAGCGTCGCCGAGACGGCCGAACTCGCCCGCGTGGCCGCCGATCAGCCCACCTTCGCCCCGGCTGAGGACGGCGACGCGGCCCACGGCAGGAGCAACCCAGTCGAGGACGTCATCGTCACCACCCGCTCCGGCTACCACTTGCTGCGCTTCGTCGAGACGACCTTCGACTCCAGCGTGTTCATCCATGTGTGGCTCGACCGCGAGGAAGGCAATCTCGCTCTCGCCCGCATCGGTCTCGCCGGGCTGGCCGAACGGCTGGTGCTCGGGTGAGCGGTGTCGTCTTCCCCACGCTCGCCCGTCTCGCCTCCGAGCGCGCCACCGGCGCCCTCCTGCGCGAGACCGGCACGCTCTATCTCGTCGACGGCGAGATCGTGCACGCGGAGAGCCCCGTGGCTCCGGGCATCGACGTCCTCCTCACGACGGGCGGCCGGCTACCGGTGGCAGGCTGGCAGGCCGCCGTCGATCGTGCCGGCGCCCGCGGCCAGGTCGGCCGCTATCTCGTCGAGAGCGGTCAAGTCTCAAGCGGCGAGCTGGAGATATGCCATCGGGGCGCGCTCTTCGACGCCGCGTTCTTCACCCTGTCGGGCGGCGCGGGTCCCACCCGCTTCCGGAGCGGCGCCGCACATTGGCTCGGCCCTGTCATACCCGTACCGGTCGATACCGTCGCCCGGGAGACCCGGCGCCGCCGGGATCTGCTGGAGAGCCTGTGGCCCAGGCCGGAGGTCGACACCGCGCCGGTCGTACGGCGTCAGGCCGCGCGCGCCCCGGTCCTCGTCCCCCGCCAGCGCGCCCTGCTGCGACTGGCGGACGGAGTCCGCACCCCCGCCGAGATCGCCCGGCTCCTCGGCCGGCCGGCCTTCCACACCCTCATCGACGTACGGCGACTGGCTGCCGCCGGGCACATCGAGACTCCCAGCAGGCCGGCCGCGCCCGCACGACCTCCCGTTCCCGCCTGGGTGCCGGAGATCTCCGGCGACCCCGACACCGCCCTGCTGCGCCGGATCCGTGATGCTCTGGAGGCTCGTCTGTGAACCCCCCGTCCGTCCATCAGGCCCCGGCCGCACCCTCATGAGGCGTGTGATGAAACAACGCGCCGAGAGAAGACAGATGATGTCCTCGAGCCCCGAAGTCCTCGACGAGCTCAAGGGTTTGCTCGCCCGTGTCCCCCATCTCACCGGTGCTCTCGCGGCCAGCGTCGACGGCCTCGTCCTGGCGGAGAGCACCGGCGAGGAGGCGGAGGCGGAAGGCACCGCCGCCCTCACCGCTGCCGCACTCGGAGTCGCCCTGCGGCTCACCGACGCCACCGGCCGCGGCGACTTCCGCGAGCTGGTGATCCGGGGCGAGCAGGGCTATGTCGCCACGTACGCCGCCGGAACCGGGGCGGTCCTCACCGTGCTGGCCGGGCCACGCGCCAATGTGGGCCGGCTCCATCTGGAGGCCCGCCGGTCCAGCGCCCGCATCGGCGATGTCGTCGCCGGCGCACTCGAGCGTCGGGAGGCCGACTGACCCGTACCGAGCCCACCGAATCCGACGCGAAAGCAAGCCCCTCCGCGACGGCGGACGCGTATGCAAGCCCCTCCGCGACGGCGTGGGCCGGGCTCGACATGCCCGGCGCCGCGCGGACCATCCACCCACTGGAAGGAAGCACCACGACCATGGCCAATATCGAATCGGCCCTCAAGGAAGCGATGACCACCATCGAGGGCACCATCGGCGTCGCGCTCGTCGACTACGGCAGCGGCATGGCGCTCGGCACCGTCGGCGGCGGCAAGGAACTCGATCTGACGGTGGCCGCCGCGGGCAACACCGATGTGGTGCGTGCCAAGGTGCGCGCCATGGAACTCCTCAACATAAAGGACTCCATCGAGGACATCCTCATCACCCTCGGCGGCCAGTACCACCTCATCCGGCTGCTCAAGGGCCGCGGCGGGGCCGGCCTGTTCCTCTATCTGGCTCTCGACAAGACGCGGGCCAACCTGGCCATGGCACGCCACCAGTTGAAGGCGATCGAATCGACCCTGGAGGTCTGAGGCGAGAGGTGCGCCCGCGGGGAACCGACCGTTCCCCGCACCGGGCGCCGCGGCCCCGGGGGAGCCCGGCCTCGCAAGCGGGGCCGACCGCGCGTCGGTTCCGGTGCGCCGCGGCGGCCCCGGGGAGCCGGTGCGGGCAGGGGGGTTGTGTGCGTGGGGCGATCGGGTGATCGACCGCATACGAACCCCGGTCCGCGTCAATCCTCGCTGCGGACCTCGCCGGTGGCGCGTGCCCGACCTCCCGGGATCCGCCCGCGCGAAGGCGTGCGGGGTCTTCTGCCACGCCACGGGCCGTTGTTCACTGGGCGTTTCGGTGCGCGGCATCCGGCGCCGGTAGCAACGGGACGCCGTCACCGACAACCGGGGCGGCCAAGCGGCACGTCGCGCGAGACCGATTCGCACAAGGACCGTTCGCGCGAGAAACGGGAGGCACGGCATGGAGCAGGAGTCGGGGAGCGGCATCGGACGGCGGTCCGTACTGCGGGGCGGTGCGCTGGTATCGGCGGGGCTCGTTCTTCCGTCGGCCGGGGCGGCGGTCCCCGCGGTGCTGTCCGCATCCGGTCCGGCCGCCGCACAGACGCTGTCGGGACGCCCGGAGGCCCGGTGGGGCGTGCAGGCAGGCGACGTGACCACCTCGTCGGCGCTGGTGTGGGTGCGGTCGGACCGTCCGGCACGCATGATCGTCGAGACCTCGGCCACGGAGTCGTTCCGCAACACGCGGGGGACGCACGGGCCGCTGATCAGCCCCGGCACGGACTTCACGGGCACGACCGCGCTGAGCGGCCTGCCGCCCGGCGAGCAGGTGCACTACCGCGTGGTGCTCGCCGACCCGGACGACCCGCGACGCACCGGCGAGCCGGTCCACGGCACGTTCCGTACGGCTCCGGTGCGGCGGCGCCAGGGGGTGCGGTTCGTGTGGTCGGGCGACCTCGCCGGGCAGGGCTGGGGCATCAATCCCGAGCGCGGGGGCTACCGCATCTTCGAGGAGATGCGGCGCGGCGACCCCGACTTCTTCCTCTTCAGCGGGGACACGATCTACGCCGACGGCCCGCTGACCGGAAGCGTGACGCTGCCGGACGGGCGCGTGTGGCGGAACGTCACCACGGAGGAGAAGGCGAAGGTCGCCGAGACTCTTGCCGAATTCCGCGGCAACTTCCGCTACAACCTGCTGGACGAGAACCTCAGGTGTTTCAACGCCCAGGTGCCGGCGATCGTGCAGTGGGACGACCACGAGGTCCTCAACAACTGGTACCCCGGGGAGTTCCTGGACGACGCCCGCTACACGGAGAAGTCCGTGGACGTCCTGGCGGCGCGTGCGAAGCGGGCGTTCTCCGAGTACTTCCCGGTGCCGACGCTGCGGCCCGGCCACACCGAGGGCCGGGTGCACCGGGTGGTGCGGCACGGTCCCCTGCTGGACGTCTTCGTGCTGGACATGCGGACGTACCGGAACCGGAACTCCCCCAACCGGCAGCCGGAGGACGCCCAGGGCATCCTCGGACGCGAGCAGCTCGAATGGCTGAAGCGGGAGCTGCGGCGGTCGCGGGCGATGTGGAAGGTGATCGCCTCCGACATGCCGCTCGGGCTCGTGGTGCCCGACGGCGCGACGGACTTCGAGGCCGTGGCGAACGCGGACCCGGGCGCTGCCCTGGGCCGTGAACTGCAGATCGTGGAACTGCTACGGCACATCAAGCACCACCGGATCACCGGCACGGTGTGGCTGACGACCGATGTCCACCACACATCGGCTCAGCACTACGACCCCGCGCGTGCGGCGTTCGGTGACTTCGAGCCGTTCTGGGAGTTCGTGTCGGGGCCGCTCAACGCGGGTGCGTTCCCTGCGGCCGCGCTGGACTCCACGTTCGGTCCCGAGCGGGTCTTCATGAAGGCCCCGGCGCGGGCGAATGTCTCCCCCGCCGAGGGCTACCAGTTCTACGGGGAGGTGGACATCGACGGGGAGAGCGGCGAGTTGACGGTGCGGCTGCGCGAGGAGGGCGGCACGGTGCTGTTCACCACGGTGCTCCAGCCCGGCCGCGTGGGGCAGTGACGAGGGGGGCGGCTCCCGTCGTCAACGGCCTCTGAGCGCGGACTTCGAGCCGCCGACGAAGGGACCGTGCGGGACGGCGGCCGGACCCTCCGACAGGGGCCGGACCGCAGTGCCGTGCTGCCCTGCGGATGGCCGAAACAGGCCTGTGGGCTGGGCTGTTGGGGCGTATGTCCGGCGTCGGGGGGCACCGGGGATGCGGCTGATTTTCCCGTCTTGCGAGGGTCACGGCCGTACGGAATCGTCCCGGCTGCCGAGCCGGGCTCGCGGCTCCGCCCCACCGAGGCGGCCGCGGCGGACCGGCCGCGCGCATGTCTGCGCGCAGCTCGGACAGCTCCACCGGGAGACCCCCGGGCGAGGCGACGGCCCGAGCCTCTCGCCAAATGGCCAAAAACAGACGGAAAGTGATCATAGCCACCCTTAATCCATCGGTCACAGTGCGTTTGTGATCACGCAACACCTGTCAGGGAGGGTGAATCCCATGACTCGGATGACATCGTCGAAGCATGCCCGCCGCCCGCATCACTGGCGGCAGGATCTCGTTGAACTCGCGGCCCTCTTCACGGCCGTGGCGGTCGCCGACGCGGCCGCCAACACCATCGCCCACGGCCCGGAGGGGCCGGTGCTGCTCGGAACCTCGGCCGCCGTCATGATCGCCACGGCCGGCTTCCACACATGGTGGGCACGGCGCCACAGGCACGACTCACCGCCGGGCCCCACGCCCGGCACCAGCCATACCGGCCACGGCGCCGGCCCCGCTCCGGCACCGGCGCCCTCCGCCGCCCCCGACCCGGACCCGAACGGGACGACGCTGTGGCGCCTCCGCACCACCGTACGGGACTTGCCCGGCAGCCTCGCCGTACTATGCACGACGCTGGCACGCAGCAGGGTCGACATCCTGACCCTGCAGACCCACCCGCTCTCCGACGGCACGGTCGACGAGTTCCTCCTGCGGGCCCCCGACGGCCTGACGGCCGCCGACCTGACGCGCACCATCGACGCCGCGGGCGGCCGGGGCACATGGGTCGAGCGCGCGGACGCCCACGATCTGGTCGACGCGCCGACCCGGGTCCTGAACCTCGCCACCCGGACCGCCCTCGACGCAGCGGAACTCCCGCTCGCTCTGCGGCAGTTGCTCGGCCGCTGCACGATCCACTCGCTCCCCGCGACGTCGCTCGGGGGGCGGTCCCTGGGCGAGAGGGTGCCCGATGAGGGCGTACTGGAGGACACGGTGATACGACTGCCCGACCCCTCCGGCGGGGTCATCACGGTCGAGCGCCCGTATCTGCCTTTCACGCCCACGGAGTTCGCGCGCGCCCGCGCCCTGGTGGAGCTGGACGCCCAGCTCGGTCCGCGGGTGCCGGGCAGCAGGGACGTGTTCACCCTCCCCGAGGGCAATGAGATCACCGTACGGCGGGCGGACACCGACGACCTGGACGCCGCCCTCGCGATGCACGGACGCTGCTCCACGAGAACGCTCGGCCTCCGCTACCACGGTCCGGTCCACGACGCCGACCGCTACCTCGGCCACCTGCTCAGCCCCCGTTTCGGCCGCACCCTCGCTGTCCAGACCCCCTCCGGCCGGCTCGTCGCCCTCGGGCACTTGCTGTGGGACGGCAACGAGACCGAGGTGGCGCTGCTCGTCGAGGACGACTGGCAGCGCCGCGGAATCGGCGGCGAACTGCTGCGCCGCCTGGTCGCCATGGCCGTGGAGACGGGCTGCGACAGCGTGTACGCCGTCACCCAGGCGTCGAACACCGGGATGGCCGCCGCCATGCGCGGCCTCGGCCTGCCGCTGGACTACCAGGTCGAGGAGGGAACCCTGGTCATCACCACCCGACTGGCTCCGACGCCCGTCGTGACCCCCGAGCCCCATGGCCCGCGGGAACCGGAGCGGGAGGAGCAGGAGTCGTACGGGCCTGCGTAACCCCTTCCTGCACCGTGCCGTCCGCCGCGGCTTCGGCGCCCTTCCCGGTCTCACGGAGAGCGGGCGGGGCGCCGAGCGCGCGGTCGAGATCGCGCCACAGGTCCTCGACGTCCTCGAGCCCCACCGACATCCGCAGCAGCCGCTCGCTCACCCCGGCCGAGCGGCGGTCGCCCTCGTCCACGATGCGGTGGCTGATGGAGGCGGGGTGCTGGATGAGGGTGTCGACACTGCCGAGGCTGACCGCGGGCGTGATCAGCCGCACGCCGGCGATCACCTCGTGCGGGTCACCGTTCACCTCGAAAGCCACCATCGCACCGCCCAGCTTCGGGTAGTGGACACGGGCGATCCGCGGGTCCCCGGCCAGCCGCTCCGCGAGCCGCGCGGCGGTCTCCGACTGGGCCCGTACGCGGACGGGCAGCGTGGACAGCCCGCGGAGCAGCATGTAGCCGGCGAGCGGGTGCAGGACGCCACCGGTGGCGAACCGTACCTGCCGGAGCCCGCGGGCGAAGGCCTCATCGCAGGCGACCACTCCGGCGAGTACGTCGCCGTGTCCGCCCAGGTACTTCGTCGCGCTGTGCAGCACGATCCGCGCCCCCTGTTCCGCGGGGCGCTGGAGTACGGGAGTGGCAAAGGTGTTGTCGGCCAGCAGCGGTACGTCGCCGCACCTGTCGGCGACGGCCCGCAGGTCGAGCTCGGCGAGCGTCGGATTGGCCGGCGACTCCACCATGACAAGCCCGGTGTCGGGGCGGATCGCTTCGGCCACGCCGTCCGGGTCCACCCATGTGACCTCGGTGCCGAGCAGTCCGGCGGTGAGCAGATGGTCGCTGCAGCCGTAGAGCGGGCGGACGGCGACCACATGGCGCAGTCCCATGGCCGACCGCACGAGCAGGCAGGCCGTCAGGGCAGCCATGCCGCTGGCGAAGGCCACCGCGCTCTCCGTGCCCTCGAGGCGGGCGAGCGCGGTCTCGAAGCGCGCTGTCGTCGGGTTGTCGAGGCGGGCGTAGACGGGCGGCCCTTCGAGCTGGGCGCCGGTCGCGGCGAACGCGTCGACGCGCGCGGCCTCCTCCCTGCTGTCGCGCGAGGGGTAGGTCGTGGACAGATCCAGGGGCGGGGCGTGCAGGCCGAGGTCGGCGAGGTCTTCGCGTCCGGCGTGCACGGCCTCGGTGGCGAGCGAGCGAGTGGGCTCCGTGGCTGTCGTGTCCATAGGTCGATGCTGAACACTCGACGGAGCCCAGCGGGGATCGTCCGTGTAATGTTCGATCCATGGCCGATTCCGTACCTCTGGATCCGGTAGATCTGCAGATTCTGCGGCTTCTGCAGAACGACGCCCGGACCACGTACCGCGACCTTGCCGCGGAAGTCGGCGTGGCGCCGTCCACCTGCCTGGACCGTGTGGCCCGGCTGCGGCGGGCCGGAGTGATCCTCGGCCACGAGCTGCGTCTGGACCCGGCGAAGCTCGGGCGCGGTCTGGAGGCCCTGCTGCTGGTGCAGGTACGGCCGCACCGGCGTGAGCTCATCGGCCCGTTCGTGGACCGGATCCGCGCGCTCCCTGAGTCGCGGGCGCTGTTCCACCTGACCGGTCCGGACGACTATCTCGTCCACGTGGCCGTGACCGACACGGCCGATCTGCAGCGGCTGGTGCTCGACGAGTTCACCTCACGGCGTGAGGTCGCCCGGGTCGAGACCCGGCTGATCTTCCAGCAGTGGGAGTGCGGGCCACTGCTGCCTCCGGGACCGGATGCCCAGCGCCCGTCTCCAACGTAGTGTCGCCGGCCCGAAGGGCGGGGCAGAGGCGACTTCTGAAGACGGGGCTCAGGTGTGCTCAGTGATCCCCTCGGCCCCAGCCGCGCGGGGGGCCGGGTCCGGATGGCGCCGCGCATCACGGGCGCAGGAGGCCGGGGCGCCGCGCATCCGCGTGGAACGAGGGGTGGGCCTTCGCGGCCGAATCGCGGCGAACGGGATGGTGGTGACGCGGGCGCGGGTCACGTACGAGGATGAGCCCATGTCCGACAACATCAGCAGCCCGTTGCCCCGCCAGGTCGCCGACGCATACGTGGACGCGCTCATCGACCTCGACCCGATCACCGGCACCTACCTGGGCGATGCCGAGAGCTCGACCCGGCTTCCGGACTTCTCCCCGGCCGGGCAGGAGGCCCTCGCCGATCTGGCCCGTACGACACTGGACCGGCTGTCAGAGGCGGAGGCCCGGCCGGGCGCCGGCAGCGACGCCGAGCGGCGCTGCGCCCGGCTGCTGCGCGAGCGGCTGACCGCGGAACTCGCCGTGCACGAAGCCCACGAGGGGCTGCGGGCGGTCAGCAACATCCACTCCCCGGTGCACTCGATCCGTACCGTCCTCACGGTGACGCCGGTCGAGACGGCGGAGCACTGGGCGGCGATCGCCGAGCGGCTGCGCGCCGTCCCCGCCGCGCTGGACGGCTACCGCGCCTCGCTGGCCGAGGGCATCGAGCGCAAGCTGCCAGCGGGCCCGCGGCAAGTCGAGACCGTCATCGGCCAGTTGGACGAGTGGGTGGGCAAGGACCGCAGCTGGTTCGCGGAGTTCACCTCCGCGGGACCGAAGGAACTCCGGACCGACCTCGACATGGCGGCGGCCGTCGCGACCGGCGCGTTCGAGGATCTGCGCGACTGGCTGCACGACACGTACGCCCCGTCCGTCCAGGGCGCCCCGGACGTGGTGGGCCGCGAGCGCTACGCCCGGTGGTCCCGCTTCTGGAACGGTACGGACCTGGACCTGGACGAGGCATACGCCTACGGATGGTCGGAGTACCACCGGCTGATGGCGGAGATGCGCACCGAGGCGCAGAAGGTCCTCCCCGGCGCGGCCACCCCCTGGGAGGCCATCAAGTACCTGGACGAGCACGGCAAGCACATCGAGGGCGTCGAGGAGGTGCGGGTCTGGCTGCAGGGCCTGATGGACGAAGCGATCGAGGAATTGGACGGCACGCACTTCGAACTCGCCGAGCGCGTCAGGAAGGTCGAGTCCAGGATCGCCCCGGCGGGCGGTGCGGCGGCCCCGTACTACACGGCACCGACCGTCGACTTCTCCCGGCCGGGCATCACCTGGCTGCCGACCATGGGCGAGACCCGGTTCCCGGTCTACGACCTGGTGTCGACGTGGTACCACGAGGGCGTTCCCGGGCATCATCTGCAGCTGGCGCAGTGGGTGCACGTGGCCGACCGCCTCTCGCGCTACCAGGCGACGGTCGGCGGGGTGAGCGCGAACGCCGAGGGCTGGGCTCTGTACGCGGAGCGGCTCATGGACGAACTGGGCTTCCTCTCCGACGCGGAGCGGCGGCTGGGCTACCTCGACGCGCAGATGATGCGCTCGACGCGGGTCATTGTCGACATCGGCATGCACCTGGAGTTGGAGATCCCGGCCGACTCGCCGTACCACCCGGGCGAGCGCTGGACGCCCGAGCTGGCACGGGAGTTCTTCGGCATGCACAGCGGGCGTCCGGACGACTTCGTGGACAGCGAGCTGATCCGCTACCTGGGCATGCCGGGGCAGGCCATCGGTTACAAGCTGGGCGAGCGTGCCTGGCTGAAGGGCCGGGAGGCGGCGCGGGCGGCGCACGGCGACTCCTTCGACCTGAAGAAGTGGCATATGGCGGCGCTGTCGCAGGGCTCTCTCGGTCTCGACGACCTGGTGGAGGAGCTGTCCCGGCTCTGAGGCAGCTGCTGGAGCCCTCGCCGACAGGCGGGGGCCGTCGGTTGTGCGGCCCGGCGGGTGCCCGCCGGGCCGCACAACCGACGCGCCTGCTTACGCCCCCTGCGCGTGCTGAGAAGTGGTCGGCGAACCGAGCCCCCAAGTCCCTCGCGCCAGCCCCTCTTCACTGAACAGAGGCGTGCGAAGAGGGGGATGCTGCCTCAGGCGTCCGCGGTGCGCAGCGGCGGCGGTCGGGTCGGCGGGTTCAGCAGTCGGCGGGTTCAGCGGCCGGCAGTTTTCAGCGGCCGGCGGGATCAGCGGTCAGCCCGCCGGGTGGTGGCGCAGGGACGAGCCGGTGCGGGTCTTTGTGACCTCCAGCCGGGCCGGGATGCGCCGCCGCAGCTCGGCGACGTGGCTGACGATCCCGACCGTGCGGTCGCGCTCGCGAAGGGAGTCGAGGACGTCGAGGACGTCGTCGAGCGTCTGCTCGTCAAGGCTGCCGAATCCCTCGTCGATGAAGAGGGTGTCGAGCCGGGTGCCTCCCGCCTCCTCCGTGACCACGTCCGCCAGGCCCAGGGCCAACGAGAGCGAGGCGAAGAAGGTCTCGCCTCCGGAGAGGCCGGCGGTGTCGCGCTCGCTGCCCGTCCACGCGTCGATCACATGCAGGCCGAGTCCGGACCGGAGACGCCCGCCGGCCCTGGCATCGGAGTGGACGAGGGTGTAACGCCCGGAGGACATCCGCGCCAGGTGGGCGCTCGCCGCCGCGGCGACCTGTTCGAGACGGGCGGCGAGGACGTAGGACTCCAGGCGCATCCTTCGCTCGTTCTCGGCGGAGGTTCCGGCAGCGAGCCCAGCGAGGCGTGCCACGCGGTCGTACTCGCGCCGCAGCGGGGCGAGTTCACGTGCGCGGGTCTCGGCCTCGGCGCCGATGGCGTCGAGTTCGGTGCAGCGTGTCGCGGCGGACGCCTCGGCGGCTGACGCGGTGCGCAACCGGCGGGTGGCCGTGTCGACGCCGGCCTGGGCTGCTGCGCCGTCGGCCGGCGGGCGGTCCGCGGCCGTCGCGAGGCGGTGGTCCGCCAACACGGCGGCGACGGAGGCCGCTTCCGCCTGCCACTGGTCGAGGCGGTGCTGCAGCTCCCGCCACTGGGCCGCGTCCAGCACGGCCTCCGCGGCTGCTTCCGGCGTGTCGAACTTGGCCCGGTAGGCGGCATCGGCGAGTCGCGCGTCGGCCTCCTTCAGCCGCTGCGCCGTCGCCTCGGCCGTGCGGACGGCCGCGGCCGCTTCGGAGAGCAGCGTCGCGTGCCGCTCAAGGCGTGCGGCGCGGTCGGCGACGCTCGGCGCGTCGCCACGCGCCCGCTCCACTTCGGCCTGCGCCTCGGCGAGTTGGCCGTCCAGCACCTGCTGCCTGGAGGCGCGCGCGGAGACGCGGCGTCCGGCCTCTTGCTGGGCGGCACGCCGAAGCTCGTACTCCCGCTCGGCTGCGATGAGTGCTTCGCGGGCGTCATGCGCGTCGGCGGCGGCGGTGCGCGCGTCGGCGTGGGACCGCCGCAGGTCCTGGACCTCGTCGCGGAGTCCGACGGTGGGCGTATCGCCCGCTGCCGAGCACGCGGCCGCCAGGGATTCGCGCACCGCCCGCACCTGGCCGTCGGCTTCCTCCCGGTCCGCGTCGGCCCGCTGGTACGCCTGGAGCGCCGCGTCCTCGGCGGCACGGTCCACATGGTCGTCGGCGGCGCGCGCCGGTGCGGGGTGCTCGGTCGCGCCGCACACCTTGCACGCCTCCCCCGGGCGGAGAGAACCGGCCAGTTCGGCGGCGATACCGGCCAGGCGCCGTTCCTTGAGGTCGAGCCAGTGCTCCCGCGCGCCGGACGCACGGCGCCGGGCCCGGTCCACCTGATCCTCGGCCCGGGCCAGCCGGGACGTGAGCCGATCGCGTTCCTCGGCGGCCTCGAGCCGCTGGAGTGCCTGGGCGACCTGGGCGCCGAGCTGTTCGGCGCGGGTGGCGGCGTCCTGCGCGGACTCGATGCGCCGCCGGAGTCCGTCGCGAACCGACTCCCACGATGAGAGCCAGCCCTCGGCCTCGCGCAGGAGGTCGTCGTCGGACCGTGCCTCACGGTCGAGGGCGGAGCGCTCGGCCGCCATCCGGGCCGCCCGTTCCTCGGCGCCCCGTGCGGCGGCCAGCCCGCCCAGCTCTTCGCGGAGTTCGCGCTCCAGGGCGGCGAGCCGGTCGGCGGAGGCCTCGGCGAGACCGGGGGGCAGGGCGCGGGCTTCGCGTGCCAGAGCCGACCGGCTCTCCCCCAACACCGCTGCGGCGGACCGGTGTTCGCGCTCTGCCGCAGCGCGCAGTTCGAGTGCGGGGACGACCTTCTCCGCCGAGCGGGCCCGGTCCATCCGGGCGCGCACGCGGTCGGCCTCCTCCCGGCGCGTCTCGAGCACCTCGGCGCGACGCCGGGCCTCGGCGTGTCGTTCCTGGAGGGCAGCGAGTTCTCGTACGTCTTCGGCGTGTCGCTGGGCCCGTCCGTGATCGTTCTCGGCGGCCCGCACGGCTGCCACCGCGATGGCGTGACGCTCGCGTGCGCTCGTACGGGCGATGGCCGCCCGCTCCAGGACGGCATGCGCCAATCCCGGTTCGCCGGGGGACGGTTCGGGGAGCGGGTGGTCCTGGAGGTCGGCGGTCTCGCCCGCGGCCTGGGCCATGCGGTGGGCGAGGCCGAGGAGGCGTTCGTCGCCGCTCCTCACCCTTTTCTCCGCGGCGCGCCGCAGCTCCGCGAGCCGGTCCTCGACGGCCGCGAAGCGCCGGGTGTCGAAGAGCCTGCCGAGCAGATGGGCTCGGGCCTCGGCGTCGGCGCGCAGGAAGCGGGCGAAGTCGCCCTGGGGCAACAGGACGACCTGGCAGAACTGCTCCCTGCTCATACCGAGGAGCTGCCCGATCTCCTCTCCCACTTCCTGGTGGGAGCGGCTCAGGGCCTTCCAAGCGCCATCCGGCTCGCCCGGCCGCTCCGCTCCGGGAGCGGTGCGCTCGCGAAGCCGCGTCTGGGCCTTGTCCCGGGTGAGCCCCTCTCCCCGCTTCTTGGGCCGCAGCTGCTCGGGGCGGCGTGTGATCTCCAACCTCCGTCCGCCGACGGTGAGTTCGAGCCTCACCTCGGTGGGGGTGCTCGGGTCGGCGTGGTCGCTGCGCAGGGACTGCCCTCCCTGCCGGGCGCCCGGCACGCCGCCGTACAGCGCGAAGCAGACGGCGTCGAGCACAGAGGTCTTGCCCGCGCCCGTAGGGCCGTGGAGCAGGAAGAGACCGGCCGCGGACAGCTCGTCGAAGTCGACGTCCTCGGTGCCCGCGAACGGGCCGAAGGCGGTGATCCGCAGTCGGTGCAGCCTCACCCGGCCACCTCATTCAGCGCACCGTCGGCCCGCACCTCGTCCAACACGCCGTGGAGGACGGCACGTTCGCATTCGTCCGGCCCGGCGCCGCCGCGCACGTGGGCCACGAAGTCCTCGGCGATCTGCCGGTCCGTACGCCCCTTGAGCCGCTCCGCATATCGGGTGTGCGGGTCCTCGGCGGATCTCTCGGGCGCGAAGACGAGGCTGAGGACATGCGGGAAGCGCTCCGCGAGTCGGGCCATGGGCTCATGCGGGCGAACGGGGTCGGTGAGCGTCGCCTCCAGCCACGCCTGTTCGTGCGGTGCGTACTGCGGGTCGGCGAGGAGGTCCTCGATGCGGCCGCGGATCCGGGCGAGGGGCCGGGGCACGGGGCAGGCGATCCGCTCGGCGGTGACGGTGTCCCCGGCCCCGAGGTCGATGAGCCACATGCTCTTCCGGTGGCCGCTCTCCGAGAAGGAGTAGGCGAGGGGCGAACCGGAGTACCGGATGCGGTCGCTGATGGCCTGACAGCCGTGCAGGTGTCCGAGCGCGACATAGTCGATCCCGTCGAACAGCTGGGCCGGGACGGCCGCCACCCCGCCGACCGTGATGTCGCGTTCGCTGTCGCTCGGCGCGCCGCCCGCGACGAACGCGTGGGCGAGGACGATCGAGCGGGTGCCGGGCGGGCGTGTCGCGAGGTCGGCGCGCACACGGTCCATGGCGCTGCGGAGGACTGCGGTGTGTCCGGGCACTTCGGCTCCCAACTCCTCCCGGACCAGGGCGGGTTCAAGATAGGGCAGGCCGTAGACGGCGATGTCGCCGTGCTCGTCGGTGAAGAGGACCGGCTCGGCGCAGCGGCCCGGGTCCGTCCGCAGGTGGATGCCGGCACGCTCCATCAGGCCGGAGCCGACGCCGAGACGGCGGGCCGAGTCGTGGTTGCCGGAGATCATGACGGTGGGCACTCCGAGTCCGGCCAGCCGGTGGAGCGCGCTGTCGTACAACTCGACGGCGGGCAGCGGCGGTACGGCCCTGTCGTACACGTCACCCGATACGAGCACCGCGTCGACGCGCCGGGTCCTGGCGGTCTCGACGAGATGGTCGACGAATGCCTCTTGCGCGGAGAGGAGGCTCACCCGGTGGAACGACCGGCCGAGGTGCCAGTCGGATGTGTGAAGCACTCTCAACAGCAGACACCGACCTGCACGTTCTTCCTTTCTCCACCCCTGCGGCCGGCGCCGTCCGGCGGGAGCGCGGACACCGGCACCGACCACCGTAACCCGCCGGGCCTCACACCGATCACGGACCTCGGATATTGACCCGCGTCCGCGCCGTTCCCCGCCCTGGGGACACGGCCGGAGCCCGGCCCGTGTCTCAGGACAGGGGACCGGGCTCCGGAGGGTGTGCGGCAGGTGGGCGGCGTGGCGGGTGGGCGCGTGCCGTTACGCGCGCCCACCCGGCCGTGCGGCCTACTCGACGACGAGCCGGACGTCGATGTTGCCGCGGGTGGCCTTGGAGTACGGGCAGTAGGCGTGGGTCTTCTCGACGAGGTCGCGGCCCGCCTCGCCCTGCAGGTGCTCGGGCAGCTCGACCCGCATGACCACGGCGAGGCCGAAGCCGCCGTCGGTGTCCTTGCCTATGGAGACCTCGGCGGTCACGGAGGCGTCCTTGACGTCGATCCGCTCCTGGCGGCCGACGGCCCCCATCGCGCTGGCGAAGCACGCGGCGTAGCCCGCGGCGAAGAGCTGCTCGGGGTTGGTGCCCTGTCCGTTGCCGCCGAGCTGAGCCGGGAAGGCGAGCGGGAGGTCGATCCGGCCGTCGGAGCTGACGGCGCGACCCTCGCGGCCGTTGGCGGTGGCGACAGCGGTGTACAGCGCGTCCATGAGTTCCATCCCTGGTTGTCCGTGGAATCCGACGGAGATGACTACAGCACACAATTCAGTTGTGCGCAACTCAATGACGCGCGGTACTCTGGGGCTCATGGAGACGCCGACCACCGCACCCGAGGAGGAACTGCTCCGCCTCGAAAACCAGATCTGCTTCTCGCTGCACGCCGCCTCGCGAGCGTTCAACAGCGCCTACCGAACCGTGCTCAAGGACCTCGGCCTCACCTATCCCCAGTACCTGGTCATGCTGGTGCTCTGGGAGCACGGCGAGCTTCCGGTCAAGCGGATCGGCGAGCATCTGCGCCTGGATTCGGGGACGTTGTCCCCCCTGCTCAAGCGCCTGGAATCGGCGGGCTACGTGGAGCGGCGGCGCAGCGCCGACGACGAGCGCTCGGTCACGGCCCGCCCCACGGCTGCGGGGTACGGGCTGCGCAAGCAGGCACTGGACGTTCCACGCAGGATCGCGGCGGCGACCGGGTTCTCGCTGGAGGAGATGCGGGAGGTCCGCGCCCGCCTGCGGGCGCTGACGGAAACACTGGACGCCGCGGACCTCGACGCCGTATCCGGCGACTGCACCGGCCTGTGATACGTATGCGTCCGGTCCTCGCTCCGCGTGCGGACTCCGGTGCGTAACCGACCGGCCCCTGATCCGTACGCGCCCTGCGCCCGGCGCCCCTCCCCCGCCCGGGATCAGCCCCCGGTGGGCCCGCCGCGCCAGGTCGGCCGGTCCCGCCGCCCGACGGCGACCTCGAAGGTGGCGCGCGCGAGCAGGCGGGTCGAGTCCAGCGTGGGCAGCGGCGAGACCTCGGGCGTCACCAGGAGCGGGATCTCCGTGCAGACCAGGGCGACCGCGTCGCAGGCCCGCGCCGCGAGCCCTTCGATGACGCGGACGTACTCCCGGCGCGATTCCTCGGTGAACACACCGTTCACCAGCTCCTCGAAGTTGATCTCGTTGATCAGGTCCCGGTCCCCGACGTCCGGCACCTCTGCGGCGATGCCGCGGTCGGCCGGCTCCCGCGGGTAGAGGGGACCGTCCATCGTGTAGGTCGTGCCGAGTAGGCCGACGCGCCGGCGGCCCTCCCGGGCGGCCCGGTCCGCGACGACGGCAACGAGATGCAGGCCCGGAAGGGCCAGGTCCTCTCCCGGCTCTTCCGGAGCCAGGTGCGCGGTGTTGTCCGGGCAGACGAAGAACTCCGCGCCCGCACCGGCCAGTCGGCGCACGCTCTCACCGAGCGTGGCGCGGATCGAGATATGGTCCCCTGCCTCCCATGCGGGCATGCTGCGCGCGAGGGCGATGCAGTCCAGGGTCACGTCCGGGTGCTCATGGGGCCCAGTTCACGGATCCCCTCCTGGCAGAAGGCGCGGAAGCACAGCGCCGCCCCTCCGTGCTGTGCGCGAGAATTCCGAGGTGCTGCACGGGACCTCCTGGGCGGGGGGGTCCTTCGTGGCGGGGTGGTGGGCCCGGACTCCCCGCGTCGTACGGCAGAGGCATCAGACCGTTCCATAGGCTTCGCCGCCGAGTTCGAGTACGGCCGTGCCCGCGGTGGTATCGGCGAGCCAGGACCGGAAGGCGTCGACCTCCGCCTCGGGCAGCCCGATGTCCATGGTGACCTCGTCCGCGTACCGGACCTCCCGCACCTCGCGGCCCGTCGCCCTCAGATCGTTCTCCAGCTTTCCCGCTCGCTGGTGGTCCACGGTGACGGTCGCCAGCCGGAAGCGCCTGCGGGTGATGGTGCCGAGCGCGTCGAGCGCCTCGCCGACCGCACCGCCGTACGCCCGGATCAGCCCGCCGGCCCCGAGCTTGACGCCACCGTAGTAGCGGGTGACGACGGCGACGGCGTAGCGCACTTCGCGGCGGAGCAGCATCTGCAGCATGGGGACCCCTGCGGTGCCGCCCGGTTCACCGTCGTCGCTCGCCTTCTGCAGGCCGGCGTCGGCGCCGATGACATACGCCCAGCAGTTGTGCGTCGCGGTCGGGTGTTCTCGGCGGATGCGCCGGACGAGGTCCTGCGCATCCTGCTCGGTCGCGGCCGGGGCGAGCGTGCAGAGGAAGCGCGACTTGTTGATCTCGATCTCGTGCACGCCCTCGCGCGCGACCGTCCGGTACTGCTCCTGCATTCTCCTCACCCTATGCCGGGCGCCGGGAATGGCTGCGCCCGGCCCGTGGTTGACGGGGGCATGTACGCAGACGAGGCGACGATCCGCAGGATTCTGACCGCCACGGGCGACACCTGGGCGGTCGTCGGCCTGTCCACCAACGACCGCCGCGCCGCCTACAGGGTCTCCCGTGTGCTCCAGCGCTTCGGAAAGCGCGTGGTGCCGGTGCATCCGAAGGCGGAGACGGTGCACGGGGAGCAGGGGTACTCCTCGCTGGCGGACATCCCGTTCCCGGTGGACGTGGTCGATGTGTTCCTCAACAGCGACCTGGCCGGGAAGGTGGCCGACGAGGCGGTCGCGATCGGGGCGAAGGCCGTCTGGTACCAGCTCGGGGTCGTGGACGAGGACGCGTACGCGCGCACCCGCGCGGCAGGGCTCGACATGGTGATGGACCGCTGCCCTGCGATCGAGATCCCGCTGCTGGACTGAGCGCGTGCCGGACCGGGCGCGGCCGGGTGGGGTGGCTGCGCCGCCCCGCCTGGTCAGCCCGCCAGGCCGTCGAGCACGGCCGCACCGGGAAGGCCGGCGAGCGCCTTGCCCGGGACGAGCAGCTTGCCGCGGCGCCGACCGCTGCCGATGACGACGTACGGCACCTCGACGACAGCGGAGTCCACCAGCACGGGCCAGCCCTCGGGCAGCCCGATGGGTGTGATGCCGCCGTACTCCATTCCGGACTCCCCCACGGCCATGTCCACGGCCGCGAAGGACGCCTTGCGCACACCGAGATGGCGGCGCACCGCCCCGTTGACGTCCAGGCGGGTGGTGGACAGGACCATGCAGGCGGCCAGGGTGACGGTCTGACCGCGTTTGCCCGCGACGACGACGCAGTTGGCCGACGCATCGTGGAGTCCCGGTCCGTAGGTCTCGGCGAAGACGGCGGTGTCGGCCTTCTCCGGATCGGTGTCGACGTACAGGAGGTGCTCCACGGGGACCGGGCCGCTCCATGAGCGAATGCCTTCGGCGACGGCCGGGTTGAGCTCGTCCAGGGCCTCGGTGGCGGGCCGGACCGAGTCGAAGTTTCCGATGGGAGCGCGCATGTCTGCCACGCTAACAGCAGCCGGGCGCGGGCATCGGCGGGGCGCAGGCGGGCATCGGCGCCGCAGGCGCGGACGACTCAGCGCACCGGCGGGACGGACACCGTCATGGTCATCTCGAGCGGTTCCCCGCCGTCGTTGCGGTAGGTGTGCGAGCCGCTGGCCTCGAAGCTGGCCGAGGCACCCGCGGGCACTTGGTACTCCTCGGCATCGACGACCAGGGTGAGCTCGCCCGTGGTCACGTGCACCATCTCGAACGTGCCGCTGGGGTGGGGGTCCGAGGTGCTCCCGTCGCCGGGCATGAGGCGCCAGGCCCAGAGTTCGAGCGGGCCGGGCGCCTGGGCGCCGGTGAGCAGCGAGACCGAGCTGCCGGCGTCGGTGGACCACATCCGTACGGCCTGGTCGGCGGGGACGATCCGGACCCGGGGCTCGTCGTCGTAGTCGAGCAGGGTGGTGATGCTGACGCCGAGGGCGTCGGCAAGCTTCACGGTCGTCCCGACGCTGGGATTCGTCCGGGCCTGCTCGATCTGGATGATCATGCCCCGACTCACTCCGGAACGTGCGGCCAGTGTCTCCAGGGTGAAGCCCCGCTGCGTGCGCCAGTGCTTGATGTTGCGCGCGAGGGACTGGGTGAGGTGGTCGAGGTCCGTCACGTCCGCCGTTCCGCCGTTCCGTTCAATATTGTGGATGACAGAGGTCAATGGGATGTACTACGGTGTGCTATACCCCAGCGTTCACTCCACTGTACTGCGAGGTTTCCGATGACAGCCGTTTTCGCCCTGGCCACCAGCTTCCTGTGGGGGCTGGCCGACTTCGGCGGCGGGCTGCTCACCAAGCGCATCCCGGCCCTCACCGTGGTCGTGGTCTCGCAGATCCTGGCGGCGACCGTGCTCGGCGCGATCGTCATCGCGACGGGGGGCCGGCACGAGGCCGGGCCGCAGCTGTGGTTCGCCGTCGCGGCGGGCGTGGTGGGACCGGTCGCGATGCTGTGCTTCTACCGCGCGCTGGCGCTCGGGCCGATGGGCGTCGTCTCGCCCCTCGGGTCGCTGGGGGTCGCCGTCCCCGTGGGGGTCGGGCTCATGATCGGCGAACGCCCCGGGCTGCTGCAGATGGCCGGGATCGTGGTGGCGGTGGCGGGCGTGGTGCTGGCGGGCGGACCGCAGCTCCGGGGCGCGCCGGTGCAGCGCCAGGCCATCCTGCTGACGCTGGTGGCCGCGTTCGGGTTCGGCTCGGTCATGGCGCTGATCGCGGAGGCCTCGACCACCGTCACGGGCCTCTTCCTCGCGCTGTTCGTCCAGCGGGTGACCAATGTGGTCGTCGGCGGTGCGGCGTTGTATGCGTCGGTGCGGCGCGGCGGCGACGCCTTCCCGGAGGACGGCGGCTGGCGGACGATACGCACGTCGCTGCCCGCGCTCGGTTTCGTCGGGCTCGCGGACGTCGCGGCAAACGGCACGTATGCGATGGCCGCCAACCACGGTCCGGTGACCGTCGCCGCCGTGCTCGCCTCCCTCTACCCCGTGATCACCGCCGTGGCAGCGCGCGGTTTCCTCAAGGAGCGGCTGCGGCTGGTGCAGGCGGCGGGAGCGGGGCTGGCCCTGTTCGGGACGGTGCTTCTGGCGGCGGGCTGAGCGGGAGGATGCTTCTGGTGCCGGGCTGAGTGGAGTCGGCCGGACGTTCGCGAGGGGGGCGGCGGCCGGACGTCGACGGTGAACCGAGCGATGGCGGACGGGACGTCCCATATGTACGGGGTCACATTCGCACCGGGTCTTACCGCACGGAGTCATGTCTGCGCGGAGCCACATTCGCACCCGGTTGATGTCTGCGCGGCGTCATGTCTGCGCGGCGTCATGTCTGCGCGGCGTCTGCAGGGGATCCCATCTTCACGGGGTCACATCTGCCGCAGGGCGAACACCGCCAGGGCGATGCCCTGGATCACGACGGCGATCGCCAGCAGGATGCGCAGATGCCGGTTGCTCATCGCCCGTACCTCCTCGACCGCCTCGTCTTCGCCCGTATCAACTCGACCGGCCGCGCAGCCTCAGCGGTCGGCCGACAGATCCAGTGTGCCCGGGTCTGCGGGCTGCCCGTCGAGCTCCGTCAACGCGATGAGCTGCTCCGGTGTGATGCCTTCGGGGATCGGCACCGGGGGCGGGGTGCGCAGAGGTGGCTCCCATCCCGACTCCGGATCCCAGCGCCGGACGACTCGAGCGGGTGCCCCGGCCACCACTGTTCGGTCGGGCACCTCGCCCCGGACCACCGCACCGGCCGCGACGACCACGTTTCGGCCGAGGCGCGCACCGGGGAGTATCACGGCGCCCGCGCCGAGCCAGCTCCCCGAGCCGATCTCGACGGGAGCGGTGCGCGGCCACTGCCGGCCCACCGGTTGGTCGGGATCGTCGTAGCTGTGGTTGTCGCTCGTGACATAGACATAGGGGCCGCAGAACACGTCGTCGCCGAAGACGACGGACCGGGAGGCCACGACGTGGCTGCCGCGGCCGAGTACAACGCCGTTGCCCAGCCGCAGAACCGGATCCGGCCCGAGGTCGAGCCCGGGCATCATCCCGGCGGTCAGCGTGACGTGCTCGCCGATGATGCAGTGGTCGCCGAGATGGATCCACGGCTCGCCGAAGAGCGTGCCCTGCGGGAAGGCCAGCCGGGTCCCGCTGCCTATCCGGCCGAAACGGTGGCGTCCCGGACGCTCGGCCGTCACCGCTCCCGCGCTCTGCATCCAGCGCCAACCACGGTGCACCGCCCGCGTGACCAGGCGGCGGCGCCAAGCGGCGAGCGATGAGAACGTGTTCCGGTTCTTCGGCACCCGCACACGGTACTCAGCCGTGCGACGGGCGGCGTATGTGCTGTCCTGTGATCTTCGCCCCATCCGGGCGTGCGGTGCCGTTCGGTCCTCGTCCCCGTCATGACGGTGGCCCCCCGGCCACCTCCGCCAGCCCCCGTCTCCGTCCGGCCCGGGCGTCCGGCCCCATCTCCTCCCGGCCCCGTCTCCGTCCGCCCCGGGCGTCCGGCCCAGTCTCCTCCCGACCCGGCCTCCGTCAGCACAGGTCTCCGTCGCCCGAGCGCCACCACCTGGTCGCATCATGTGGCCGCCATCACCCCCGATGCCTGGACCGGGTCAGCCCTGCCGGGGGGCGCCACCGGGACCGTCGGCACCGGGGTGCGCCCGCCGGTCCGCACCTTCGCCATCAGGACTGTGGGAGCAGGGACCCCAGGGGGCCGAGGTCCAGGTTCAGGTCCTCAGGCGTCAGGTCGTACCGCTCGCAGAGGGCCGCCATCCGATCCTGAAGCGTCATCAGCGTCATGCCGATGCGCTCTTCCTGTTCGTCGGTCAGATCGCCCTGGTCCACACGGTGCAGAGCCGTCCGCTCCATCAACTGCCTCAGCAGTTCGACGATCGTCAGCACCAGCTTCAGGAGGTCCCGCTCGACCGTGTCCGGGTCGGTCTTCAGCCGCTGGGCGACGCCTCCCGTACCGCGGTCGTCAGGACCGGCCGGCAGCAGGTCGAACGCTCTGGCCGCGGCGGTGGCGACCTCGTCGAGGCGGGCCGGGCCCCGGCTCTCGGACGCGCTGGTCCGCTCAGAGGTGTCCCTCACGCTCTCCGTCCCTTCATCGTTCCGTTCGCAGCCCGACTCCCGCTGCCACAAGCCCTGTTCGCCATCCCGACCGGAACCCGCACGCCATCGGTCACCACGGCGCGGAGCCGTCCTCGGTCACCGAGCGGATCACGGCCCGCAGATTGATGTGCACCAGATCGACGTCCGCCACGGACAGCACCAGGTCACCGGTCAGTACCGCCCCGCCGTTGAGAAGCCGGTCCAGCAGATCGATGAGCGCCACCTGCGGACCGGCCGGGGCGGGCTCGTACGCGGAGGCGGAGTTCGCGTCGTACGCGAGGTCAGTGGACACGTCCGTCCCCTGCCCCGCCGTCCTGCACCGGAGTGGCGAACGAGTACGGCGCCCAGGGCCCGGTCACGTCGACACGCGCCCCGGACAGGGTCCTGCCCTCCTCCGCGACCGCCGCGCGGAACTCCTCGCTGCGCTCCATCGGCACCAAGTAGGCGTCATTGACGATGTTCTCGCCCGCTCCCGCGGCCAGTGCCCCCTGCTGGGGCCGGTGCGCCACGCGGTCGGCCGCGAACGACTCCGCGACGGCGGCGATACGGTCCGCCGCCTCCCCCGCGGCCCGGTACGCGTCCTGGCGGCGGCTGCGGTGCGCCCGCCGTTGCAGAAGGTAGGCCCGGCCCGGGCTGAGGGAAGTCTCCGCCGGTGCCGAGGCGCTCCCGGACGAGGTCCCAGGTGCGACCGGCTGCGGCTCGCCCGGTTCGGCGTACACCTTGACGCCCCACTCGACGTGCCCCTCCAGTCGCTGGAGCGTGGTGGCAAAGGCGTCCCTCGACTCCTGGAGCATCCAGGTCACCCGCGCGTCGTCGAGGTAGACGGTGGCCAGGCGCAGCGGGAGAACGGCCGTACGCTCCACGAGCGCGCCGACGACGCCGTGATGGGAGCGCGCGATCGCCTCCAACCGGGTGAGGTCCCCCAACTGGGCCTTGAGGCCTTCCTCGTCGAATTGGGCAGCCGGGACGCTGCACACCACTGCGGCCAGACCGCCCGCGCCGACCGTACGCATCGCGGCGCCCCCGTGCCCGGTCAGGCCGGTCGCCGCGCCCTCCAGCTCGGGGGCGGCGCGGCCGACGGCGTACACATAGCTCAGGAGGCCGGACGTGGCGGCGGGTCCATTGCTGCTCATCGGGCGTCAGCTCCCTGCTGCGGTTTCTCCGCGGCCCGGAGCCGCGCGATCTCCTCCCGCAGCCGCTCGTTCTCATCGGCGAGCGAGGTACGGACCTCCGCTCCGCCCTCCAGTCGGTCCTCCGCTCCGGCCTCCAGTCGGCGTTGCGCCCCGCTTGCCACATCCCGCGGACCTGTGGGGGCCCGGGAGGAGAGGGAGGGGTCGTGCTCCCACCAGTCGATCCCCATCTCCTTCGCCTTGTCGACGGAGGCGACCAGGAGCCGCAGCTTGATGGTGAGCAGCTCGATGTCGAGCAGATTGATCTGGATGTCGCCGGCGATGACGACACCCTTGTCGAGTACCCGCTCGAGAATGTCGGCGAGATTGGCCGACGAACCTCCTCCGCTGAGGGGAGCCGCACCCCGGGCGGGGGCGGGCCCCATACGGCCTGCCAGAGAATCGGACGACATGAGATCAGCCTCGTTTCGTGCTTCGGTTCAGCGGCGGGCCGAGGCGGAGCGCCGGCGTGGAGGCTCGGGGTCGGCCTCTTCCGGTTCCTCGTACGCCTCGGCTTCCTCGTACGCGTCGTCGTCGGGCGCGTCGTCCTCGTATCCGTCCTCGGGTTGGGGACCGTCGTCGGCATCCTCGTCACCCTCATCGGCGACGGCTTCGGGCTCGTCCGCCTCGTCCAGGTCTTCTGCCTCGTCGTCGTAGGGCTCCTCGTGGGCCTCCGCCTCGTCCCGCTCGTCCTCCTCGTCGACGTAGGGTGCGTCGTCGTACGGCTCGTCGTCGAGCGGTTCGTCGTCGAGCGGTTCGTCGTCGAGCGGTTCGTCGTCGTGGGGTGCGTCGTCCTCGTCGGAGGCCTCCGGCAGGCCCTCGTCCGGCGCGTCGCCCTCGGCGAACTCCTCGCCGTCCTCCGGCTCCTGGGCGTACTCCGCGCGCTCTTCCTCCTCGACGGCCGTCTCGTGATCGACGACCACCACGCCGTCGCGAATCTCGCCGCGCCAGCCGTCTTCGGCCTCGCCGCGCATCATGATGAACTTGCGGTAGAGCTTGAGGTCCAGCCGGGCCCGCCTTCCCTGGGCGCGCCAGATGTTGCCGGTCTTCTCGAACAGCCCCTTGGGGAAGTACTCCAGCACGAGCAGCACACGGGTGAGGGAGTCCCCGAGGCGATGGAAAGTGACGACTCCCTTGACGGTGCCCTTCGCGCCCTCCGTGGTCCACACGATCTTCTCGTCGGGGACCTGCTCGGTGACGTAGGCCCGCCAACTCCGTGTGGAACCCGCGACCTTCACCTTCCAGTTGCTGGTCGTGTCGTCCGATGCCTCGACGCTGACGACGCCCTTGGCGAAGGTGGAGAACTCCTGGAACCGGGTCCACTGGTCGTAAGCCTCGCGCAGCGGCACGCCGACGTCGATGTCCTCGACGATGACGACGCTCTTGGACTTGCCTCCGCCGCTCTTGCCGCGCCCCTTGCCGAACATCCCCTTGAACTTGTCCTTCAGGGTGGCCTTCAAGTGTGAGGTGCCGGCCTTCAGTGCGGCCTGGGCAGGTGACCTGCCTTCGGCGAGGACCTGCCCGCCCTTGGCGAGGCTGCCCATGAGGGCGCCCGGCCCCTGGGTGGGGTCACCGGCCTTTCTGATGGTCTCGCCGAGTGTCCGGCCGAGTCCGGCCACGGCATGCTCGGCGCGGGCCTGCAGATAGCCGCGGAGTTCCTCTTTGAGCCTGTCGGTCGCGGGGTTGTTCGCGATCTCGTTCCGCACTTTGCCGAGGGTGTCATTCATTGCGGCTCCCGCGGGCCCCGGCCGTCTTCCCGACGGTCTTCTTGGCCGTCTTACCGACCGTCTTCGTGGCCGTCTTCCTGGCCGGGCTCGACGCGGTCCTGCGGGTACCGCTCGCCGCCTTCCGGGTTCCGCCGGCGGCCGTCTTGCGCCTGGTGGAGGGGGTCGTGCCCTTACGGGACCGGGAGGAGGCCGTGGTTTTGCCGCGCGGCGCGGACTCCCGTTCCCGGCTCGGCTCTTCCTCGGATGCGGCGCGTCGTGTCTTCCCGCGCTCTCCTCCTCGCTCGTCCTCGGGCGCGGCGTCGTCGTCGGCCTGAACCTCGTCCTGCGCGTCGTGGTCCACCTCGTCCCCGCCGCGGGTGCCGGTGCCGATGTCGCGCAGGCTCAGTGTCCGCTCGTGCAGCGACTCCGCCAGGCTGTTCGCGCGGTTGGTCAGCGCCGTGGTAGCGGCCGACTTCGTGGCGTCGACGAGCTGCTGCCGCGCCTGGTTGCTCAGCCCGCTCAGGACGGGCGAGTTCGCCACCAGCTTGCCGAGCTGCTGCGGATCCAGGCTGAGTTTCTTCCCGGCCAGGAACAGGCCCAGGGCGAGGGCGAGTTTGGCTTTCCTCGTACGCCCGAGGAGGTAACCTCCCACGAGCGCCACGGCTATCTTTCCATTGGTCATCATGTTTCTCATCTCTCCTTCCCCGGCCCTCGTCCCGGGGGGTGGGACGGGTCCGGAGCCGGTCAGGAACGGGCATCCAGCTCTCGACTTCGCGCCTCGAGCCACTCCAGGTGGTCGAGCAATTCGTCCTCGCGCCGGTCGAATTCGGCTTCGTCGATGCGGCCTTCCGCCAGCTCCTGCACCAGTTCCCGAAGTTCCCGCAGCACAGGGGCCGGGTCGTAGTACTCGCGTTCCGCCGCGAGGATCACCTGGTCCATCACCCATCCGGCACCGCGTACGGGCGCGAGCGGGAACGTCAGGATCTGCGTGATGAGTCCCACGTCGACTCCGGTCAGACGAAGCTGTACGGCGGTAGGGGCCCGTGGAGCGTCAGGTCGTAGGCCCTGCCCCGGCGTTCGGCCTCGGCCGCCACTGCCTGGGAGAACTCACCGGCGCGCTTGCGCTCCACCAGGAAGGACACATTGAGGAAGTGCTCCCGGGTGGGGTCGCCGGGGGTGTAGGTGACGGCTGCCGGCGCCGCCGCGTCGACGACTTCGAGAACGGCGTTGTTGTGGCGCCGCTCGACCTCCTGCGAGATCAGCTCGCCGAGCGCGACCTTGTCGTCATGGGCGTCAGGGTTCTGCCGGGTGCGCTCATTGAGCGCCCGGATCTCCTCGGACTCGTCGACGATCTCGCGCAGCAGGTCGTCCTCGTCCCGGGCGACCTTCAGGTTGTACTCGACGCAGCCGTCGAGCTGCCCGAGGCGTTCGGTGTAGCTCTCGGCGTTCTCCTCCAGCGCCTCGGCCACAGCCTCCTCGTCGGGGGCCACGAGGCCGAAGCGCATGGGGAGTACGGCGCCGTCCTCCAGCAGCCGTTCCTGGACCGTCTGATGGGCGACCAGATCGCGCCGCTTGGCCCGCAGCTCCTCGGGGGCTTCGCTCACCACGGCCCGGTGCGATCCGGAGCCCACCGTTGTGAGGTCGCCACCGGTCTCCCCCACCCCCTTCAGCCCGTCGAGGCGCAGGGGGTGGTCGGCCGCGGTGATCGCGTATATGTAGACGGCCATGGTTTATGCGTCCTCCTCCTTGCGGCGCGTGGTACGGCGGCTACTGGACGACTTGGTGGTGCGGCGCGGCTCACGCTCGCGCTCCTCCTGCTCGGATTCGCGGCCGCCCTGGAGCGATTCGGTGAACGCCTCGACGGCACCGCTCAGCGCTCCTTTCGACTTGCCCTTGGCACCGTTCTCGGTGAGCTCGCCGGTCAGATCGGTGAGTTGGCTCGGGGCCTTGCGCCCGGCTTCGAGGTCGAGGCGATTGCACGCCTCGGCGAAACGCAGGTAGGTGTCGACACTGGCGACGACGACCCGTACGTCGATCTTGAGAATCTCGATGCCGACGAGGGAGACCCGGACGAAAGCGTCGATGACGAGGCCTCGGTCCAGGATGAGTTCCAGGACGTCGTAGAGGCCCGATGTGCCGCCGCCGCTGCTGCTCGTCGCCGGGGTGGGACGGGATTGCTGCATGACGGTCACGGTTCTTCCTCTCCTTTGACGTTGCGTCGTACGGCGTTGGTCGTTGGGCGTTGCGTCATTGGGCGTTGCGGTGTCGCATTGAGGGGTTCCGTGTGGTGGCGTGCGCTTAGCCGCGGCGGGTGTCGCGGTCGGTCTGGCCCCGGGCGTACCGTCGTATGCGCTCATAGCCGAGGAGTTCGCCGCCGGGGTCGAGCAGTACGCGGTAGGTGGCCATCACACTCGTGGTCTCGGGGATGCGCTCGATTTCCACGACCTCGATGTCCACGGCCCAACCGTCGTCGTTCGGTTTCAGAGCAGAAATCGAGTCGGGAACCGCTCCGAGGAGCTCCGACAGCTGTTCCGCGGCTTTTCTCATGGCGACAGCGGCCGGGGCACGTTCACCCGCCTTGTTGCTGTCGCTGCTCTTCCGCTCGGCGGTCGGCATGATGGCCTTCTTTCGCATCGAATGGAATAGGACCTCGTGGTCGTCTCCGTTCGGTCCCGCCTGCCCGACACCTCAAGGCATATGCGTTCGCATCCATGATTTTCTGAATACGGCGATGAGAACGCGGCGGTACGCGGCCGCTCCGCTCAACCCCTGCTCATCGTCCCGGAGTTGGAGGCCCAGGCGACCTCGCCGACGTACCGTGCGCACCCGGGCCCGGAAAGGACCCGTTCCTCGTGCGAGCCGCGCCGTGACATCACATGGTCTCACCGGGGAAGTCATGTGCCGGAGCCGGTGCGCGGAAAGTACCTTCTCCGAGCACCAGCCCCGGCCGGTGACATTGATGCGCGCAGTTCTACCAGCGATACCAGCGTCCCCTGCGGCCGCCAGCCGCAGTGGGCCGGATCACAAATCCGAGCAGCCAGAGCGCGAGCACGATGATGGCGACCCACCACAGGGCCTTGAGTGCAAATCCCGCGCCGGCGAGCAGCAGGACGAGCAACAGAACCAGTAGAAGCGGAACCATGTGTATCAACCTCCGGTACTCCGAGTGCCCTGCTCCGAGTTGCCCATGCCTCCGATCAATTGATTCTTCTCCGGGAATTGCAGAGCTGATCCGCACAGGGAAATAGCAACGAGCGGATATGCGGCACGGATTGAGGCTGGAGGGGCTACGGCGGTCAGCGGCTGAGTTTGGCCGGCTCGGCGTTGAACTGAGCACCGGTCAGCAGGGCGAGATTGGAGACCCGGAGCCACACCAGGAAGACGACCATTACTGCCAGTGCCCCGTAGAGGCGGCCGTAGGTGTCGACATGCGGCGCATAAGGGCAAATCCGGCCGATCATACGAGCCACAGTCCGTCGGCGAGCGCACCCTCGGCGGGCACGATGGCGCCGACCTGGTCGATGAGCTCATGAACCGCGGTCGCGTCCGCCGCGCCGATCAGCGACACCGTGACGAGCAGGGCCGGAACGATCGCGAGCATTGCGTAGCAGGTGAGCGCGGCGGCCCATTCGGTCACGTCATCGTTCCAGACGGACGCAGGGTCCTGCGCAGCGCGGTCGGGAAGTCGTCGGAGCGGGCAGTCCGGGCCGGCCGTCAGCGGGTGCGGCGGCCGGGGACGTCGGTGTCACGTCGAAGGTGTCTCCGCCGGACTCCGGTCCCGCGGCCGCCCCCGGGCCGGCGTTCGAGGTCCGCATGTCGGCTCCCCCGGCGGGCCGTGCCGTGCTGTCTCGATACGAACTGCGTCCGTAGCCCCCCGGCTCAGGCACCCAGGCGCCCGCCGGTCAGTCGCGCGAGTATGCCGCGCCGGCGCTTGGCCCGCTGCCGTATGAAGACCGAGGTGGCGCCGGCCAGTGCGATACCCGCACCCCCGGCGGCGACGGCCTTGCGAGCTTTGATCAACTTCCAGGCCGTACCGGCCGTGGCCCCGGCCTTCCTGGGGGCGTTGGCCAGGGTGTGCCCGGCCGCGCTCGCCTTGGTGCTCGCGGTGACCGCTGTGCGCTTGACGGTCGTTCCTGCGGCGCTCACGGCGGCCGAGGTCTTGCGCGCTGCCTGCGCCTTGGCCTCGCCCGCCCGCGTGGCGGCCCTCCGGTACGTGCTGTCCGTCCCCGCCTCGGCGTCCTTGGCCGTGTCCTTGGCGGGCTCGCGTGCCTTGTCCGCGGCGGCCTTGGCCTTCGCGGTGGACGCCTTCGCGGTCGACCGTCGCGTCGTGGCGTTGGCCGTGGACTTGCGGGACCCGGCGGTCGCCGAGGTCTTGCGGGCAGTGCCGTTCGCTGGGGTTGGTTTCTTGTCAGTCATGGTCTCCGCGTTGCCGCTCGGGTGGGCAGCAAACACGGACGGTTCCGGCACCCGCGGGCGGAGCGCGGGCGTCGGCGCCGCCCGCGGCCTCAACCGGCCGTGGAGTTCCGGCCGATGGCATCGCGGTGCGCCGTGGCCAGGTCCACGTACGCGGTCGCATTGAACGTGACGCCCTCGCGCTCCTCGTCGGTGAGCGGGCGCTTGACCTTGGCGGGCACACCGGCCACGAGCGAGCCGGGGGGCACGCGCATGCCCTGCGGTACGAGCGCTTGGGCGGCCACCAGCGAACCCGCCCCGACGACCGCCCCGTTGAGGACCGTCGCGCCCATGCCGATCAGGACGTCGTCCTCGACGGTGCAGCCGTGCAGGACGGCGTTGTGCCCGACCGAGACCCGCGCGCCGATGGTCGCCGGGAAGCCGGGATCGACGTGGACCGTGCAGTTGTCCTGGATGTTGCTGTCGGCGCCGAGGGTGATGGTGTCGCCGTCGGCTCGCAGGACCGCGTGGTACCAGACGCTGGCCCCGGAGGCCATGGTCACATCACCGATGACGACGGATGTGGGCGCGAGGTACGCCGAGGGATCGATCCGCGGTTCCCTGCCGCCCATGCCCGCGATCAGTGCCTCGTGCGTCATCGTCCTCGCCTCGTTCCGCTCGTCTCGTCAGAGGGCACGGTAAACCGGCCGGGGACGGCGCGGAGCACGGATAGACGAAGATCACAGCACGGGCCGCAAGGTGCCCGGCCCTCGGGCCGGGGCGGTGCGCTCTCATTCCGCGGCGCGAGCAGGCTCCCTGCCCGGGGCCTCGTCCTGGACCCCTTCCTGCCCGAGCCAGGCCGCGGCCTTCTTCGCCCGGTTCTTCATCACCAGGAACGAGACAACGCCGAAGACCAGCGCCACGCCGAACCCGAGCCAGGAGAACCGCTTCAGCCAGGCCTCGGCGACCACGCCGACGGAGTAGATCACCGCGGTGGTGCCGCCCGCCCAGACGATGCCGCCGAGCACATTGGCGATGAGGAACTTCCAGTACGGCATGCGCAGCACGCCCGCGAGCGGACCGGCGAAGATCCGCAGCAGGGCGATGAAGCGGCCGAAGAAGACCGCCCACATGCCCCACCGCTCGAAGGACCGCTCTGCCGAGGCGATGTGGTGCGGACCGAAGTGCTTGGGGAACTTCCCGCCGAGCCACGTCAGCAGCGGCTTGCCGCCCTTGCGCCCGATCGCGTAGCCGATGGAGTCGCCGACGATCGCGCCGGTGGTGGCGCAGGCCCCGAGGATCACGGGGTCGATCTCGCCGTGCTGGGAGGCGAGCAGCGCGGAGCTGACAAGGATGATCTCACCGGGCAGCGGGATGCCGAGGCTCTCGAGGCCGATGACGACGCCGACGAGCAGGTAGATGCTCAGCGCGGGAACGGTCTCGAGCCACTCCTGGACGTGCAAGCCGGTTCCTCCCCGTTCCCGTTGTCTCAAGGCTGCCCGGCGGGCGGCGCACGGACAGTCGCCGGGCAGCCTACTCGATCCCGGGAAACACCGGCGTGGGCCGCCCGCGGAGGCGGTGCAGAGGCGACCGGCGCTCACGCGGGTCGGCACAACGGCGCGGGGGAGATCCGGCCACGCGGGGCCGACTCGGGTGTCCCGGCGACGCGGGGCGGCGCATCACATGCCCGGGCGGATCACATGCCCGGGCGGACACGTATCGCAAGGCGAGTCGATCACGGATCGCATACGGCGAGCGGATCACCCACGGAGACGGGTCACGTGTTGGGGCGCAGCGTCCACACCACGGTCATCTCTCCGGTCACGGCCCCGTCCTCGCGTGTGATCTCGATGGCAACCGGGAACTCGGGGCGCTGCCCCGCGTCCAGTTCCGCGACGACGTCGGCGATCGGCCGGCCGAGGGTGGCGGTGGCGGTCACCGGCCCCATGGCGAGCTTCTTGTACCCGATCTCGGCCCGTACGGCCAGTGGCACCGCCCGAGTGAGCTGATCGCCGAACGCGGCGATCACGATGGCGCCGCTGGCCGACTCGGCGAGCGTGAACATCGCGCCGGCGTGCGGCCCCCCGACGTGGTTGTGGAATTCGGTCTGGTCGGGCAGCCGCAGAACGGCACGCTCCGCGGTGGTCTCCAGGAACTCGAGGTTCAGGGTGCGGGCCATCGGAACGGTGGCCGCCAGCATCTCGCCGATCGACGGCAGGGTCTCGGACATGTCGACCACGTTACCAGTGAGTAGCAAAGCTGTGGAGGGGCCCGTGGCAGGGGATGCGCAGCCCCTTCTATTGTTACGGGCCATGTGGCCAGGACAGCAGCCGCCCGGGGGCGAGCAGAACCCGCAGGACCCGCACGCGAATCCATATCAGCAGCCGGGATACCACCAATCGAACCCCTACCAGCAGCCCGGGTACCAGCAGCCGAATCCGTATCAGCAGAATCCGGCACCGCAGTGGAACCAGGGCGTACCCCCCGGCCCGCCGCAGCCGCCCCAGGGCGGCCGGAACAAGCAGTTCGCGACGATCGCGATCCTCACCGCCGCCGCCGTGGTGGCCGCCGCCGTCATCACCGGGGTCGTCGTCCTCGGGGGCGACGACGCGAGGACCGATGACGCGAAGAAGGGCGGAAAGCCCGCCGGCAGCGCACCGTCGGACGGGAAGTCGCCCGGAGAGGAGCCGTCCGACGAGGGTGAGCTGGACAACCCCCGTGCGGGCGGCGACACGGAGGTCGAGCCGGTCGTCCCGGGCTGGAAGACCGTGGTCAACGCCAAGCGGCAGAACGCTTTCGACGTACCTCCGGAGTGGTCGGTGGAGTCCCAGGGGACCTCCATCGGTTTCGAGGACTCCAAGGACAAGTCCGACTTCCCCCGGGCGCTCATCGTCATGTCCGCGCCCGCCTTCGCCGACAGGAAGTGGTGCACCGTCAAGACCGAGAGCGGCTACGACTCCGACACCGCTCTGGCCGCGGCAGGGACCAAGGGCGCGCAAGGGGCGAGAAGTACGGCCAACGCCGCGCAGGACGCAGCCGAGATGTGGGTCTACGCCGGGTACGACCAGAACGAGACGGGCACGCGCAAGGTCACCAAGGCCAAGCCGTTCTCCAGCGAGCACGGGCTCACCGGCTTCTCCTCCTCCGCGACGGTCACGGGCGTGAAGAAGACCGACAAGTGCTCGTCCGACGGCAAGTCCTTCACAGTCGCCTACAAGGCCCGGAACGGGGACCTGGCGATCTGGTCCCTCTACGCGGCCAAGGGGGTCAAGGACGAGATCCCGGATGCGACGATCAAGAAGATCATGAATTCGCTGCGCCCGCTCAAGACCGCCTCCTGAGCCGCTCCTTGCCGCTCCCCGTCCCCAGGCGGGCCCACGGTGCCGTACGCGTACCGGCTGCGTCCCCGGGGCAACCCGCGCGGGGCCGCTGCGTTCGGCGCCGCTGCGCCCGAAGCAGCAGGGAGCCAAAACCGGTCGTCCGGTTCCGTCGCCCCCGCTCCGGAGTACCGCGAACACCCCGCGATCATGGCCCCGAGCGCCCCGAGGCCGGTGATCACGGCGGCGGCCGTCAGCAGATCGTCCTGCTGACGTCCGCAGTGGTGGCGGTTCCGGACGTACGGCATCTGCGGCGGGGGACGCCGGGTCCGCCTGCGCGAAGGGCGGCCCGGAACGGAGCCTGCGCGGCCTCGGTCCGGGCCGATGAGGCGCGGCGCAAGGCCGATGAGGCGGGGCTCAGGGGGAGAGGCTTCAGCCGATGCTGAACGCGCCGTCCGGCGGCTCCGGTGAGGGGACCGCATCCGCGTCGTGGACCGGACGGGACCGGGCCATCAGGCGGTCCAGTGCGGTGCCGTGCTCCACGCGCGCCGGGAAGGGATCCGCGGCAGCCCGGCGGGCCAGCTCCGGAACCGGCAGCTCGGCGTCCGAGGCGATCAGTACGGTGTTGCCGAAGCGCCGCCCCCGGAGCACGGCGGGTTCGGCGATCAGCGCGAGACGGCCGAAGACCACTGCCAGGGTGGCGAGTTGGGACCCCAGAAAGGTGAAGGGGGCGGCATCGGCGACGTTCGCCACGTAGACGCCGTCCGGACGGAGGACACGGGCCGCCAGACGGGCGTACTCGACCGAGGTGAGGTGGGCGGGGACGCGCGAGCCGCCGAAGACATCGGCGATGAGCACGTCCGCCTGATGCGGCCGGGCGCTCTCCAGCCACTGCCGGGCGTCCGCACCGCGGAGCTCGATCCCGCTCTCTGGTCGCAACGGAAGGACGTCAGCGACGAGTTCGAGCAGCGCACGGTCGGCCTCGATCACCGTCTGCCGTGTGCCGGGACGAGCGGCCGCCACATAGCGGGGCATGGTGAGCGCGCCACCGCCGAGGTGGACGACGCCTGCCGCGCCCTCGCGGACGGGCGCCCTGCCGAGCACGGCGTCGAGCACATGGGCGATCCGCTGCGCGTACTCGAACTCCAGGTGCGCGGGATCGTCCAGATCGACGTAGGACTGGGGAGCGTCGTCGACCGTGAGCAGCCAGGCCCGGCTCCGGTCGACATCGGGCATCAGCTTGGCGGTCCCGGTATCCACCTCGCGCATCACGGGAATCGGCTCGTCCACGGCTCCATTGTCCCCGGGGAGCGCGTGGCAGCGCCTGGTCACGTGCGGCCTTCGGCCCTCGGACATCGGCCGGACCGGGCGGGGCGTAGGCGATCGGCACCGGCCGTCCCCACCGCCCGCCTCACCGGACGGTGCGCCGGATCAACGGCGCGCCGAGCGCATGGCCCTGACGACCCTGACACCGCCTTCACCTGCGACGATGCGCTGATACTCCGCGGACTCCACGGGGCAGAGCGACACCAGCCCTCCGGTGTCGAAGAGCAGGCCGAACCCGTACGCCTTGGGGAGCGGGGACGTTCGCAGACAGGGCTGGTCCCTGGAGAAGAACTCCGCCCGCAGGGACGCTCTCTCCGCGTCCGTGATCTCATCGGCCCGGGGCTGCCGCCGGAGCCAGGACAGGAACAGTACGTCTTCCTGCGTGAGGCGTTCCGTCGGATCCGCGATCATCTCGTACTGCAGCACGGCGACGGTCTTCCTGCCGCCGCGCAGCGGCGGTACGGCGCTGGTCGTGACGGGGCAGTCGTCCGCCACGGCGATCAAGGTGTCGTAGTAGTTCATGTGTGCGCGCTCTCGGTCGGGGACGGTTCGCCGCCCGGTCAGTCCCTGTCGTAGTGGTAGGAGAAGGCGAACGGAACGGATGTCTCGCCCTGCCGAGCGGTGAAGCCGCCGCTTCCGCGGAGCCCGGCCAGCTCAGCGGTGCCCGACCCCGGTACGACGTCGAAGGTGCAGCGCAGCGTGCCGTCGGCGCCGAACGAGCCGCGTTCCTCGAGGGCGAAGGTGCCCGTGCGCCCGTCGAGACTTCCGCTCAGGACCTGCATGCCGGAGAAGGTGCCGGTCGCCTCGGCCACGTAGACGATGCTGTAGGCGCAGGTGGTTCCGGCGGCCCGGATCCCGCCGGAGAACGTGTTGGTGACCGAGGCATGGGCGAGGACGGGGTGCGATCCCTCGGTCCCGACGCATCGCTCCTGCCAGTCGGCGGAGGCGAAGTGTCCGGTGGTCTGCGGCATGGTTTCCCTTTCGGTGTCGGTCGGCGCACACGGGGGTCCGCAGCGCCGCCGATCACGTTAGGTTCGCTACCTGACATCCCTTGTCAGGTACGGAGAAGGATCGTCCATGCGTGCTGACCGGCTGCTTTCGCTGCTGCTTCTGTTGCAGAACCGCGGGCACATGACCGCTCCCGAGCTGGCCGCCGAACTCGAGGTGTCCGTCCGTACGGTCTACCGGGACATCGAGGCCCTCAGCGCGTCGGGCGTCCCGGTCCACGCCGACCGCGGGCCGGCCGGCGGCTACCGCCTGGTTGAGGGCTACCGCACCCGGCTGACGGGCCTGACCGACGCCGAGGCGGGGGCCCTGTTCCTCGTCGGTACGCCAGGACCCGCGCGGGAACTGGGACTTGGGGCCGTACTGGCGACCGCACGGCTGAAGCTCCAGGCCGCCCTGCCGGCCGGACCGGCCGAACGCACCCGGCGCATCGAGGCCCGTTTCCACCTGGACGCGCCTGGATGGTTCCGGGACGCCGAACCCGTCCCGTATCTGGGGGACGTGGCGCAAGCCGTATGGGACCAGCGAGTGCTGCACGTCCACTACCGGAGCTGGAGCGGCGAGGTGCACCGGGAGCTGCATCCGCTCGGCATCGTGCTCAAGAGCGGTATCTGGTACGTCGTCGCGCGGGCGCGGCCACGGGCGACACCGGCGGAGGAGGCTCGGGAAAACCGGCCGGCCGAGGGCGCGGGGGCCGAAGGCGGAGGTCAGAAGCGATCGGAGGAGCCGGTACGGACCTATCGGATAGCGCGCTTCCTCTCCGTGGAACGCTCCGAGGCGGGCTTCGAGCGCCCATCCGGCTTCGATCTCGCCGCACACTGGGAGGACGCCACGCGCCGCCTGGAGGCGGCACGGTTCAAAGGTACGGCGCGGCTGCGCATCTCGCCCCGCGGGGGGCAGTTGCTGCCGATGCTGTTCGGCGCACCCGGTGCGCGAGCGCTGGCGAACGCCGGGCCCGCGGATCCCGATGGCTGGGTGCAGGTCGAGGTCCCCGTCGAGTCGCAGACCGTCGCCGTCGGCGACCTGCTGCGCCTTGGTACGGACGCCGAGGTCCTGCACCCGCACGAGCTGCGCGAGGCCGTCGCCCGGACCGTTGACGAACTGGCCGCCCGCTACGGTCCGCCGCGGTCAGGATGCCGCAAACCTCCGGACTCCTCGCGATTCACTGTCCCTTGATCTCGCGTCAGCCGTTTCTCTTGAGGATCAGACGTCCCACACCGCTGCCACCGCCTTCGCATGGGCGGCCGCCTGGGCGCGGCCCGCGCGGGCGGCGGGCGCGCGACGCGCGGGGTCGAGCGGGTTGCGGCCGATGGCGGAACGGGCCACGCGGTCCGGGGCGAGCAGAACGACGCGGGCTCCGGCGGCCGTGAGCGTCGCGGCCTGCGCACGGGCGCTCGGCACCGGGCCACCGCCCTGGGTCATGGGTGCCAGGATCACCACGCGCTCGTGCCCGGAGGCGAGGTCGGCGTTGGCGGCCGACCGCACGCCGCCGTCGATCCAGCGGCCACCGTCGATGGTGACCGGCGGCCACACCCCTGGCACGGCGCAACTGGCCGCCACGGCATCGACGAGGCCCACACCCCTGGAGCCGTCGAAGGCCGCGAACTCCCCCGTGGCCGCGTTCACCGCCGTGATCAGCAAGCGGCGGCCGGGCCACTCGTGCGCGACGAGCCGCTGCTCGATGACCGCACGCCGCTCGGCCTCGTCGGGCGTCCTGGCGGCCAGGGCCAGACGGCCCATACGGGCGCCGAACTCCGCGCCGTCGCGGGACCGGAGGGCGCCAAGGGCGTACCGGGCGATCGTCATACGCCCCATGCGCGCCGCGATCTCACCCGTGGCGTCGGCGAGTTGGCGCTCGTACAGCTCCTCCAGGGCGAGGCGGCCGGAGGTCAGCTGGGCACCGACGACGGAACCGGCCGATGTACCGATCACCGTGTCCGCCGTGCTCACATCCACTCCGGACGCGGCGAGTCCGGTGAGCATGCCGATCTCCCAGCCGACGCCGGTGATTCCACCGCCGCCGAGCACGAGTGCCGTCGTCGCCACGTACCGCTCCTTCCGCTGGCCGCCTCTGCCGGACCGGCCACCCCCGGGGTTTCCGTGGACCCGTGGCGCCGCTCGTCGTGCGTTCCTGCCCTCGGGCCCTCGTCGGCACAGTCCTCGCGGGCTCCGGCCCTCGTGCGCTCTGCGCCTCGCGCGTTCCTGTCCTCAGGCGTTCGGGGCTCGCGCGTTCGGGCCTCGTACGTTTTCCAGTCCTCGTACGTTCCTGTCCTCGCGCGTTCGGGCCTCGTACGTTTTCCAGTCCTCGTGTGTTCCTGTCCTCGTCCCGGCTCGTGCTCGTGCCGGGGTTCGGCGCGGTGCACCTCCCCGTCCCGCGCAGCATGGCACCGGCGACCGCCGTCCGGTAGCCCGCGTCGCGTTCGCGCCACATCGGGCAGGAGCGGTACGGCATTGGGGGTCCGACCATGGCGACATCCCCTTGCATGCAGGTGGAGCGTGCACGTCCCGGTCGGTGCCCCCGTCGGGACCGCCGCGGCCAGGCGGACGCGCCGGGCCCCCGGCGTCGGTGCGCCGCCGGGGGCCCGGGTTACTCGCGTCAGTCCAGGAGGGTGTGCACCGTGCCCGCCCCCACCGTGCGCCCGCCCTCACGGATCGCGAAGCCGAGGCCCGCCTCGAGGGGCACCTCCCGGCCCAGTTCCACCGTCATCGTGACGGTGTCCCCGGGCCGGACGACCGCGGCCTCGCCGAGGTCGACGTCGCCGACCACGTCAGCCGTACGGATGTAGAACTGCGGTCGGTAGCCCGTGGCGACGGGAGTGCTCCTGCCGCCTTCGGCCGCCGACAGTACGTACACCTCCGCCGTGAACCGCCGCCGTGGTTCGACACTTCCCGGTTCCGCGACGACGTGGCCCCGCCGCACCGCGTCGCGCTGCACACCACGCAGCAGCAGCGCCACATTGTCGCCCGCCTCAGCGGACTCCATCGGCCTGCCGAAGGTCTCGAGTCCGGTGACGACGGTCTCGACGTCGGCTCCGAGGACGGCGACGTGGTCGCCGACCCGCACGTGCCCCCGCTCGACCGCCCCGGTGACGACGGTGCCGCGCCCGGTGATCGTCAGCACGTTCTCGACCGGCAGCAGGAACGGCGCGTCGGTGTAGCGCTCCGGTGTCGGCACGTAGGTGTCGACCGCGTCCAGCAGCGCCTCCACGGCACTGGTCCAGCGCGCATCGCCCTCCAGCGCCCGCAGCCCGGAGACGCGTACGACGGGCACGTGGTCGCCGTCGTAGCCGTGCGCCGACAGCAGCTCCCGTACCTCCAGCTCGACCAGGTCGGTCAGCTCGGGGTCACCGGCGTCGGCCTTGTTGAGGGCGACGACGATGTGCTCGACGCCGACCTGCCGGGCCAGGAGGACGTGTTCGGCGGTCTGCGGCATGACGCCGTCGAGCGCGGAGACGACGAGGATCGCGCCGTCGAGCTGGGCTGCGCCGGTGACCATGTTCTTGATGTAGTCGGCATGACCCGGCATGTCGACGTGCGCATAGTGCCGGGTGCCCGTCTCGTACTCGACGTGGGCGATGTTGATGGTGATGCCGCGCGCCGCCTCCTCGGGCGCCCGGTCGATCCGGTCGAACGGCACGAACGTCCCGGAGCCGCGGGCGCTGAGAACCTTGGTGATCGCGGCGGTCAACGTGGTCTTCCCGTGGTCGACATGGCCCATGGTGCCGATGTTCAGGTGCGGCTTGGTGCGCACATATGCCTGCTTGGACATGGCTTCTTCCTCGGAAGTGAGCAGCGTGAGCGGGACCCCGAGAACTGGCCGACCCTCCCCCTGCGGGGTCCGCCGGACTGTCCGGGAAGGGTCAGCTTCGGGCGCCGCCGAGGGGCGCCGGGACGACGGCGTTCACGCCCACCGCGGCGGCTGCCGTGGCAGCGGCCACAGCGCAATCGGCCGCAGCACATGCGGCCACGGCGGCGACGGCGGCAGTGGCGAGGGCCCGGGATGCAAACAACGTGATGGCCGAGGGAGTGGTCGCCGACGAGGCGAGGGCAGCCTTCGGCGCGTCCGCGACTGCGGACGGAAGCGCGAGGAAGGCGTGCCGGAACATGCCGCCAATGATCGCGGCCGGTCGGCCGCACCGCCAACGAATTTGTGCGGAGCGCTCCTTGGTGCCGTGAGCGACGTACGCCATGCGCTTACGTGCGCGCCATGCGGTTACGTACGCGCCATGCGGTCCTCGGACGGTCTTCGGCGTCAGATGTTCTTCGGCGTCTCAGATGTTCTTCAGCGCCTCACGGACCGAGAGGGGCGCCAGCCGCTCCCGGGCGGACTCGACGAATGAACGGACCGCGTCGGGGTCGGTCTTGGCGTACTCCCGCAGCGCCCAGCCGATGGCCTTGCGGATGAAGAAGTCGGGATGACCGGCCTGGCGCAGGCAGTAGCCGAAGAGCCGCTCGGTGTCGGTGGCTTCCTTGTAGCGGAGCTGGTGCAGGAGTGCGGTACGGGCGATCCAGAGGTCGTCGTCGGCGATCCACGCGTCCATTGCTGCCGCGAGCCGGGGATCAGCCGCGACGAGCGGGCCGACGACATGCGCGGCGAGCGTGTCCACGGTGTCCCACCAGGACCGGGTGACGACGAGATGACGGGCGACGGGCAGGAACCGCGAGGAGCAGCGCTTCACATGGCGGCGAAGGTAATCGGCCGCGAAGTACTGGTACTCGCGCTCGGGCAGCTCCCAGCAACGCAGCGCGATGGCTGTGCAGTCCGCCTCGTCCGGGCGCGGCGTACCGGCGAGGACGGTACGGGAGAGGGCCCGGCGCTCGGCGGTGGGCATGCCGAGGAACGGGGCAATGTTCTTCATGTACGCGGCGGCGCTCACAGCGCGCACGGGGTCGGCAGCCGAGGCGTAGGCCTCGGTCAGCCGCGCGAGCACCGTGTCCGCGAGGTCGCTCTCGGGGAGCTCTGGGATCCCCTGAGCAGTTGGGTCCCCCTGCCCCGTCGAGCTCCCCCTCCCCGTCGAGCTCCCCTGAGCCGTTGGGCTCCCCTGACTCGGTGGACCGCCCGGGCCCTGCGGTCGCTCCGGAGTGCCCGGTCCCACCCGGCCTTCCGGGGCGCCCGGTCCCATCGCGTTCTGCGGCTCCCCAGGCCCCGCCGTGATACGTCGCATGTGGCCCAACATACGGCGGGCCACCGACATCGTCGGTTACTCTCCCCGGATGCCAGCCCCGACCACCCGGAGCCCGCACCCCCTGATGCCGGGTCCGGACCCTGCCGTTGATCCTCCGCGGCACGCGACAGCGGGCGTGGTCCCATCGCCGCCGCAGGTCACGACCGCCGGGGCGGCCGCGCGCTGCGCCGGCGGCACGCTGCTGTCGCCGTGGGCCCGGCTCGTCCTGCTCCTCGCGCTGCTCGCCGCGGCGGCCACCACCCTCGTCCTCGTCGAGCCGCAGCAGATTCTGGCCGAGGGCATGCCGCGCGTCCCGGGAGGCGCGGCCGTCGTGCTGTTCGCCCTGGCGTACGGGGTGTGCACCGCGGCGCTCGTACCCCGGCCGGTCCTCAATCTCGCGGCCGGGGCCCTGTTCGGCGCGCAGTTCGGGCTGGCCGCCGCCGTCGCGGGCACGGTGACCGGCGCGGGCATTGCGTTCGGTCTCGGCCGGCTGCTCGGCCAGGACGCGCTGCGGCCGCTGCTGCGCGCCCGGTGGCTGGTTGCCGCGGACCGGCAGCTCAGCAGGCACGGCTTCCGCTCGATGCTGGCCGTCCGGCTGTTTCCCGGCGTTCCGTTCGCCGCGGCCAACTACTGCGCCGCCGTATCGCGGATGGGCTGGGTTCCGTTCCTGACCGCCACCGGCCTGGGCTGCGTACCGAACACGGCCGCATATGTGATCGCGGGGAGCCGGGCCGCGACTCCGGCCTCCCCCGCGTTCCTGACGGCCGCCGGCTTCATCGCCGTGACGGGGATCGCGGGCGCCGCGGTCGCCTGGTGCAAACGCGGGCGGCTGCACCGGGGTTGACGGTGGAGGTGACCCGAAGCGCAGAGTCGTCGAGGCCGTTGGGGCGCCAAGGGTGACCCCGGGGGCGATGACCGCCACCGGGAGGCCATAGCATCTACGCGAACTCCCCGACGATCACGATCACAAGGACGAGCGCACCCCGTCATGACATGGTTCGAATCATTCATCCTCGGGCTCGTCCAGGGGCTGACCGAGTTCCTGCCGATCTCCTCCAGCGCCCATCTGCGGCTGACCGCGGCGTTCGCGGACTGGCACGACCCCGGCGCCGCCTTCACGGCGATCACCCAGATCGGCACGGAGACCGCCGTACTGATCTACTTCCGCAAGGACATCGCGCGGATCATCAGTGCCTGGTCGAAGTCGCTGCTCAACAAGGAGATGCGCGGCGACCATGACGCCAAGATGGGCTGGCTGGTGATCGTCGGCTCGATCCCCATCGGGGTGCTGGGCGTGACCCTCAAGGACCAGATCGAGGGTCCGTTCCGGGATCTGCGGCTCATCGCCACCACGCTGATCGTGATGGGCGTCGTGCTGGGTGTTGCGGACCGGCTGGCCGCACGGGACGAGCAGGGCGCCAAGCACCGTGCCGTACGGGAGCGCAAGACGCTCGCCGAACTCGGCGTCCGGGATGGCCTGATTTACGGCGTATGTCAAGCCATGGCGCTGATCCCCGGCGTCTCCCGGTCGGGGGCGACGATCAGCGGCGGTCTGCTGATGGGCTACACGCGCGAGGCCGCGGCCCGCTACTCGTTCCTGCTGGCGATCCCGGCCGTTCTGGCCTCCGGCGCGTACGAACTCAAGGACGCCGGCGAGGGGCACGTCTCGTGGGGGCCGACGATCTTCGCGACCCTGGTGGCGTTCGCGGTGGGCTACGCGGTGATCGCCTGGTTCATGCGGTTCATCACGACCAAGAGCTTCATGCCCTTCGTGATCTACCGGATCCTGCTGGGCATCGCCCTCTTCGTGCTGGTCGCGAGCGGAGTGCTGGACCCACGGGCCGCGGCCTCCGCAGGCTGAGGCGGCCTCTCACCCCTTACGGACACACGTCCACGGAGCACGCGCCGAGCGCGCGCACCGTGGACGCTGTGTGCGCGACGCACGACATGCGTACGGCGGGTTCTTTCTCGCGTGCACCGCGGAAGTCGTGCGTACGGCTGCTCCCGGACGTCGTGCGTACGACTGCTCCCGGACGTCGTGCGTACGGCTGCTCCCGGGCGGCGCTCCTTCAGTCCGCGTCCCCGCGGCTGGGGAGTTCCCAGTCCGCGTAGCGGATGCGGGAGATCTCGAGCACATCGCCGGGCGCGCCCCACTCGTCCTTGCCGAGCCGGGACAGCGGACGCAGCTTGGTGATCTCCGGGTGGCGCCCGTCCATCACGTCCTCCGAGACGGCGGCGTGCAGGACGCGCCCCATGACGACCGTGGAGTCACCGAGGCACAGTGTGCTGTGCAGTGCGCACTCCAGAGCGACGGGCGAGTCGGCGACGCGCGGCGGCTTCACCCGCAGGCTCGGCTCGGTCTCCACACCGACGGCCTCGAACTCGCTGATGCCTGGCGGGAAGTCGGTGGCGGTGGCGTTGATCTTCTCGAAGAGCGGCTCGGGCGCGAGATTCACCACGAACTCCCCGGTGTCCTCGACGTTGCGCAGCGTGTCCTTCCGTCCGACGGAGGTGAACTGCACGACGGGTGGTGCCACGCAGGCGATGGTGAAGAACGAGTGCGGTGCGAGGTTCGGGGTGGAGGCGTCCCGCGAGACGGTGGAGACCCACGCGATGGGGCGAGGGACGACCACGGAAGTCAGGAGCTTGTAGAAGGAGTTCCTGTCCATGGCCGCGGGGTCCAGATCGATGCGCATGGCTTCCAGTATCCATGACCGCATTCAGGACGCCGGGGACGCGGAACCCGTGATCCGCACGGTCTCGGTCCATGATCCGCGATGCGGGAGCCGGACCGGTTCGGCTGAGGTCCGAGGATCGGCGTGCCTGCCGTACGGGTCAGGGTGCAGCGCGGCTGTCGGCATCCGGCGGTGCCGGGCAGGTGCCTCGGCTCCGGACCGTTCCGGCGGCCCGGCGCGCCGCCACGGGAACGGCTGCGGCCGGCCGGGGCCGGACGCAGCCACCCGCGCGGGTCAACGCCCGGACGGGCCAAGGGAGTTCGCGTCCTGGCGGCGGGAGCCTGGGGGATCGCTGCCTATTCCCCCGCCGCATTGAGGTGCGGCAGGTAGTGGTCGAGGCGCTCCCGCTTGGTCCGCAGATAGCGGATGTTCTCCTCGTGCGGCGGCATGAGCAAGGGGACTTGCTCGGCGACCTTGATGCCGTGCCGCAAAAGCGCCTCCCGCTTGCACGGGTTGTTGGACATCAGCCGTACGGAGTCCACGTCCAAGTCGTGCAGGATGTCCGCAGCCACGCGGTAGTCCCGGGCGTCGACGGGGAAGCCGAGGGCGAGGTTCGCCTCGACTGTGTCCAGCCCCTCCGTCTGGAGCTTCATCGCCTGCAGCTTGGCCAGCAACCCGATGCCCCGGCCCTCGTGGCCGCGGAGGTAGACGAGAACGCCGCTTCCCTCGGCCGCGATGGCGCGGAGCGCCGCCGACAGTTGATCTCCGCAATCGCAATGCATGGACCCGAAGGCGTCCCCGGTCAGGCACTCGGAATGCAGGCGGGTCAGCGTGCGCTCTCCCGCGACATCGCCGTATACCAGCGCCACTTGTTCCTCGCCGCCGTCGCGGTCCAGGTAGCCGATTGCGCGGAAATCGCCGTGCACGGTGGGCAGTCGGACATTTACCACGCGAACGACACCTGATGGACCTGGGCCTGGGTCGGTCACGACATCCATTGCTGTCATGCCGAGATGCTACCCCTAATGCGCGCCGCGCGGGACCTGTATGAAGAATGAAGTGGCAACACTTCAACAAGTTGCGGAGTTCGTCGCGTTCGCCCCTTGGGAGGGATCACCGATGCCGCGTACTCTGCTCTTGCGGGTACCGGCTCGGAAAGTCCGTTTGCACGCCGCATTCGGGCCGGATGGCGGCCGCATACACGTATCGAGGAGCGAAAGGCCGGAATGGCATGAGCGGTTCGGAAACGCACGGGGCGGCTTCCGGGAGTCTGTTGCCGCCGAGCACGACCGAGGAGGTGAGGGACCGGAGAGCCCGTGTCGCCGTGCTGCCCATCGGCAGTTTCGAGCAACATGGGGCATTTCTCCCACTGGTCACGGACACGGTCGTGGCCTGCACCATTGCCCGGGAGATCGCAGCGGCGTACCCGGTCCACCACCTCCCTCCGCTCACCCTCTCCTGTTCGCACGAGCACGCCGACTGGCCCGGCACGGTCTCCATTTCCGCCGCGACGCTCCTCGCCGTCGTACGGGATATCGCGGACTCGCTCCGCCGTTCCGGCGTCGCGTCCCTGATTCTGGTGAACGGACACGGCGGAAACTACGTACTACGCAACGCGGTTCAGGAATCCGCGGGCAGGGGCACCCGCATGGCGCTTTTCCCGGGTTCGGTGGACTGGGATGCCGCACGCTCACGCGCCGGTGTGGAGACTTCATCGTTCAGCGATATGCATGCCGGGGAACTCGAGACGTCCATCCTCCTTCATGCCCATCCCGAACTCGTTCGTCCGGGATATGAAACGGCGGATTGTCTCGCCGACGATCGCAGGCATCTGCTCACGCTCGGTATGGCCGCCTATACGGAGTCGGGTGTCATCGGCCGACCCTCGAAGGCGTCGGCGGAAAAGGGAAAAGAACTTCTGGCGAGCCTTGCGGAATCCTTCGGTGAGTACTACTCCCTTCTCTCCGGGGCCGGCACCGGTTCCGCGCGCCCCGACCACCCCGAGGTGAACCGATGACCACCGGCAGCGCGCCGCATCGCAACGATCCACTCGAGGCGGCCGAAGCCTGGGACCGGCTGCTCGGCATACGGACGGCGGTCCAGGCCCGGGCCGCCGGGCTGGTCCGGGACACGGACGGCACCTGGCGTTGGGACGGCGACGCCTCCCCGGAAGCGGACGCGCTGGCAGATCGCTATGCGTCGCTGTGTCTGGGGGGACCGCGCCTGGCCTTCGCCCAACTCGGGCAGAGTCTCGACGGTTTCATCGCCACCCGTAACGGCGACGCCGACTTCGTCACCGGCGAGGAGGACCGCTGCCACCTCCACCGCCTGCGCGCCCTGGTCGATGCGGTCGTGGTCGGAGCGGGTACCGCCGTCGCCGACGACCCCCGGCTCACCGTGCGCGCCTGCGCTGGGACCAATCCGGTCCGCGTCGTCCTCGACCCGCACGGCCGCGTACCGCTGGATCGCCAGGTCTTCACCGACGGGGCCGCACCGACGCTGTGGGTGGTGGGTCCGGACCATGCCGGCCCGGACCGTTCGGGCCGGGACCATGCCGGCCCGGACCGTTCGGGCCGGGACCATGCCGGCCCGGACCGTTCGGACCCGGACCATGCCGGCCCCGGGCGTACCCGACCGAGCAGAGGTAGAAAACTGAACGTTCCGGATGGTGTGGACATTTTGCCGCTGCCGGACCGTGCGGCGTTCGCCCCCCGGCGCCTGGTCGACACCCTGGCCCGGCGCGGCCTCGGCCGCCTGCTCGTCGAGGGCGGCGGTGTCACGGTCTCGCGCTTTCTCCATGAACAGGCCCTCCACCGTCTCTACGTCACTGTCGCTCCGGTCCTCATCGGCGACGGCATCCCGGGACTCCGTTTCGACGGCACCCCGGTGATGCGGGAAGCCCTACGCCCCGCGGTGCGCCGCTCCGCTCTCGGCGAGGACACGCTCTTCGAACTCGAACTCCGGCCGCTGCGGCCGGAGTCCGGCGAGCCACCGGCCGGCGAGCACCCCGGCGCCGGGCAGGCTCGCGACGAAGGTGAGCACGCCGTACACCACGGCGACCGTCAGCCCCTGGGTCGCGCCTAGACCCGCGGCGCCGAAGGCCCACGCGGTGACACCCTCCCGCGGCCCCCAGCCGCCGACGTTCAGCGGCAGGGCCATGGCGAGCAGCGCCAGCACCATCAGGGGCAGCAACTCGACCGCGGGCGCGGCGGATCCGGCGACCCGCGCGGCGAGCAGGAACGTGGCGAGGTGCCCGGCGAGCACGGCGGCCGACGAGACCGCCACGCCGGGCAGGCTCTCCCGGCCGAACAGCCCCTCGCGGGACTCAACCAGAGCGGAGCCGACCGCACGGCGGACGCGGGACGCACCGGGCGCCAGCCGGAGGCCCACGGCGGCCGCGACCACGATCGCGGCCGCCACCGCGAACGCCAGGACCGCACCCGGGGCGACCAGAGACCTCACATCATGCAGGGCCGGTGACGGAGAGGCGAACAGCACCGCGACGCCGACGCCGATCAGCACCACCTGGCCCGCGGTCCGCTCCAGGACCACCGCCCGTACTCCGCGTCCGACATCACCGGCGTCCTGCCCGTGCCGTACGGCGCGGTGCACATCGCCGAGGATTCCGCCGGGCAGCGCCGCGTTCAGGAACAGGGAGCGGTAGTAGTCGGCGACGGCCTGGCCGAGCGGGAGCCGCAGCCCCAGCCCGCGGGCCACCAGGCACCAGCGCCAGGCGCTGAACACCGTGGTGATCACGCCGAGCGCGAGCGCGGCAAGGAGCGCCGCGGCGTCGATCCTGCGGAGCCCGTCGACGAACGCGTCGCTGCCCAGCCGCCAGAGCAGGACGACGAGAATCCCCACGCCGACGAGGATCCGTATCCTCGCCCAGGCCGCACGCATCATCGCGGCCCCCCGGGCGTCCGGCGGGGCAGGGCGAGGAGATCGCTGTGGTGCACCACCACGCGCAGCCCGCCCGCGTCGCACGCCGCAAGGCGGCGCTGCAGGTAGGCGGAGGCCGACGCGTCGAGATCCGGACGCTGCTCGCGGGCCGCGTCCACCCAGCCCCGCAGCCACTCCGCGGTCAGCGCGGACTGGTCGGCGCCCAGCCGCCAGTGGCTGCTGTGCACCTGTACGTCCATGCCGTGCCGGGCGAAAGCGTCGGACGCCACGGCGACGGCGTCCGGGCCGAGCAGCCGGCGGGTGTGATCGCTGCGCCGCTGGTGGGCGTTGAACGCCTCGGTGATCTCCGCGTCGAGCGGATCGGCCGGGGTCAGCTCGACACGTCCGACGACCGAAAGCGCGAGCAGCGCGGGGCAGCCGGCACCGGCGCAGGCCGCCACGAGGCCGTCCACCTCGTCGGGGGTGAGCACGTCCAGCAGAGCCGAGGCCGTCACCAGCGCGGTGCCGGAGAGGTCGTCCGTGGACAGCCGGGCGATGTCGCCGTGGCGTGCGGTGACCGTGACGCGGCTGCCGTCGAAGGCAGCGGCGGGCATCCGGGCCACGGCGTGCGCCAGCAGACCGGGGTCGCGATCGTGCAGCACCCAGCGCTGAGGGCCGGGCAGCCGGGGGGCGAGCCAGCGTCCCATGGAGCCGGTGCCGCAGCCCAGATCGCGGATCACCAGTCCGGCGCCCGGCTCCCAGCGCGGCAGCGCGGCCAGATGCCGGCGCAGCGGGGCCAGGAGTTCGCTCGCGCGGGCGGCGGCGTCCGCGCCCTCCCGCAACTCCAGCCACTCCGGGGCGTACGGCGGTACTTCGGTCTTCGTCATGCCGACCTCCGGGGGGCCTGCGGAAGCCGCTCCAGCACGGCGGCGAGATTGCGCGACGTCATGTCCCACCCTTCCAACGTGGTCCGCCGCCGGCGCGCCGAGACCTTCAACTGCCCGCGCAGATCGGGCTCCTCGAGCCAGCGCCGCAACCCGGTGCCGAGGGCCTGGAGATCACCCGGCGGTACGAGGAGGCCCGGTACGCTTCCGTCCGGCGCGCGCCCGACCGCCTCCGGGAGGCCGTCCACGGCCGTGGCGAGGACGGGGATCCCGCGTGCGAGGGCCTCCGTGACGACCATGCCGTATGTCTCGGCGTACGAGGTGAGCACCAGGAGGTCGGCCGCGGCGTAGCTGGCCTCCAGCTCCTCACCGGTCTGCGGGCCGACGAGCCGCACCCGGTCCGCGAGCCCGAACTCCGCGATCAGGGCGCGCAGTCGGACGACGTACGCGGGGTCCTGGCCCAGTCCCCCGACGCAAATGCACGTCCACGGCAGGTCGGCGACCGTCGCCAGCGCGCCGACCAGCCTGTGCTGTCCTTTGCGCGGCGTGACCGATGCGACGCAGAGCAGGCGCGACGCGCCGTCGGTGCCGAGGGCCTTGGGTGCGGGGTCGGCGCCCGGGGCGGCGACGTGCACCCGGCCCGGGGCGAGCCCGTGGTGCGCGACGAGCCGGCGGGCGGCCCAGGCGCTGGTCGCCACGACGGCCGACGCCGCCTGCAGGGTCCTGCGCTCGCGGGCGTCGAGGTCCGCGGCGGTGGCGGGGGCCAGTCCCGTTTCGTCGCCGAGCGGCAGGTGCAGTAGCACCACCAGGCGCAACCGGGCCGCTTCTGGGACGACGATGTCGGGGACGGCGCAGGCCACGAGCCCGTCCAGGAGAACGACGCTGCCGTCCGCCAGCCCGCTGAGGATCCGGGCCAGCTTGGCGCGGGCGGCAGCTCCGGGCTGGGGCCACGTCCCTGGCACCGGGTGCTCGTGGACGCGCCAGCCGGCGCGGGGCAGTTCCAGGCACACGCGGCGGTCATAGGTGTTGCCGCCGCTGGGCGCCGTCGGGTCGTCGACGTCACCGGGCAGGACGACGTGCACCGTGGGCACGGTCGTCGGGGTGGCGTCGGCGGGCTTCACAGCGAGCGCTCGTAACCGGCCCAGGCGATATGGGACTCGTGGAGGGTGACGGTGAGGCCGTCCAGACCGCGGGCGCCCTCGCCGAGCGCGCCGGCGTGGATGCGGTCGGCCAGACGGTCGGCGATGACCTTGGCCAGGAATTCGGTGGAGGTGTTGATGCCCGCGAAGTCCGGGTCGTCGTCCAGATTGCAGTAGTTCAGCTCCGCCGTGATGCCGTTCAGCGCCTGGGAGGCCAGCCCGATGTCGACGACGATGTTGTCCGCGTCCAGTTCGGCCCGTCGGAACGTGGCGTCCACGAGGAAGGTCGCGCCGTGCAGGCGCTGCGCGGGCCCGAAGACCTCGCCGCGGAAGCTGTGAGCGACCATGATGTGATCGCGGACGGTGACGCTGAACAACGGATGACCCTCCAGGTTGTGCGGAGAACGCCCCGGCAGGGGCGTACGGTGCGGGCCGGGCCCGTGTCCCGGTCCGAGCTCGCTTCTCGTGCCCATGGGTACGGGCCGGAGCGGAGATCTGCTCAGCCCGATTCCGGGCCGGTTCCGTACCGGACTCGGTGGCACAGCGCGGGGAGGTCGCCGGAGGCCAGACGGGGCATCACCTGCGGCAGCTCCTCGAAGGCGCACTCGCCGGTGATCAGTGCGTCGAAGGCGGGGTCCGCGAGCAGGTCGAGGGAGAGCGCGAGCCGGTCCGCGTAGGTGCGCCGGGACGCGCGGGCCGGGGAGACGGTGCCGACCTGGCTGCTGCGTACGACGAGACGGCGGGAGTGGAAGGCCTCGCCCAGCGGAAGGGCGACTTTCCGGTCCCCGTACCAGCTCAGCTCGAGGACCGTGCCCTCCGGATCGAGGAGTTCCAGGGCGCGCGCGAGCCCGGCTTCGGTCGCGCTGGCGTGGACGACGAGGTCGCACCCGTCCGCCGCGTCCTCGGGCAGTGCGAAGTCGACGCCCAGCGCCTCGGCCAGCGCCGCCCGGGCGGGGTTGGCGTCGACCAGTTGCACACGGACGGCGGGGAACCCGGCCAGCAGCGCCGCGACGCTCGCGCCGACCATTCCGGCTCCGATCACGGCGACGCGGTCGCCGATCATGGGCGCCGCGTCCCAGAGGGCGTTCACCGCGGTCTCCACCGTTCCGGCCAGCACGGCGCGCTCTGCGGGGACGGCGTCCGGCACCGGGGTCACGGCGCTCGCGGGGACGACGTACCGCGTCTGATGCGGGTAGAGGCAGAAGACCGTACGGCCGAGGAGCTCTCCGGGCCCTTCCTCGACCACCCCGACGTTGAGATACCCGTACTTGACGGGGGCGGGGAAGTCGCCGTCCTGGAACGGCGCCCGCATGGTGCCGTACTGGCTCTCGGGCACCCCGCCGCGGAAGACCAGCGTCTCCGTCCCGCGGCTCACTCCCGAGCAGAGGGTGCGCACCACGACGTCACCGGCGCCGGGGCTGGGAAGGTCGACCGTCCGGATCTCCCCGTGTCCGGGAGAGCGGAGCCAGAAGGCGCGGGCGGCGCGATTCATCGGCAGCCTCCTTGAACGCTGGGGCGACGGTTCACGTTGTTAGTAGTCACGAAGTCCGCAGGTACGGTACGCGGCACTGATCGACTTGTCACACAGCCGGAGGAGGCGCAATGGCCGTATACGGCGGGTACGAAACCCGGCCGTTCCGGCAGGAAACGACCGCGGGGATAGGTGCTCAGCTACTGCTCCTGGCTCTGCTCTGGCTTGCGGTCGGCCTGGGGCCTGTCGGATGGCTGACCGGCTCCGTTTTCGCGGTCGCCACCTGGGTGGTGCTCACCCTCGCCCTGCGTCGTTCAGGAACCCGGTCCTTCGGGCCGGCCAATCACGTCACGCTGGCCAGGGCGACCCTCGCGGGGGGTGTTGCCGCTCTGGTCGCCGACTCCCTCGGAGGGCGCCCGCCCGTCACCGTCCTGGTGGCGCTCGCCACGGTGGCCCTGATCCTCGACGCGGTCGACGGGCAGGTGGCCCGGCGCACCGGGACGTCGTCCCGGCTCGGAGCCCGCTTCGACATGGAGGTCGACGCCTTTCTGATCCTCGTGCTCAGCTTCCATGACTCCTTCTCGCTCGGACCGTGGGTGCTGGCGATCGGCATGATGCGCTACGCGTTCGTCGCGGCGGCCCGCGTGCTGCCCTGGATGCGCGGGGCGCTGCCACCGAGCAGGGCGCGCAAGACCGTGGCGGCGACGCAGGGCATCGTCCTGGTCGTGGCGGGAAGCGAACTCCTGCCGTACGCGGTGGCGTTCGCGACCGTGGCTCTCGCGCTGGCCTCGCTCGTCTGGTCCTTCGGGCGCGACGTCCTGTGGCTGTGGCGGGCGCGGGAGGTGCGTACGGTCGCGCTCACGGTGGTCGAGGGCGCGAAAGGGCGCGAGTCCGTCATCGTGGGCCGCAGCGCCGCCTGATGACGGCCTGTCGTTTGCGACGCCCCTGACACGAGCCGGAGTTCGGTGCCCCGGTCGCATGAACGGCCCCGCACCACCCCGCGCATCGATCACGTTCCGGTGACGAGGCATCCCCGGTGTTTGCCGGGGGTGCCTCGTCGTTTGCGTCCGGGCGCGCCGGCATCCCGACCGCCCCCAACGCCCCTAACGCCCGTCTACTCCTCCCTGCTCCCGCCCCGGCCCGTCTCACCCTGTGAAACAGCTTCAGGTGGGCTTCAGGTGCGCTTTGACACGGTGATCGACATGGCCGAACGGGGCACTCGTTCGGCGCAGTTGATACCCGTCACCCGAGCAAAGGGGAGAGCGACGTGCACGCACTGATCGACCACGCAAGGAGCTTCGCGAGCCGCGAAGGGGCGGAGCTGAGCCATCTGGAAGCCGGACAGTCGCCGGACACGCTGTTCCTCAGCTGCTCCGACTCCAGGGTCGTCCCGGCGCTCATCACCGGTGCCAGGCCGGGCGAGTTGTTCGAGCTGCGCACAGCGGGGGGCGTCGTCCCCCGCTATTCGGCCGTGCACGCCACGGGCGAGGCGGCCACCATCGAGTACGCGGTCGAGGTGCTCGGCGTCTCCGACATCGTGATCTGCGGACATTCGGGATGCGGCGCGGTGACCGCGCTGGTGACCGGGGCGGATCTGGGAGCCGTACCGGCGGTGCGGGGCTGGCTCGAGCGGGAGCCGACCGTCAGCAGCGCGCCGCGGGGCTCGGGGGCGACCGTGCCCGACATCGCCCGCGCCGTGCAGGAGCACATCCTGATCCAGCTCGGGACACTGCGTACGTACCCCTGTGTGTCCGCTCGGCTCGCCGACGGACGGCTGCGCCTGCATGCCTGGTTCTACGAGGTCCACACCGGCCGTGTCAGCACCCACCGCGCCGGAGTCGAGGAATTCCTGCCCCTGTGAGCCGTGGTGCCGCACGCCGTTCCCGACCCGTCGTCTCCCGATGACGCGGATGACAGAACCGAGAGGTCCTTGATGCTTCCCCCCTCCTTCGGCCGCGATCTCAGCGCGTCGGTCGTCGTGTTCCTCGTCGCCCTGCCCCTCTGCGTGGGTGTGGCCGTCGCTTCAGGTGTCCCGGCCGAGACCGGTCTGATCACCGGGATCGTCGGCGGCATCCTGGTCGGCATGCTGCCCGGCAGCAGCATGCAGGTCAGTGGTCCCGCCGCCGGTCTGACCGTGCTGGTCGCCGAGGCCGTCCGCGAGTTCGGTCTCGGCGCCCTCGGCGTCATCGTCCTGGCCGCCGGGCTCATCCAGCTGCTCCTCGGATTCCTGGGATGGGGCCGCTGGTTCCGTGCCGTCTCGGTCTCCGTGGTCGAGGGCATGCTCGCCGGCGTCGGCCTGGTGATCATCGCCGGACAGCTCTACGCGATGGCGGACCAGTCCTCGCCCTCCAGCGGGCTCGGAAAGATCGCCGGACTGCCCGGCCTGGTCTCCACCGTCCTCGGCTCGCCCCACGCCCTGTCGGCCCTGGGCATCGGGGCGGGGACCGTCCTGGTGATGCTGGGCTGGCAGCGGATGCCGCGGCGGGTCCGCCTCGTGCCCGGCGCGCTGGTCGCCGTGGTGCTGTCCGCAGTCGTCACCTGGCTGTTCGGCCTTCCCCTGAAGCAGGTCGAGGTGCAGGGCCTGCTCGAGTCCGTCAACCTTCCCGGTGGCGGCGATTTCGGAGCGCTCGCCCAGGTCGGTGTCATCGGAACCGTCGTCTCCTTCACCCTCATCGCCTCCGCCGAGAGCCTGTTCAGCGCCGCGGCCGTGGACCGGCTGCACGACGGACCGCGTACGGACTACGACAAGGAGCTGATGGCCCAGGGCGCGGGCAACACCGTGTGCGGTCTGCTCGGTGCCCTGCCGATGACGGCCGTCATCGTCCGCAGCGCGACCAATGTGAACGCCGGGGCGAGGACGAAGCTCTCGCGGGTCCTGCACGGCGTCTGGCTGCTGCTGTTCGCCGTCTTCTTCCCCGCGGTCCTCGGCATCATCCCGCTCGCGGCGTTCGCCGGCGTTCTGGTCCACGCGGGCTGGAAGCTGCTGCCGACCGACCGCATCGTCCCGATGTGGCGCGAGCACCGGATGGAGGCCGTCATCCTGGTGGCCACGGCGCTGGCGATCGTGACGGTCAACATGTTCGAGGGCGTTCTCATCGGGCTGGGCCTCTCCATCGTCAAGCTGGCCTGGGACACCTCCCACGTCCGTATCCGGTCAGCCGACACGGGCAGCGGGGCGATCCGCGTATCCCTCACCGGCAACGCCACGTTCCTGCGCCTGCCCGTCATCCTCGACTCCCTGGAGGCTCTGCCCGCCGACCGCCCGGTCGAGCTGGACCTGACCGGGCTGCGCCACCGCGACCTGGCGTCGACCACTGCGCTCGACACCTGGGTGACGCGCCACAACGAGGCCGGGTCCCGGGTCCGGATCACGGAGAAGGAGGAGGGGGCCAGGGAGCCCGTGGGCACCTCGGTCTGACCACACGGCCGCGCTCGGACCGGACTTCCGGCCCGCTCCCGGGACGGGCCGGCCGGACCACCGGGCCCGGCCGGCCCCGCGCCTCGTACGGACGAGACGACGGGGTCCGGCGGGCTCGACTTCCCCCTCGGCTCAGCTCCGATCGGGGCCTGGGTAGCGAAACGGCGCACCCCTCGCCGTACGGCGACCGGTCAACGATCCATGATCATCCGCAGCGCACACGCGTCGGCCGCGTGGCCTGTCCCGCCGCTTCCTCGGCAGCCGCGGACCAAAGTCACCGGGCGCCTGGACACGGACTTGAGCGCTGACAGCATGCTGCCTCCACGCGTGCAACAAGCTGTCAGCCTTCTGTCTGTTACGCCCCCTCCCTCGCTGGCATGGTCTTGCGTGCCCGCTAGTTGACCAGCTACGGCAAGGGGGAGAACGTGACCGGAGTTTCCCGCAGACCAACACTCTGGGCGCGGACGGCGCTCGTCCTGGGACTCGGTGCGGCGGTCCTGTACACATCAGCCGGTGCTGCGGCGGCGACCTCGACGGAGGGTCCCCCGTCGTCGCCGCGGCACCTCTCCGGGGTCGCCTCGCCCCTGATTCCGCAACCCCTTCTCGACACCTTCTGTGACCTCTGGGCCGGGGCGACCGCCGGTCTCCAACGGCCCGCCCCGCCCGCGGAGTTCCGCGCCTGCGCCAACGGTTGGCAGTAGGCGGCGATGCGCTTCCAACTGCTCGGCCCGCTCAGCATCACCGACGGGCCGGAATCCGTCGTGCTCGCTCCGTCCAAGCCCACCATCCTGCTCGCTTCCCTGCTGCTCCACGCCAACTCCGTCGTCTCGGCCGAGTACCTGCTGCGCACCGTCTGGGGCGAGGTCCAGCCCGCCACGGCGAAGGCCGCTCTGCAGACGTGCGTCCTGCGGCTGCGTCGGCTTTTCGCCAAGCACGGGGTGACCGAGACGCCCATCGAGGCGGTGCCCGGCGGCTACCGGATCGTCGCGGGGGAGCAGCACCTCGACCTCATCGGTTTCCGCGAATGCGTCCGCCGCGCGGCCCGGTTGAGCCACGACCCGGAGACGGAGCTCGACGTCCTGAAGAGCGCCCTGGCGCTGTGGCAGGGGTCGCTGCTGGCGAATGTACGGTCCGACGTCCTGCACCGCGACGAGGTCCCGCGGCTGACCGAGGAGCGGCTGCGGTGCGTGGAGCGCGCCTGCGACCTCGAACTCGCGCTGGGCCGTTGCGGCGAGGCGCTCGTCGAGCTGTGGAGCGCGACGCGCGCCCACCCGGGCCACGAGCGGTTCCGGGAGCAGCTCATCGAGTGTCTGTACCGGACGGGGCGTCAGACGGAGGCGCTGGCGGAGTACCGGAGGGTCAAGGAGTACCTGCTGGAAGAGCTGGGGGTGGACCCCTCCCCTGCGTTGCAGCGGCTCGAACTGGCCATCCTCCGCGGCGACGATCTCGGCCCGGCCTCCGGCAAACGTCCCGCACCGCAGATCCTCGCGCTCACGGCGGAGCCGGCGAAAGAGGAGAAGGAGCCCGCACCTGCCACCAGCGCTCCCGCCGCTCCCGCCGCTCCCGCCGTGCTGCCGTCGGTTCCCACGGTGCCGTCGTTCAGCGGACGGTCCGCGGAGGTCGCGGCCATGGCGGCCCGGCTCACGGGAGAGACCGGCGGCCCGGCCACGGTGCTGGTCTCCGGCGCCCCGGGCATCGGGAAGACAGCACTGGCCTGCCATGTCGCCCAGCTCGTCCGCGACCGTTTTCCCGGCGGACGGTTCCTGGTGACGATGACCGGCCCCGGCGGCGAACCCCGCCGCCCCGCCGAAGTGTCCGCGGAACTGGAGGAGTTCAGGGCACGGAACGCCCGCAACGGCGGTGGCGACCGCATCCTGCTGGTCCTCGACGATGTCGTCAACGCCGGCCAGGTCCGTCCCCTCCTGCCCTCCGCACCCGGCGCCGCCGCCGTCGTCACCAGCCGCCGGGGCCTCGCAGGACTGGTGGCCACCCACGGCGGTTCGGTGCACCGGCTGGGCGCCTTCGACGAGGCGGAGTCCCGGGAACTGCTGGTGGCCGTCCTGGGCACCGAGCGGGTGGATGCCGAGCCCGACGCGGCACGGCAGTTGGCGGCCGTGTGCGCCCACTACCCGCTGGCGCTACGGATCCTGACGGCCCGTCTGCTCACCCGCCCCGGACTCGGCCTCGCAGACAGCGTCCGCTGGCTGGCCGACGACCCGATGGCCCGGCTCTCGCTCACCGACGACCCCGGCATGTCCGTCGAGCAGGTACTCGGCGAGGCTCTGGACCGCCTGGGCCCGAGCCTGGCCGACGCCTTTCTCCGGATCGGCGCCCGGTCCCACGACAAGGTGAGGACCGAGGACACCGCGGAGGCGCTCGGCCTCCCGGTGGCCGAGGCCGAGGAGGTACTGGAGCGGCTGGCCGAGGCCGGGCTGCTCGAGGAGGGGCCGCCCGGCCCGTACCGGATGCATGAGCTCCTCCGCATCTATGCGCGTAGGGCGTCCCAACACACCCAGACCACACAGAAAGTCTGACCCCATGGCTCCAGAAGCGTTCGAAGCGCTGGCAGGTACCCGGCCGCGCGTGAACCGGGACGTTCTCTTCACCGAGACCCCCGGAGGCGTGCTCTTCCACAACGCCGACGGCGGATTCCATCTGACGGGACGTACGGCGTACCGTTTCGCCTCCCTCCTCGTCCCGCATCTGAACGGCCAGCACACACTGTCGGCCATCTGCGACGGCTTCGGCCCCGCCCAGCAGACCATGGCCGCCGAACTGGTGAAGACCCTCTACAAACGCGGTTACGCCCGAGACATCCCGCCCGGGGACACCGCGGCCCCGGAGGCGGGGCCCGAAGCGGACGCGGCCCGAAGATTCGCCGCGCAGATCGCCTACGTCGACCACTACGCCGACGGTCCGGCGGAACGCTTCCGCCGCTTCCGCGAGACCGGGGTCGCGGTCCTCGGTGGCGACGCGGTGGCACAGTGGTGCGCCCTGAGCCTGCTGCGCAACGGGTGCGCCCGGATCGGCGTGCTGCGCGACTTCCCCGACGTACGAGCCGAGGCGGACGGCCTGGCCGCCGACGGCTGCCCGGTGGAGATCGTGCGGCTCGGCGGCCCCGGTGCTCCTGCGGAGTCCCCGCCGGAACGCGCGCACGCGCACCCGGGCTGGGACGAACTCGCCGACTACGACGTCGTCGTGGTCACCGGCGCCGACGCGTCCCGCCGTGCTCACCGACTGCTGTCCGAGGGCGTGCCTCCGGGCCGCACGCTGATCCCCGCGTGGACCTTCGGCAACCGTTCCGTCATCGGGCCGCTCAGCACCGCGGGCTCCAGCGGCTGCTGGTCCTGCGCGCTGCTGCGCCTGGGTGCCAACGTCGACGCGGGGGCGGCGGCCGACATCTGGCGCGAGGCCGCCGTCGGACGGTCCGCCCCCGCCCCGGTGGACGGCGCGCTCACCGGTCCGGTCGCGGCCATGTCCGGCAACCTCCTCGGCTACGAGGTCTTCCGCCTCACCACGGGTGCCCTCCCGGCCGAGACGGACCGTCAGGTCCTCGTCCAGGACCTGGAGTCGCTGGACGTCGTCGCGGAGCCGCTCCACCCCCACCCCGAGTGCGCCCTCTGCCGGCCAGGGGACGACGCGTCCGAGGAGGCCGGGCAGGTGCTGGCGACCGGTCTCTCCCTCCCCCGGACTCCGACCGTGGAGACGGCACGCGACGCGGAGGGGCTCGTCGAGGACCTCAACCGCACCAGCGACGCGTTGGTCCGCCCCCTGGCCGGCGTCTTCTGCCGCTACGACGACGAGGAACTGACGCAGACCCCGCTCAAGGTCAGCCGTGTCGAGGTCGCACTGGGCCACGGATTGCGGCGGACGATCGCGGCGTTCGACGTGCACCATCTGGCCGGTGCCCGGATGCGCGCCCTGTACGCGGCCGCCGAGGCATACGTCGAACGCGTCGTGCCGGTACGGGCCCCGGCCGCACCGGCCACCGCCGAGGAGGGGCGTTCCGCGTCCGGCCAGGCGACGCTGAGCCCGGCGGCCCTGACCACCGGCGGCGGTACGGGCGCCACGGAGGTCGATGTGACGGCCTGGACGCCCGCCTCCTCGCTGCTGACCAAGGAAGAGGTGCTGGTCCCGGCGGCCGCGGTGCGGCCCTTCGGCCCGTACAACCGCGTACGACTGCATCTGGCCTCCAGCGCCGGTGCGGGTGCGGGCGCCACGCCGCAGGAGGCGGCGGGCCGCGGTCTGCTCTCCGCCCTGTCGCACGACGCGCTGCTCCATGCCGTCCGCGGATCCGCACGGGTGAGCCCGGTCGCGGAGGACGGGCTTCAAGAGGCCGATCTGCACCCGGAGTTGGTGTTCCTGCTCAAGTCCGCGCGCAACCTGGGTATCGGGGTGGACCTGCTCGACCTGGGTGAGAGCGAGCGCTCCGGCGCGTATGCCGTCCTCGCCCGCGAGAGCGGCGGCGAGGGCACGGCGCGCTGGGCCGTCGGCTGCGATCTGTCCCGGGCGGCCGCGGCGTCGGCGGCACTGCGGGATCTCCTGGGCGCGGTTCAGATCGCCGCCGAGACCGGTGCCGACGGCAGGTCCGTCGACACCGGCGACCCGCTGGTCGTCGACCTCGATCCCGGGACCGTTGCGGTGACGGACGGGCCAGTGCCCGCGGGCTCCTCCGCCATCACGTGGGACGCGTTGCTCGACCGGCTGCGCGCGGCCGGCCGGGACGTCCTGATCGTGCCCACGACGCCCGCGGACCTTCCGGCCGGCGGTATCCGAACGGCGCGCGTCCTCCTCACCGTCCGGACCGGGGGCGGCACCGATGCGAACTGAGTCCGTGCGCCGCGCGGACGGGGGCGTGCCGGAGGGCGGGCCCCGTGCGGCGAAGGCGGGGCGAACCACGAGGGCACCCGGCGCCCCCGCGGGCGCCAAGGACGGCGCCACCTCCCGCGCGCCCGAGCCCCTGGCCCGCTCCTGCGCGCAGGTGGCGGAGATGCTGCGCAGGGATCTCGCCGCCCATGGCAGCTCCGCGGCCGTCGGCATAGGGTTGCTGGGCGTACGGAACGCCTTCGCGGACGATGCCTCCTCGTCTCCGGCCGCCTCGGCTCCGGCACCCGGCCCCGAACGGGGAACCGGCCCCGGCCACGTCCTGGCCGCGGTCGCCGGTGACTCCCCCGCCGTACCCGTGCACCTCTACGGGCGGCACGCCGTCGCCGGTCCCTTCCCACCGCCCTCCGGGCGGGCCGGCCCGCAGCGGCCCTGCCCCCGCTGCCTCACGCGGCGCTGGCAGTCCGTACGGTCGATCGCGCTCCGCGAGGCGCTCGAACTGGGCTCCGGCACCCGGGCCGCCGGCCCGTCGCCGTACGCCACGCCCTTCGCCGCCACCGCACTCGCCGGTCTCATCGCGGCCCGGGGCCGGGGCGCCGGTGAGGACCGGGGCCCGTTCCCCGCCGTCCATCTCGTCGACCTCGAGACCCTGGAGATCAGGCGCTACCCGCTCGTCCCCGACCCCGAGTGCCCGTGGTGCGGCCGGTCCGAGGAGGACACCGCCGAGGCGGCGGCCCTCACACTCCGGCCCGCGCCCGAGCACAAGGCCGGCACGTTCCGGGTACGGGATCTGCGCACCTACGACCTGCCGGTCGAGCCCTACGCCAATCCCGTGTGCGGGGCCCTCGGCCCCTCCGTCGTCCACGACGTGTCCTCGACCTCGACGTCCGCCACCATCGGCTGCTTCTCCATGCGTTCGGGCGAGTATCTGCGCGAGACGTTCTGGGGCGGACACGCCGATACCTTCGCGGACAGCGTGCGCATCGGAGTCCTGGAAGGCCTGGAACGGTACGCGGGGATGCGGTCCCGCGCCAAGACCACGACCGTACGCGACTCGCTCGACGGACTGCTCGCGGCGGGCGAGCGGGCCCTCGACCCGCGTCAATGCGGGCTGTACTCGGAGGAGTTCAACCGAGCGCACCCCTACATCCCGCCGTTCACACCCGGCCGGGAGATCCCCTGGGTGTGGGGCTGGTCGCTCCGCGACGGCCGACCGGTGCTCGTGCCCGAGGTGCTGACGTACTATCACGCCCCGGGCGTCGAGAACCGGTTCGTGCAGGAGAGCTCCAACGGCTGTGCGTCCGGCGGCTGTCTGGAGGAAGCCGCCTACTTCGGGCTGATGGAGATCGTCGAACGGGACGCCTTCCTCATCGCCTGGTACGGGCGGGCCGCCCTCCCGGAGATCGACCCGCGCACCAGCACCCGCGCCGCCACCCGCCACATGGTCGACCGGCTGGAGATGTACGGCTACGAGGCCCGCTTCTTCGACACCCGGATCACCTTCCCCATCCCCGTCGTCACCGGCGTCGCCGTCCGCCACGACGGCGGACTGGGCCGGATGTGCTTCGGCGCGGGAGCCGGTCTCGACCCCGAGGCCGCAGTGGCGGGCGCCCTGTGCGAAATCGCGACCGACGCGGTCAACCTCCAGGGCAGGACCGAGCGCGACGAGCAGCGGTTGCGCGCCATGGCCGCCGACTTCGCCAAGGTCGAGGCCCTGCACGACCATCCGCTGGCGTACGGCATCCCTGAGATGGGCGACCACGCCCACTTCCTCATCGGCGAGCCGGGCGCCCCGCGCCCGCCGCGCCGGCCGATGGCGGAGCTCTACGGGGACGGCTCGGTTCCCGAACCGTCCGCGGACGTCCGCGACGACCTTTTGATGTGCGTCCGCGCGGTGACGGACGCAGGCTTCGACGTGATCGTCGTCGACCAGACCATGCCCGAACAGCGGGACCTGGGGCTGACGACGGTCTCCGTCATCGTCCCGGGCCTGCTGCCGATCGACTTCGGATGGCAGCAGCAGCGGGCGCTGCGGATGCCACGGCTGCGCACGGCCCTGCGGGAGGCCGGACTGCGCGACCGCGATCTCACGCCCGCGGACTTCAACCCGGCCCCGCACCCCTTCCCCTGACCGAGGAGCGCACCATGGGGTACGCCCATGACTATGCCGCCGCGATCATGCGGCGCAACCGGGTCGGCATGGAGCCCATCGGCTTCGTCCCCAACTGGCCCGACGGACCGCGCAAGACGAAGTACTACCCGGGCGTGGACAGCCTGCCGCTGCCCACGGGGGACTATCCGGCCGAGGCCACGCTGGAACGCGGTCTCGATCTGTCCGGCACCGAACCGCCGGGCGGCGAGAGACCCTTCGACCTCGCCGCGCTCTCCGGCATGCTGCTCGACTCCTACGGGCTGACCGGGCGCCGGCTCGGAGTGCAGGCCAACAGCGATCTGAACGCGCTGCCGTTCTATCCGCTCGCCAACTGGTCGCGGGGCACCGCATCCGGCGGTGGCCTCTATCCGCTCAGCATCTACTGGATCTCCGGCCCGAGCGGTCCTCTGCCGCCCGGCGTGCACTACTACGCCACCCGGCACCACGCCATGCAGCGGCTGCTCACCGGTGATGTGTCCGGGGAGGTGCGGGCGGCGCTCGGCGAGGGTGCGCCGGGGCCCGGCTCCACCGACCAGTACCTCGTGGTGGGCGTCAAGCACTGGCAGAACGCCTTCAAGTACAACAGCTTCTCCTTCCATGTCGTGAGCATGGACCTCGGCGCGGCCGTGCAGACCTGGCGCATGTGGGCACGAGCCCGCGGGCTGTCCGTGGAACCCGCGCTGTGGTTCGACGAGGAGCGTCTCGCGCGGCTGCTGGGGGTGCGCACGGAGGAAGAGGGCATCTTCGCGGTGATCCCGCTGGCGTGGGAGGGCGGGGAACGGTCCGCCCCAGCCGCACCGACCACCGCCGCCAACGCCTCCGTACGCCACCGCGACGTCGAACGGTCGCGCACGGTCCTCACCTTCGATGCGGTCCTCACGATGCAGGCCGCCACCGCCGAGCAGGCCACGGCCCGCCCCGCGCCCGGCGCCCTCGCGCCGGCCGCCGCCCCGCCCCTCGGCGAGAGCGAGCGGCTGCCGCTGCCGCCGGCCGAGCCCCTGACGACCGATGTGCGCACCGCGCTGCGGAGCCGCCGGAGCAGCTTCGGCCGCTTCGACGCCCGTCGCCCCATCTCCGCTGCCCAGCTCGCCACCTGCCTGGCCGCCGCGCAGGCCGGTGCCCGGCTCGGCGGTGACACCGGGCATACGGAGGATCCGCCGCTGGCCAAGCTGTACGCGATCGTGAGCCATACCGAAGGGATCACGCCGGGCGCGTACGCCTACGACCCCGACGCACACGAACTGCAGTTGGTGAAGGACGGCCCGCTGGGGCTGTTCCTGCAGAAGAACTACTTCCTGGCCAACTACAACCTGGAACAGGCCGGGGCCGTGCTGGTCGCCACGGTGCGCACGGCCGCAGTGCTGGACGCCGTGGGAGACCGGGGCTACCGCCTGGTCAACGCCACGATCGGCGCCATGGCCCAGACCCTCTACACCGCCTCCTCCGCGATGGAGCTGGGCTGCGGTGTCGCCCTGGGCTTCGACAACATCTCGTACATCGAGGAACTCGGCATCGAGGACACCGGTGAGGCTCCGCTGCTGATCATGATGATCGGCAACGAGCGGCCGGATCCGGCCGACTTCCGGCACGAGATCGCCTGAGCGGATGCGTACCGGAAGGAAGGAACTCCCCATGCTGAGCCGCCGGTTCATGCTCCGCGTCGCCGGGCTCCCCGTCGAGTCCGTGCACGGACTGCGCTGCCCGGAGAGCCGCCGTTGGGCGGACGACGTCCTGACCGAGGAGGACCGACTGCGTGCGGCGGGCGAGTCCATCGGGGACCGCCTGCACGCGCTGGTCGGCGGATGTACGGACGAGTCCAGGCGGCGGACGCTGCTGGCCCTGCGCCGCGAGGTGTTCAACAACCGTCTCCCGCGCGACCCCGGTGCCGCCGTCGACCTGGTCGCGGCGCTCGACGCGTCCACGGCCGAGGTACTGGCCGCCTGGCTGGAGGAGCGGCGGGAGTGGAAGGCACGGCGCGCCCAGGGCGCCGGGCTGGTCGCCGCCGACCTGGGGCGCTCCCGGGAGGAGCTGCGGCGTCTCGCGGGCGAGGAGCGGCTGCGCAGGGGACTGCTGCTCGCCTCACCGTCGCTGGACGCGCAGATCGACGACTTCGTGGCCACGGCGGGCCCCCGCCCCGACAAGCGGCAGCGCAAGATCGAGCGGTCCGTCGTGGCGTACCTCTACCGGACGGCGTGCAAGACCAGCCCGTTCAGTACCTTCACCGGTGTGGCGCTGGGCGCGTTCGAGCGGGCCGAGGGGCGTGCGGCCGGCGACCGCACCGTGCGGATCGATACGGACTGGACGAGCCATCCGCAACTGAATGTGGTCGCACTGGGGCGGCTCGCCGAGGCCGTGACCGACCACCGTGAGCGGCGCGCCGACCTGCCGGTCTCCCTCGCCTCCGGCTGGGGCCGGGACGACGACCGGGTGCGCTATGTGCGGCGACTGGTCACGGCCGGCGACGACGACACCGCGGTCACCTTCGACTCCGTCAAGGACCGACTGTTCTTCCTGCGCCGCAGCGGCACGCTGGAGCGGATGATCTCCCTCTTCGAGCAGCAACCCGTCCTGCGTTATGGGGAGTTGGTCCACTGGCTGGCCGCCGAGCAAGAGGCACCGGAGGAGGAGTGCGAGCGCTATCTGGAGGCGCTGCTCGGTCTCGGGATGATCGAGGTGCCCGGCCTGCGCACCGGCGTCCACGACATCGATCCGCTGCGCGCCTTCCAGGACTCGCTGCGGGACCTCGACCGGCCTTGGGCCGAGGAGCTGGCACAGGCGCTGGAAGGGCCGGCCTCGTATGTCGAACGCTTCGCGCACGCCAGTCCGGCCGAACGGCGGGGCCTGCTGCAGGAGTTGCGCGGCGGACTGCGTCGCATCCAGGTGGATCTGGGCGCCGAACGGGCGAAGGTGCCGCAGACGGTGCTGTACGAGGACGCGGTGGCCGGACGTGACGTGGCGTGCGATCCGGCCGCCTGGACGGAGCTGGCGGAGGGGCCGCTGAGGGCGGTGGAGCGCGTGCTGCCCGCATTCGACCTGACGCTGCCTCAGCGCATCACGCTCAAGGGCTTCTTCCTGGCCCGCTACGGGCAGGGGGGGCGCTGCGACGACCTGCTGAAGCTGGTGCACGACTTCCACGAGGACTTCTTCGACCAGTACCTGTCGTTCACAGCGGGCCGGAAGGCGTACGACGCCGAGGGGCGGTACGTACCGGAGGAGAACTGGCTGGGGCTCCCCCAGATCAAGGCCCTCGACACGGCCCGCCAGGCGTTCTCCGGCCGGATGCGGAGCCTGTGGGATGCATGGAGCGAGGCGGCGGCCGGAGGTGAGGAGAGCGGGGAGCTGTGCCTCGACGGGGCGTTCCTCGAGGAGGTGGCAGGCGAACTCACCACCGTCACACCGGACTTCGCCACCCTCAGCCATCACTTCCAGCTCTCGGACGGGGCGGATGGGCCGCTGTTCGTGCTCAACCGCTCGTTCGGCGGGTTGAGCTTCCCGTTCAGCCGCTTCACTCACTGCTTCGACGGGCTGGACGAGGAGCTGCGCGCCCACGCCGGGACGATCGAACCGGACGGTGTGGTCTTCGCGGAGGTCACCGGCGGCTCGGTGACCAGCAATCTGAATCTGCACGGGCGGCTGACCGACCACGAGATCATCTGCCCCGGCGAGACCGGCACGCTTCCGGCGGAGTGCCAACTCCGCCTGGACGACCTGTACATCGAGCACGACGAGGCCGGGGACCGGCTCGTGCTGCGCTCGGCCCGGCTCGGCCGCGAGGTCGTCCCGGTCTACCTGGGCTATCTCGTACCGCTCGCGCTGCCCGAGATCCCGCGCACCCTGCTCCTGCTCTCCCCCACGTCCATCGCACCGCTCGACGTCTGGGGCGGCATCCCGGAGAGCGAGTCGGAGAACGGGGTGACCCGGCGCCCCCGGGTCCGCCACGGCAACGTGGTGCTCAGCCGCCGGCGATGGAGCGCGCCCGCATCCGTCCTGCCGCTGCGCGCGCCCGGGGTGAGCGACGAGGACTGGTTCCTGGAGTGGCACCGGTGGCGGCGGGCGCACGGGCTTCCCGACCGGGTCTTCGCGACCGTGTCGGACGGGGGCGGGCGCGGCGCGACCGGGTCCAAGCCGAGCTGTGTCGACTTCGACAGCTTCCTGTCGCTCACGGCGTTCGAGGCGCTGCTGAAGAACTCCGGGGCCCGCGTGGCATTCCGGGAGATGTTGCCCGAGGAGGACGGCCTGCACGCCGTTTCCGACCGCGGCCGCCACGTCGCGGAACTTGCCGTGGAGACCGTGTTCTCCACCCGAGGGAGTGATGAGACGTGACAACCGGAAGCGGCACGGGCGCGGGAACCGCGAGCGGCACGGGCACGGGCACCGCGAGCGGCACGGGCACGGGCACCGCGAGCGGCGAGCGGCGCGGCGCCTGGCAGGCGACGCACATCTTCTACGCCGCCAACCCCCGTCCGATGTTCCTCCAGTGCATCCGCCCCCTCATCGCCTCTCTCGAGGCGGACGGGCTGCTGGCGAACTACTTCTTCATCAACTACTGGCTGCAGGGCCCGCACGTCCGGCTGCGCATCCGTCCCACCTCGCCCGAGGCCGAGCCTGAGGTGCGGCGCCGGACGGAGGAGGCGGTCGACGCCTTCCTCGCCGAGCGTCCCGCACTCTACGAGGTGGACTCCGGCTTCCTCCGCGACTTCTACGACGCGCTGTTCCAGATCGAGTTCCCCGAGGCCGACCGCACCGCGTACCTGGACGACCAGGGCCGCATGCGGCTGCAACCCAACAACTCGCGCAGCGCCGAGCCCTACGAGCCGGAGTACGCCAAGTACGGCGGCCCGGCCGGGATCGAGCTCGCCGAGTGGCACTTCCGCCGCTCCAGCGATCTGGTCATCGACGCCTTCCGCACCAAGAACCTGCATCTGCGCACGGTGCTGCTCGGCACGTCCGCGCAGTTGATGATGGTCATGTCCGGCTGCTTCATGCCCGAGGGCGACCGGCTCGCCGGCTATCTGGAGAGCTACTACCAGTTCTGGCACCAGGCGTTCCCCGACACCGGTTTCATCGGCACCGACGAGTACGACCGCAACTACGCCCAGATGGCCCCCGATCTTGCCCGCCGCTTCGGGCACATCCGGCGGGCCGTCGCCTCGGGCGAGCCGGGCAGGCTTCCCGCGTTCGTCGACGGCTGGGCGGCGCACTGCCGTGAACTGCGCGACCGCGCCCATGACCTGTCGGTCCGGGGAGAGCTGGTGTTCCCGTCCGCGGACGGGTCGCTCGTACCGTTCACCGACCCGGACAAGGCCCTGCCGCGCCTGCTCTCCCCCTATATGCACATGACCAACAACCGGCTGCACGTGACCATCCGCGACGAGGCGTACCTCTCCCACGTCCTCGCGCGCGTCCTGCGGGAGTTCACCGTCGGGGCAGGCACATGACGACGGCCGAGGCCCAACTGGCGGAGTACCGCCCGGCGCTGCGGAAGAGGATCCTCATCAGCAGCGGGATGCTGCACGGCGCCCGCACGGTCCACCTCATCAAGGACGCCGACAGCGGCCGGTCGTTCGAGGTGGGCGTCAAGGAGTACTTCCTCATCTCGCGCATGGACGGCACCCGCAGCCTGGAGGCCATCGGGGCGGACTACGCGCAGGAGTACGGCCGCAGGCTCGGTGACACCAACTGGCAGCGGATCCTGGGGATGCTGGGCAGCCGCGGGCTGCTGCAGGGCACCGAGCGTGCCTCCGTCACCTCCATGTCGGCCGGGGCACGGTCCAGGAAGAGACGGAAGCACGCCCGCAACAGCTTCATGCGGGGCGACCGGCGGCTGGTCACCGACGCCGATGCGACCACCGCCCGCCTGCACCGCGCCACCCGCTTTCTCCTCAGCCCGTACGCGATGGTGCCGATGCTGCTCATGGTCGCCGGCATGGAGGTGGTGATGCTGCTGCACCTGGGCGAATTCGTGCTCGGCGCATGGGGGTTGCTCCGCAATCCCGTCCTGCTGGCAGGGGCGGGCAGCCTCATGTGGCTGAGCACCACACTTCACGAACTGGCGCACGGCGTCACGGCCCGGCACTACGGCGGGCACGTCACCGAGATCGGCCTGCGCTGGCGGCTTCCGCTGATCATGATGTACTGCGAGGTCGGCAACTACCTCTATCTGCGGACCCGAGGGCAGCGGATCGCCACCGCCGTGGCCGGGGCCGTGATGAACCTGCTGTTCCTGCTCCCCTTCTGCGCCGCGTGGTTGTTCGTCCCCTCGGACGAGGCCACCCACGACGCTCTGGGGGGGATGGTCTTCCTCGGCAGCGCCCAGGCCCTCGCCATGCTCGTCCCGCTGCCGCCCCTCGACGGCTACAAGATCGCCGCCCAACTGGCCGGGGCCACCCGACTGGCAGCCTCCAGCCGGACCTATCTCGCCCTGGCCGTCCGGCGCGATCCGGCGGCCGCCGCCTATCCGCGCCGCGCACGTATCGCCTACATCACCTACGTGCTCGGCACCGTGCTCGTCATCTGCGCCCTGGTCGCAGCCGTCGCAGCACTTGTCCTCTTCCTGCTGACGACTCTGTGAAACCGACGACCACGAAGGAGAACACGGTGAACACCACCCCTGCGAACGGCGCGCAGCCACCCGAAGCGGCTGCCGTGCTGGACGATGTGCGCAAGACGTACGGCGACGTCCGGGCCGTCGACGGTGTCTCGCTGTCCGTGCAGCGCGGCGAGTTCTTCGGCCTGCTCGGCCCCAACGGCGCCGGCAAGACGACCCTCGTCGAGATCATGGAGGGTCTTCGGCAGGCGGACTCGGGGACCATCTCCGTCCTCGGGCACCGCCCCTGGCCCCGGGATGTGCGACTGCTGCCGCGGCTGGGCGTGCAGACGCAGGCCTCGGCGTTCTTCGTCCGCCTGACGGCGCGCGAGCACCTGCAGACGGTGGCGGCGCTCTACGGTGCCCGGCGCCGCTCGGTGGACAGGACTCTGGCCACCGTCGGGCTGACCGGGCAGGCCCACCAGCGCGTCGAGGACCTCTCCGGCGGGCAGCGGCAGCGCCTGGCCATCGCCTCGGCCCTCGTCCACGAGCCCGAGCTCATCTTCCTCGACGAGCCCACCGCGGCCCTCGACCCGCAGGCACGCCGTGCTCTGTGGCAGGTGCTGCGGGACCTCAAGAGCGCGGGACGCACCATCGTCTACACCACCCACCACCTCGACGAGGCCGAGGAGTTGTGCGACCGCGTCGGCATCATGGTGGACGGCCGGATCACCGCCCTGGACACCCCCGGCCGGCTCGTCTCGGCGGGCAGCCCCGTGACGCGGCTGCTGGTGCCCGCCTACCGGCTGCCCCTCGACCAGGCGCTGGCCATTCCCGGAGTCCAGCAGGCCACGCTCGAGGGCGACACTGTCGTGCTCGAAACCCTCGACTCCGGCCCCGTGCTGGCGGCGGTCGACGCGATCGCCGGACTCCAGGGCGTTCGGACCCGCACCGCCACCCTCGAAGACGTCTACCTCGAACTCACCGGCTCCGCCCAGGGCTAGGCCGTGTCTTCCGGGTCACCTCGGGACCGCGACGCCTGGCAGTGCCCTCCCCCGGCCACCGCTGGGTGGGGCCCAGGACCAGAGGCCGCGGGCTGATCCGAGCCGATCCGAACGACACGACCCGGCGCCCGGTGCGCACGCACGAAAGATACGGAGGCACCACCATGAGCGCATTCTCCGCGCTGAGCCAGGCCGGCTACCGGGCCCATGTCCGGGACAAGACCACCCTCTTCTTCGTCTTCGCCTTCCCCCTGATGTTCCTCGTCGTCTTCGGGCTGCTCTTCCAGGGCGAGACCGTCGACGAGAGCGGGAAGAAGTACATCGACTACACCGCCCCCGGCGTCATGTCCTGGGGCATCGCAAACGCCGCCGTGTTCGGCATCGGCTTCGTCCTGATGCAGTGGCGGCGCGACGACATCCTCCGCCTCATCCGTATGAGCCCCGCACCGCTGACGGCCGTCCTCGGCTCCCGCTACCTCCTTGCCGTCGCCATCGGGCTCGCCCAGGCCGTACTGTTCCTTTCCGTGGCCCTGCTCCCGGTTTTCGGGATGACGCTGGCGGGGACATGGCCGCTCGCGGTGCCCATCGTCGTCCTCGGGATCACCGCGTTCCTCGCCATCGGGGCCATCGTCGGCTCGTACGCCAGGACACCGGAGTCGGTCGCCGCCATCGCCAACTGCCTGATCGTGCCGATGGCCTTCCTGTCGGGCTCGTTCTTTCCGCTCGACAGCATGCCGGAGTGGCTCCGGACGCTCTCCCGTATCTTCCCGCTGCGCTATTTCAACGATGGCCTGTCCGCTGCCATCACCGGTGACGGCAGCGGCAGGGACATGCTCGTCTCCTGCGGCGGACTCGCCGCGTACACCCTGGTCTTCGGCCTCATCGCGATGAAGACCTTCCGCTGGAGCGACAATTCGTGACGCCGACCGGTGCGCCCGAGGCGGCGCCCTTCTCGACGGGCCGGTCCCTGCTGCAGCGCGAACTCGGCCTGCGCCACGAGGAGTTCACCCTGCACCAGGGACGCGCGCTACCCGCCCCGCTCGTCGTGCCGCTCGGTGGCGCCGACACCTTGGGCGAGGGCCGGACGGATCCGAGCGCGACCGTACGCCCCGGGGCGAACGTCCATCTCTCCTCCCGCGCCGTCCTCATCGGCCCCTGGGGCGGCAGCGATACGCCCCGCGCCTGCGGGAACTGCCTCGCCATGCGCTGGCAGCGGCTGCGCAGCCGTTCCGAGCGCGAGGCGCTGGAGCTCGGCTTCCTGCCGCGGGGCGCCACCGATTGGCCGGTGCTGACCGACTACGCGCTCGACGCCGTCTGGGCCGCCTATCGCGCGGTGCTGGGCGGTCCGCGCAAGGCCGCGGCGCCGGTGGCCGCAGACCGCGAGCTGGGTCAGGTCACCCGGGTCGACCTGAGGACGCTGGCCGTCGCGACCTTCCCCGTGCTGCCGGAGCCGCTGTGCCCGCGGTGCGTGAACGTACGGCCCGACACCCCGGAGGCTGTGCGGCTGCGGCCGGTCTCCCGCCCGAAACCCGACCGCGCCGCGTACCGGCTCCGGCCGCTGGAGTCCTTCCCGCTGCCCACGGCGGCGCTGGCCAACCCCGTGTGCGGGGCGTTGGGTTCGGGTGTCTGGATCAACCCGGCCTCGACCACAACGGCCCCGGTCGCCGGCTCCAACTTCGTCCGCGGGTACGCCGGCCTGAACGACGTCACGTTCAGCGGCCAGGCCAACAGCTACGCCACCAGCCGCACACTCGCCTACCTCGAAGGACTGGAGCGCTACGCGGGCACGCACCGGCGCCGGGGCACCTCTCCCGTCCATGATTCGTACCGCCGGCTTCGGGCCGTCCACGGCGAGTCGGTCCTCGACCCGGCGGAGTGCGGCTTCTATGCCCCCGAGACCTACGCCTCCGACCCGCTGGTGAGCCCCTTCGACCCCGACCGCGCCATCCCGTGGGTGTGGGGCCATTCGCTGCGCTCCGACCGGCCCGTCCTCGTACCGGCCCGGCTGGTGCACTACAGCGCGGGCGTCGAGGCGGACAACTTCGTCTTCGAGTGCTCCAACGGCTGTGCCACCGGCGGCAGTCCGGAAGAGGCCACGCTCTTCGGACTGCTCGAACTCATCGAGCGCGACGCGTTCCTGCTCGCCTGGTACGGCCGCGACCGGCTGCCGAGGATCGATCTCGGCTCCTGCCGCAGCGGCACCGTCCGCACCATGCTGGACCGGGCCGCCCTGCACGGCTACGACGTCCACGCCTACGACAACCGGATGGACCTGGGCGTCCCCGTGGTCACAGCGGTCGCCGTGCGGCGCGACGGCGGCCCCGGGACGCTCGCCTTCAGCGCGGCCGCCGGTCTGGACCCCGAGGCCACCGTGGACTCCGCGCTGTCCGAGGTCCTCACCTACATCCCGCATCTGCCGTACCAGGTGGCCGATCGGCACGACGAACTCCAGGCCATGGCAGGGGACTTCACGCGAGTCAAGCATCTGAAGGACCACGCCCAGCTCTACGGGCTGCCGGTGATGGCCCGTCATGCCCGCGAATATCTGGAACCCTCGGCGGTACTGCCGCTCGCGGAGGCATTCGCCGGGTGGGAGGCCGTACGCCCGCGCACCGGCGACCTCCGGGACGATCTGCTGTTCGTGCGCGACGCGCTGGTGCGCGCGGGGTACGACGTCATCGCCGTCGACCAGACCAGCCCCGAGCAGGAGCGGATGGGGCTGCACACGGTCAGCACGACCGTACCGGGGCTGCTTCCGCTGGACTTCGGGTGGACCCGGCAGCGGGCCCTGCGCATGCCGCGGCTGTGGGATGCGCTGGCGAAGGCGGGCAGGACGGGCGCCAAGGAGGTGCCGCATCCCTTCCCGTGACGGCAGCGGCCGCGGGGGCCCCGCCCGTGTCCGGCGCACCGCACGTGCCGGGCACAGGGCCGGCATGCTTGCAGTGCCCCGCACACGCAGTGCGCCCGGCACCCCCTGCAGGAGGGGGGGTACCGGGCGGTGAGCTGCGCGAGATCAGGCGCTGCAGGAGGTGGTGCTGGTGGTGCTGGAGCAGGTCGAGGTCGAGGAGCACGACGTCGAACCGGCGAGCACGACCTCGGAGGCGTCCGAGTAGTCCGAGATCTCGAAGGTCTCCGACTCCAGCTCCAGGATCTCGTCGGCGAGGGTGGCGAGCTCAGTCTTCGGGGCCATGGCGTTCTCCCTTGGTCACAGGGGCCCCACCGGCTGTTCCGGCGGTCATCCCCTTGGGGTGGCCCCATTGCATCCGCCGTCGCTGGCAGATCGGCCCGGCTTCCGCTGTCACTTCGCTGACACCTGCTGTCAGCGGAAGGGCCCGCTCCCTGAAGGCCCGGACCCGCAGGCTCGCACGAGGAGAAAGAAGGGTGTGCAACGGATGGACGTGTCCCCGGACGTACTGCGACCCTCCGTCGAGCTCTGCCTCGACCTGCATGCCCATCCCGAGCTCTCCGGAGAGGAAAGCCGTACGGCCGCTCGGTTCGCCGACCACCTGGAGCGGCAGGGCTGTTCGGTGACGCGGAAGGTCGGGGGCCACGGAGTCGTCGGGGTGCTGCGCAACGGAGCCGGGCCGACCGTGATGCTGCGCGCCGAACTCGACGCGCTGCCCGTGGGGGAGCGGACCGGACTCGGCTACGCCAGCACCGTGCCCGGGGTCATGCACGCCTGCGGCCATGACCTCCACCTCGCCGCGCTCGCCGGGGCGACCACGCAGCTGGCCCGCGCCCGCGGCACCTGGAGCGGCACCCTCCTCGTCGTGGGGCAGCCGGCCGAGGAGACTCTGAGCGGGGCCAGGGCCATGCTGGAGGACGGGCTGTACGAGCGGTTCGGCACGCCGGACGTCGTCCTGGCCCAGCACACCGCGCCGTTGCCCGCCGGGACGGTGGCGCACGGTCATGGGCCGGTGATGGCCGGGAGCGCCACCCTCGACATCGTCGTACGGGGACGGGGCGGCCACGCGGGGACCCCGCACCTCGCGGTGGATCCGGTGGTGACGGCCGCGGCGGTGGTCCTGCGGCTGCAGAGCGTCGTCTCGCGTGAGACGGCCCCGGCCGAGCAGGTGGTCCTCACCGTCGGCTCGCTCCGCGCCGGAGAACGCGGGAACATCATTCCCGACCGCGCCGAACTCGGAGTTACCGTACGGGCGTTCTCGGAGTCCGCGCTGCGGCGCGTCACTGACGCCGTCGAGCGGATCGTACGGGGCGAGTGCGCGGCCTCCGGCTGCCCGGACGACCCGCTCGTCACCGTCACCTCCCGGTCCCCCGCCCTGGTGCCGGACCCGGATCTCACGAATGCACTGCGCACCGTCCATGCGGCGGGGTTCGGCGCCGGACGTGTGGCCCACTGGCCGGGCGCGACGGCCACCGAGGACTTCTCCTGGTTCGGGGCGCACGGGGCAGAACTCCACGGCGGCAATCGGGTGCGCACCGCGTACTGGATGCTCGGCGCGACGAGCGCTGCGCAATGGCGCTCCGCGCTCTCGGAGGGCGGTCCCGTACCGCCCAATCACTCCCCTGAGTTCGCCCCCGACCTCCGGACGGCCCTGCCCACGGGCATCACGGCCATGACCGATGCGGCTCTGCACCTTCTACGGGAGGCACCACCATGAGCACGGATTTTGTCGAAGTGATCGCGGTCCGCAGCGATATGGCGGCGCCAGCGGCGGCGACCACGGCCATCAGACTCGTGGGACTGCTCCCCCCGCACTGGGCGTGCACGCCCCATGTCGAACGCGACCGGGTACGGCTGAAGATCCGGCTGGAGGGCACGGGTGGCAGCAGCGCGGTGCGCAATGCGGTGACCCGGGTGCTCGCGGACAGCGCGCTGCGCGGCTGGCGCGAGGAGGTCCGGGGTGCTCTTCGCGGCTCCGCTCAGGCGGGCCCCGGCCTCAGATCCAGCCCCGCTCACGGGCCAGCAGCGCAGCCTGGGCCCGGCTCGCCGCGCCCAGCACCCGCATGAGGTCGGCGACGTGGCGGCGGTAGGTGCGCACCGAGACGCCCAGTTCGCGGGCGCCCGCCTCGTCCTTGCCGACGGAGCACATGAGCACCAGGACGCGCTGCTCGGTCTGGGAAAGGCCCCGCGAGGCCGTGTCGTCCGCCGCGTCCGTACCCATCGGCAGGTCCTCGGCCTGGTCCCAGATCTTCTCGAAGAGCGCGATGATGTTGGCGACCAGGCCCCCTTCGTGGGCGAGCAAGGCCCCGCGTGAGGTGTCCGCGGGATCGACGGGGACCATGGCGATGCGGCGGTCGTAGACGAGGATCCGCTCGGTGATGTCCTCGGCGACCCTGATCAGCGCGCCGTGGGAGACCAGTTCGCGCAAGTATCCGACCGTGGGGCCGTGGTCGAGCGCCTTGCGCAGCACGACGCTGCGGATGCGCACGCCACGGCGGAGACATCGCAGGTCGAGCGGGCGGGCCTGCTCGACGTTCTCCGGCTGCAGTTCGGTGTAGGGCTCGACGGAGAGGATCTCGTCCCGGGCGAAGAAGGCGAGGTCGGCGATGCGGCCGCGCACCTGGTCCAGGTCTTCGAGCTGCTCGATGCCGTGGCGGCAGGCGGAGCGCAGCCCCTGCTCGGCGCGCAGGCCGTCGATCACATGCCGGAACTGGGTGACCCGCTGGAGCTCCTGGTGCAGCTCGTGGAGGCGGATGTCCATGAGCCGGCCCAGTGCGATGTCGGGGTCCATGGGGGAGATGAGCTGCCCGGAGGCCCGGAGCAGCCCGAGCCGGCAGAGCCGGTCCAGGGCCACTTGAGCGGACTTGGGATCGGTGTGCAGCAGCAGTTGGATGTCGTCAGCAGGGGTTCCGGGATTGCGAAGGAAGTGCCGGTATATCTCCTCTTCGTCCGGACCGACCCCGAAGGCGGACATCTCATTGGTGCCCACGCTCGGCCCCCTTGTTCCTTGTTGGCTAGGAAGCAGCGTAGGTGGTCGGAACGCCCCTGTGACCTTTCGGGACAGAATTGTGTACGAGATGTGGTTGAACACCGCACAACCGGCGTGCGGCACTCCGTCCCCGGTCGGCGCGCAGGACCGTACAAGCCTCTGGACTGCGGCGTTTCAAGGAACCGGGCCGCCTCTCCCCCGCTTCAGGAGGTCGTCAGCCGCCGCCGGTAGTTCCCCGGTGTCGTGCCCTCCCAGCGTGTGAACGCCCGGACGAACGCCGGTGCCCCGCTGAGTCCGAGTTCATGTGCGATGCGCTCCAGCGTCCTGTCGGTGGTGGCAAGCAGGCGCCGGGCGCGGTCGTGGCGTGCCGCGTCCAGCAGATCGCTCCAGCACGTGCCCTCCTCGCGCAGCAGCCGGCGCAGGGTGCGCTCGCTCAGATGCAGGGCGTCCTGGACGTCCTCCGGCCGCACGCCGTCCAGCGGCGCCCGGTCGAGCCAGCCGCGTACCCGCTGCCTGACGCTGTCCGGCGCGGTGAGGGCGGACAGGAGCCGGTCGGCGTGAGCGCGGTGGAGCGCGGCCAGTTCGGGGTCGGCCGGGCCGCGGACCAGATCGAGTTCCCGGTTCGTCACGGTCACCGTGTTCCGGTCCGCCCCGAAGGTGACCGGGCACCGCAGAATGCGCGCATAGGGCTCGGGCTCGCCGATACGGGCGTGGGTGAACGAGACGGCCGCCGGAGCCCAGACGCGCCCGGCGATCCAGCGGGCCGCCCTGACGGAGGCGGCGACGACGGCCTCGACCTGCTGCGGGTGCATCGCCCCCTCGGGGACGGAGGGCCGGTAGACCAGCTGCGAGCGGTGCGCGCCGCGCTCCAGCCGGAGCGCACCGGCTTCGCTGACCAGGGGCAGATAGCGGACCGCATGCACGGCGGCCTCCGCCAGGCTGGTGCAGGTGAGGACGAGATGACCGAGGACGTGCAGGGCGGACGGCTGCAGGCCGTTCCCGATGCGCAGACCGGTGTGGGGCCGCTCGGAGGGTCCGAGCACTCGCTCCCACACGCGTCTCACCTCGGCGAAGGGCAGCCGCTCGGCGGAGGAGGCCCAAGCGCCCCCCTCGGGGGCGCGGGCGCCCCGGTCGCGGGGTGCCCGATCCGTTGCGTCTCCCCCCGGGTCGGTCCCGTTGCTGATCACGGCATTCGCGTACGCAGCGGCGACGGTCGGGGCCTCGGGTGTCGGCATGGCGGTCAGTCAACGGGGTGTGGCCGACGGCGTCAACGGAGTGACCCGGAGAGTCAATGCCCCCATGACCGGGCACGGCTACCGTCTCCCACTCCCCGAAGCGATGCTCGTCACGGGCACGGTTCATGGCGGGTGCACACGCGGCGTGCGTGCGAGGAACGACGTGAGGTCGGACGAAGGGTGGAGGCATGGCCGACAGGCGGCGCAGGAAGTTCTGGGGCTGGGGCTACGAGGACGAGCAGCCCGGCCGCGCCGAGGTGGAGGAAACCGCCGCCCTGGCCCGCGAGATGCTCGGCTTCGGCGACACCGAGGTGCGCACTCCCCCGCGGCTTCAGGACATTCGCCTGCCCGAACCAGGGCTGGCCGTCCCCGCCTCCCTCGCCGGGATCTTCTCGGCGGACCGTTACGAACGCGTCTCCCACGCCTACGGGAAGTCGTACCGGGATGTGGTCCGCGCCTTCCACGGCGAGTTCCCGAACCCGCCCGACCTCGTCGCCCTCCCCCGCGACGAGAAGGAGACCGCGGCCGTGCTGGAGTGGTGCGCGGAGGCGAACGCCGCGGTGATCCCCTACGGCGGGGGCACCAGCGTGGTGGGCGGTGTGGAGCCGCTGGTCGGCGACGCCTACTCGGGGACGGTCACCCTGGACCTGGGCCGGCTCTCCGGCATCCTGGAGGTGGACGCGGTCTCCGCCTCCGCCCGCATCCTGGCCGGCACCACGCTCCCCGACGCCGACGCCGGACTCCGGCCCCACGGGCTGACGTTGCGCCACTACCCCCAGTCGTACGCACACGCCACCGTCGGCGGCTCGATCGTCACCCGCGCCGGCGGCCACTACGCCACCGGCAGGACGCGCATCGACGAATTCGTGCAGTCCGTCCGCGCCCTGACCCCGGCCGGTCCGTGGGAGAGCCGCCGTCTCCCGGCGTCGGGCGCGGGCCCGAGCCCGGATCGGATACTGATCGGCTCGGAGGGCATTCTGGGCGTGGTCACCGAGGCATGGCTGCGCGTCCAGGACCGACCGGTGCACCGCGCGTCGGCGAGCGTGCGCCACCGTACGTTCGCCGAGGGCGCCCGCGCCGCGCGCGCGGTGGTGCGTTCCGGTCTGCAGCCCGCCAACTGCCGTCTGCTCGACCCGGGTGAGGCGCTGCTGAACGGGGCGGGCGACGGCTCCTCGGCCGTGCTGATCCTGGGCTTCGAATCCGCCCACCACCCGCAGGAGGGTCTGCTCTCGCGGGCGCTCCAGTGCGTACGCGATCACGGCGGAGAGCTCGCCGGCCCGCCCCGGATCAGCGGCCCGGAGGACGAGGACGCACGACGGCAGGGCGGTCAGGCGCCCGAACAGCAGTGGAAGGACGGATTCCAGGCCGCGCCCTATCTGCGGGACTCCCTGGTGGCGGCCGGCATCCTGGTGGAGACCTTCGAAACCGCCGTGACATGGAACCGCTTCGGCGATCTCGACGACGCCGTGCTGCAGGCGGCACGGCGGGGGGCCGAGGCGGCCTGCGGCACGAGCGTGGTGAACCGGCGGCTCACGCACGTCTACCCCGACGGCGCCGCCGTCTACTACACCGTCCTCGCCCCGGCGCGCCGGGGCAGCGAGACCGCGCAGTGGGACGCGGTCAAGGCGGCGGTGTCCGAGGCGATCCTCGATGCGGGCGGCACCATCACCCACCACCACGCCGTGGGCCGTGACCACCGACCCTGGTACGACCGGCAGCGTCCCGATCCGTTCGCGGCGGCCCTGAACGCCATGAAGGAGGAGCTGGATCCGCACCGGATCCTCAACCCGGGAGTCCTGCTCCCGGCGCCGCGGTGACCTGACCGTCCGGCCGCGCGGAGTGAGCCCGAAACCGGGCGCTCCGCCGCCCCTGCGGGCGCCGGAGCGCCCGGGGGGCGGCCGCCCGACGTGGGCGCGGCACATCATGCACGATGACCTTTGCGCAGTCCCTTCCTCAGCATGCGTGAGTCCCCATTCGGACCAGCCTGGTCGGGCCTTGGGTCGGGCCTTGGGTCGGGCCTTGAGTCGGGCCTTGAGTCGGGCCTTGGGTCGGGGATTCGACCGGGACGCTGTCCGGTAACCGCATCCATGACTGCGCCCTGATCGCACGTGGGGTCCGTGACGTCCGGAATCGTCGCAGACGGCCCCACGGGGACCGGGAGTTCGTCCGGGGACACCCGGAGGTCCGCATGACGGCGGCGCCTGCGTGCGCGCCGTACGTCATCCGCGCCGTCAGAGCATGACGTGCTTGACCTGGGTGTAGTCCAGCAGTCCCGCCATGGACAGATCGCTGCCGTATCCGGAGTGCTTGACACCGCCGTGCGGCATCTCGGAGACCGTCGTGCCATGGGTGTTCACCCAGACGATCCCGGTGTGCAGGGCACGGGTAGCGCGCATGGCGCGGTCGAGAGCGGTGGTCCACACGCTGGCGGCCAGCCCGTACCGTACGCCGTTGGCCAGCCGCAGCGCCTCGTCCTCGTCCGAGAACCGCTGCACCGTGACCACAGGTCCAAAGATCTCCTCCTGCACGATCTCGTCGTCCTGGCGGAGACCGGCGACGACCGTGGGCTCGTGGAACCAGCCCGGCCGCGGCACCGGCGAGCCACCGGTGACGATCTCGGCATGGCCGGGCAGCCGGCCCAGCAGCTCGTGCACCGAGGCGAGTTGCCCGGCGTTGTTGAGGGGCCCGTAGTCCGCGGACTCCCCCGGCGCCCCGGTCCGCAGCTTCTCTGCACGGGCGGCGAACTCCGCGAGGAACGTGTCGTGGACGGCGTCGTGCACCAGGAACCGGCTGGGCGCGGTGCAGTCCTGTCCCGCGTTGTAGTAGGCGACAGCGGCCAGGTCCGCGGCCGCCGTCTCCAAGTCGGCGTCCTCGTGAACGATGACCGGCGCGTTTCCGCCCAGCTCCAGATGGACCCGCTTGAGGTCCGACGCTGCCGCGGCCGCCACCTCCCGGCCCGCCCGTACGCTGCCGGTGACCGCGATCAGGCGCGAGGCCGGGTGGACCGTCAGGGCGCGGCCGGTGTCGCGGTCGCCGCAGACGACGTTGAGGACGCCAGGAGGCAGATGTTCGGCCGCGATCCGGGCGAGGACGGAGGACGACGCGGGGGTGGTGTCGGCCGGCTTCAGCACGGTGGTGTTCCCTGCCGCGAGCGCGGGGGCGACCTTCCACACCGCCATCATCAGCGGGTAGTTCCACGGGGTGATCTGCGCACAGACACCGATGGGTTCACGTCGCAGCATGGAGGTGCGCCCGCCGGTGTACTCGGCGGCGGCCGCGCCCGGCAGATTGCGGGCGGCGCCGGCGAAGTAGCGGACCGTGTCGACGATGGCGGGAAGCTCGTCGTCGCGGAACAGCTCCGGCGGCTTGCCCGTGTCCGCGACCTCCGCCGCCACCAGTTCCTCGGCGTGCTCCTCCATGCCGTCGGCGATGCGCAGCAGGGCCTGCTGGCGCATCGCCGGAGTGGAGAGGGACCAGTGCTCGTACGCCGCGGCGGCGACGGCGCAGGCGTGGTCGACATCGGACCGGTCCGACCGGGGCGCGCTGCGGTGGGCCTCACCGGTGGCGGGGTCGACGAGGTCCATGGTGGCGCCGGAGTTGGCGGGCAGTTCGGCTCCACCGATGTGGTTGTGGACAGTGCCGCTCGGGGTGTCAGTCACGGTTCAGCGCCTCCTCGGCGGCCGCGCGTCCGGTGCGGACCGCGCCTTCCATGTAACCGGCGACCCACTGGTCGGAGCCGCAGACGTAGAAGGGCGGCTCATGGGTGCCGTGCAGGGGGCCGACGGCCATGACGTCCCCGGGGGTCCACTGGGTCACATAGCCCTGGGTCCACGGGTCGGTGCCCCACAGGCGCAGATACGAGGCGAGCGGTTTGTGGGCCTCGGCCCCGTAGAGGCGGGCGATGTCGTCGAGCAGTTCGTCCTCCCTGAGGTGCGCGGGCATGCCGAGCAGCACGCCGTACCGCTCGGGCGGGATGAGGGCGGAGAGGATTCCGGTGTTCTGCGGCCAGGTGCTGCCGAGCACGCCTTCGCACTCCGAGAGGCCGTTGAGATCCCTCAGGCGCCAGAACGGCTGGTCGTAGGCGGCGACGAACTTGGCCGTGACCGCCTGCCGTTGGCGGCGCAGGGAGGCCAGGCGCTCGTCGGAGACGCCGGTGACGGACAGCGCGCGAAAGGGGCCGACGGGGAGCGCGCTGACGACGGCGTCGGAGCGCAAGGTCTCGCCGTTCGTCAGGCGTACGGTGCAGCCGCCGGGGCGGACGTCGACCGCGGCGACCGGCGAGCCCGTCCGGATCCGGTGACCCAGCTCGTCGGCCATGCACAGCGCCACGGTGGCCGAGCCCTCGGCGACGCGCAGGCCCTCCCAGTCCTCGTAGTCGTAGTGCTCCGAGCCGGGTACAGCCGCGTGCTTGCGCAGGGCGGCCAGCAGTGAGGTGCGCTCCAGCGAGCCGCTGGCCAGGGCGAGTTGGCCGATCTCCCAGAGACGGACGACGGCCGGGGTGGCGCCTTCGGAGCGCAGCCAGGCGCCGACCGAGGTCCGGTCGAGGGCCGCGGCGTCGGGGTGGGCCCACGGGTCGCCGGGGTGGACGCTACGGGCGAGGGCCACGAAGGCAGCGGTGACGCGCTGGTGGCGGACCTCGTCGCCGGGGCCGAACCAGTGGGGCGGCTCGTCGGCCGAGATGCCTTCGGGGGTGGCGCGAGCCATGTTGCCGGGCTCGGCGACGTAGCTCCGTACGAGGGTGAGGCCGAGTTCCTCGACCAGGCCGAGATAGGCGGTGTGGCCGCGCCCGACGACTTCTCCGCCGAGCTGGACGAGCCGGCCGTCGGGCAGGACGGTCTGTTCGACCCGTCCGCCGACCCGGTCGCGGGCTTCCAGGACGAGCACATCGGTCCCGCCGGCGACCAGGTCGCGCGCGGCTGCCAGACCGGCGAGCCCGGCGCCGAGCACGATGACATCGTGATGCATGGGGCGTTCCTACGGTTGCGTGGGGAGCGGGAGCAGCGCGGCCGGGGAGGGCCGCCCGCCCGGGACGTCGGGTCCGGTCGGTCGTACGTGCGGTTCCCGGGAGCACGCGGGGCCGCCCCGCGGGAACGCGCGTACCTCAGTGGAGGATCAGTCGAAGGTCAGTCAAGGACCAGGCAGTGCTCGGGCTTCCAGCCGATCTGCACGTCCTCGCCGCCGCTCCAGCGGTCCTCGTTCCGCGACCGGTCGGTGTTCTGCTCCAGTACGGACACCGTGACACCGGGCGCGAGGTCGATGAGGTACGTGGTGGTCGGGCCGGAGTAGACGGTCTCCCTGACCACCCCGTTCACCAGGGTCATGCCGGGCTCGAAGTCGGAGAGCCAGATCTTCTCCGGCCGTACGGACAGGCTCACGCTGCCGCCCTCGGTGAGGCCGTCGCGGGTACCGACGGGGAAGGAGGCCCCGCCGTCGAGGAGGACCTGGCCGGAACGGTAGGTGCCGGGCACGAGGTTGGAGGTGCCCATGAAGGAGGCCACGAAGCGGCTGGCCGGGCGTTCGTAGACGTCCTCCGGCGTTCCGCACTGCTCGACACGGCCCTCGTTCATCACCGCCACGCGGTCGGACATGGTCAGCGCCTCGTCCTGGTCATGGGTGACGAAGATGAAGGTGATGCCGACCTCGCGCTGGATCTGCTTGAGCTCGACCTGCATCCGGCGGCGGAGCTTGAGGTCGAGCGCCGCCAACGGCTCGTCCAGCAGCAGGACTTGAGGGCGGTTGACCAGGGCGCGGGCCAGGGCCACGCGCTGGCGCTGGCCGCCCGACAGGGTACTCGGCTTCCGGTCGGCCAGCGCGGAGAGCTGTACGCGCTCGAGCATGGTGTGGACCCGTTCGCGGATCTCGCCACGGCCGATGCCCTTCCGCTTGAGCCCGAAGGCCACGTTGTCGGTGACCGAGAGGTGGTCGAAGAGTGCATAGCTCTGGAAGACGGTGTTGACGTTGCGCCGGTTGGGCGGCAGCTCCGTCACGTCCTCGCCGCCCAGCAGGATCGTGCCCTCGGTGGGGTCGGTGAAGCCGCCGATCATGCGCAGCGTGGTCGTCTTGCCGCAGCCGGAGGGGCCGAGGAGGGAGAAGAACTCGCCGGGGGCGATGTCCAGGGTGAGGTCTCGGACAGCGTAGGAGTCCGCGTAACTCTTGCTGACGTTGTCCAGCCGGACGGCGGGGACGGTGTCCATGGGTGTCACTTCCCGGAGAGCAGATCGAGGCCGCCGCGACGGCCGAAGAGGCGTGGGATGGCCAGGGCCAGGGCGATGAGGCCGACGGAGCCGGCCAGCATCAGGGTTCCGACCGCGTTGATGGTGGGCTGCACGCCGAACCGGATCGCGGAGTAGATGCGTACGGACAGGGGCTGGGGGTCCACGCCGGTGGTGAAGTACGCGAGCACGAAGTCGTCGAAGACGAGGGCGAAGATGAGCACGGCGGCGGCGAGGATGCTGGGGAGGAGGGCGGGCAGGGTGACCAGGCGCAGGGCCTGCCAGCGGGTCGCACCGAGGTCCATCGCGGCCTCCTCCACCTCCGGGTTGAGGGCGGCTATGCGGGAGCGCAGGATGACCGTCACGTAGGAGATGGAGAAGGTGATCTCCGCGAGCATCACGGTGCCGGTGGACAGGGTGATGCCCATGCCCTTGAAGAGCAGCATCGCGGCGACACCGGTGACGATCTCCGGGGTGACCAGCGGTACGAGCATGATCAGTCCGGCCAGCGATCCGAACCTGCTGCGGGACCGGACCATGCCGAGCGCCAGGGTGACGCCGAGGATCAGGGATCCGGCCATGGCCACCAGGGAGACCTGGAGGCTCATGCCGAGCGACTCGATGAGGGCGTCGTCGGCGAAGAACTCCTTGTACCAGCGGAGGCTGAAGTCCTTGAACACGGTCAGGGACTTCTGGGAGTTGAAGGAGAAGAGGACGACGACGCCGATGGGTATGTAGAGCAGGGCGAAGAAGGCGGCCGTGACGGCCACGGCGAAGCGGGGCTTGCGGTCGGTACCGCGGCGCCGGGGCTTCTTCGGCGGGCGGGTCGCGGCGGGGCGCTCGGCCGGCTCGGGGTCCGGGGCACGGTGGTGGGGCCGGATGGCCTGGCGTACCGTCATTGCGCCGCCTCCGCCTCGTCCTTGCGGGCACGGCGCAGATAGCCGACCATCCCGAGGAACAGTACGGCCATCATGAGCATCGTGAGGGCAGAGCCCAGCGGCCAGTTCTGCCCCTGGAAGAACTTGTCCTGGATCAGGTTGCCGATCATGATCTGGTCGGGGCCTCCCATGAGCTGGGCGCTGACGAAGTCGCCCATGGCGGGCAGGAAGACGAGGACGATGCCGGCCGCGGCTCCCTGCCGGGTGGCGGGCAGGGTGACGAAGAAGAAGGTCCTCAGCGGACCGCCGTAGAGGTCGCGTCCGGCTTCGATCAGCGAGACGTCCATGCGTTCCAGCGCCGCGTAGATCGGGATGATCATGAAGACGATGAAGCCGTAGACGAGGCCGACGATGACGCCGAAGCCGGTCTGGAGGATGTGGGTGCCGTCGCCCGCGAGTCCGAGGCCGCGCAGGACTTTGAGCAGGGGGCCGTCGTCGGAGAGGACGACGGACCATCCGTACATCCGCACAAGGTAGTTGGCGAAGAACGGGATGACGATCGCCGCGATCAGCAGGTTCTTGAAGCGGCCGCCGTACAGGGCGATTGCGTAGGCCACCGGATAGGCGATGACCAGGCAAATGGCGCACGTGGCCAGGGCGTAGCCGAGGGAGCGGATCAGCACGTCGCGGTACGCCGGGTCCGCGAGCGCCGTGATGTTGTCCAGGTTGAACCCGAACCGCGGATTCCCCAGGGCGTCGGTGGTGCCGACGGCGAGGGTGGCAACCAGCAGCAGCGAGGCGATGAGGAAGCCGGTCATCCAGAGGGTGCCGGGGACCATGAGCCAGGTCCACAGCCGTGCACTCGCGGCGGACCGCCGACGACGCCGGCGGACCGCCCCGAGATCTGTGCGTGGTTCCATGTCAGCCGGCCTTCACATGCGTCCAGGCGGTGTCACGGGCCCGCTCGGCCGCGGCGCTGCCGTTGCGGAAGTAGAGGTCGTCCTTGAGGTCGTCGGCGGACACAAGGCACTCCGGGAACGGTTTGACGATCTCGGCGTAGGTCTCCTCCGAGCCCTCGACCGGCATGGGGTAGCCGATGTATTCGATGTTCTTCTTCACGTTTCCCGGGCGGAGCATGTAGTTGATGAAGAGCATTGCCGTGCCGGGGTGCCGGGCGTTGGCGGGGATGGCGTAGCAGTCGGAGTTGACCGGGGCGCCTTCCTTGGCGACTTCGAATCCGTAGACCGAGGCGTCCTTGGCCTGGCTGAGCATGGTGGCCATGTCGCCGCTCCAGGCCTGCGTCATGGTGGCGTTGCCGTTGAGCAGGTTGTTGTAGCTGTCGCTGGAGAAGCCGCGCAGGTGGGGGCGGAGGCTCTGCAGCGTCTCGGTGATACGGTCCAGGTCGCGCTCCTCGGCGGTGCCGATATCGAGGCCGAGCTTGAGCGCCGCCATGCCGAGCACCTCGTCGCGGTCGTCGAGCACGAACACCTTGCCCCTGGCCCGCTTGTTCCACAGGTCGTCCCAGGACTCCTTCAGATGGTCGCCGATCCGGTCCTTCCTCCAGCCGATTCCGGTCTTGTACATGGTGAACGGAACAGTGTGCGCGGAGCGCGTGTCGTACCAGGGGTCGGCGAAGTAGTCGTAAGCGCCGAAGATCGCGTCGGCCCGGTCCAGCTGGGCGTGGTCGATCTTGCGCAGCTGGCCTCCGGCAGCCAGGCGCTGGGCCCACTTCGCGGTGGGGAAGATGATGTCGTAGCGGTTGCCGGCGTTGAGCTTGGCGACCATGCCTTCCATGGAGTCGTAGTTGGACTGGATGACCTTGACGCCGTATTCCTTCTCGAACCCGTCGAAGACCTCCGGGGCGACGAAGTCGGCCCAGTTGAAGTAGACGAGGTCTCCATCGGGCCGGACCTTGATCGGCCGGTCCTGGTCCTTGTCCGCGGCGGACTCCTTGCCGGCGAAGCCGCAGCCCGCCAGGGTGAGGCCTACCGTGGCGGCAGTGGTACCGCTCAGGAACGTGCGTCGGGACAGCGGGTGTGCAGCGGGGGACATCGGTCGTCCTCTCCGTAGGGGGCGAGCACTGATTCAGGGCGTGGTCCGGGCGGCACGGATGCCCTGGCTCCGTGCTCGACCTGGGTGCCACCGGGCGGTGGCAGGCGTCGTGCCGTACGGGTACGGGCTGACGGGGAGCGGGTCATCGCTCACAGACCGTCGAGATCGGCTCGGATGCGGCCGGCGAACCAGCCGACTGCCGCCTCACGCCGTGACAGAGGCCCCGGTTCGAAGCCTGGCGTTGTCAGCCCATTCTGCACACGGCTGACGAGTTCGACATCCTCGTCATTGGTGATCCACCCGATGTGGATGTTGAGCCGCCGGGCGATCCGGGTGCGCAGGCCCGCACCGCGGCGCGTGTAGAAGGCGCCGGGCACGGCCACGCGGTCGACCGCCGTGGGGATGGCGGTCCATGCAAGCACATGGTCGGGATAGAAGTCGATGAGGGTATTGGGGTAGATCACGGCGTACCGCCAGACCCGCCGGTCGGCCTCGGTCAGGCCGGGCATGGGGGCGGCCAGGCGCTGGTAGGCGCGCTCGGTCCAGTTGGACGAGGGCTTGTCCCGGAGCGGCGACGCGAAGAGCACGTAGTTCTCGGCGATCTCGCTGGTGTAGCTCTGGTAGTCCAGCAGCCGCATGAGGCCGGGGTGTGCCACTGGGACGTGGTAGCCCTCGAGGTAATTGTCGACGGCGACCTTCCAGTTGGCCTTCTGCACCTCGGCGCCGGCCAGGTCGTGGATGCGGGCGCGGCCCACCGGCTCGAGGTCGGCGCCCGCGTAGTGGCCGATCGACTCGGCGAGCCCGGCGCACTGCTCGGCGAGCGGTACGGCGTCCGGTTCGAGGTTGGCGAAGACGAAGCCGAGGAAGGACTCGACGCGCACCGGGAACAGGCCGAGCCTCGGCTTGTCCAGGCACGGGATCTGCCGGGCCTCCGGGGCGCCGACCAGGCGGCCGTCGAGCTTGTACGTCCAGCCGTGGTACGGGCAGCGGATCGCCTTGCCTGAGGGTTCCGGGCCGGTCACGAGCCGGGTGCCGCGGTGCCGGCAGACATTGAGGTGTCCGGCGAGGCCGCCGTCCTCGGTCCGGACGACGAGCACCTCGCGGTCGGCGACCCGGGCGGCCAGCCGGGCGCCCGGCGCCGGAAGGTCGGACTCGTGGCACACGAGCTGCCACGACTTCGCGAAGATGCGCCGGGTCTCCTCGGGGACGAGGTCCGGATCGGTGTAGTAGCGGGCGGAAAGGGCCTCCCCCGGTGTGGCCTGACTCGGCGGCGCTAGGGGGGCTTGGGGCTGCATCGGATACTCCTCCATGCCGCCCGGGCGATAGGCGCTGAGCGGCCCAAGGGCGTGTCGGCGGGCCGGGATGTGCACCGGAAACCCGAGCTAACTAATTGGTCAGTCAGACTGAGGGTGAGGTTCCGCACTGTCAAGACTTGTGGACTGACTAATTGATTAGTTAGCCTACTCGCCACAGCCGCCCCCGGCCATGCCCGTGGCAGACCGGCCGGCAGCCCCGGACACCACCCGTCACCCGGGTCACGTCCCACCCCTCACACCGCGCCGGACCACCGGCACCCACATCCCTACGCGGGAGGCGTACCGCGCCGCACCTCCCCCTCGGCGGCGAGCGGGAACGGCTCCCCGAACTCAACCCGGAGGCACGCATGAGCGGTCGTCGGAGTCCGGTCTGGCTCGGGCTCACCCCCGAACCGGAGCAGGAACTGCCGTCGACGGTCGCCGTCCTGCGCACGCCCGGGCAGCCCGCCCCGGCACCACCCGACCTCGCGGCCGCCGAGCGGCGCCGCGTGGAAAAGCTGATCCTCCACGGCACCGAGCGGCGCTGGCTCCGCTATCTCGCCGAAGTCACCGCACTCGTCACATCCGTCGCCGACGGCACTTCCCACGGCGATCCGCAGGCCGCGCTGATCGCCGGAGAGGTGGTCCTCGACCACCACCGCATGCTCATCGGCCTGCGCGGCTCCGGTTACGGCCGGACGGCGGAGGACCGCAGTGCCCTCGAATCCGCGGTGCGGACCCTGCGCACACAGGCCCGAAACGGAGGCGGGGGATGACCGGGATCCAGACCCTGATGCCCGAAGCACGCACCGGACTGCTCGGCCGGGACCCCACGGCGACGGAAGGCGCCAGGGCCTATGTCGCGGCGGGCGGCTACGCCGACGCGCTCACCCCCGGGCAGCTCCTGGAGCGGATCTCCGAGTGCGGTCTGCGCGGCCGAGGCGGCGCGGGGTTCCCCGCGGCAGTGAAGCTGCGGACCGTACGCGAGGCCGGCGACGCCCCGGTCGTCGTCGCCAACGGCGAGGAGGGCGAGCCCGGTTCGGCCAAGGACCGCTGGCTGCTGCGCGCCCGCCCCCACCTCGTGCTGGACGGCCTCGCCCGCGCCGCCGCGATCACCGGCGCCCGGACCGCGTACGTCTACGTCTCCGACCCCGCGGCCGGCGAGCGCGTCAAGGCAGCCCTCGGCGAGTGGCCGCCGGACGTCCCCGTCGAGGTGATCGAGACCGCCCACACCTACGTAGCCGGTGAGGAGACCGCCGTGGTCCGCCGGATCGACGGCGGGCCCGCACTGCCCACCTCCAAGCCGCCCCGCCCGTACCAGGAGGGCGTCGGGGGCCGGCCGACGCTGATCTCCAACGTCGAAACGCTCGCCCGGATCGCACTCATCGCGGCCCGGCCCGACGACCGGGGCCACCGTACGAGCCGGTCCACCCTCCTCACCCTCTCCAGCGGAACCGCACAGCCGCTGCTGACCGAGGCGCGGTACGGCACGACACTGCGGGAGCTCGCAGGTGCCCAGGGCACCCCTGACGCGCGCGGCGCCCTCATGGGCGGTCTCTTCGGCGGGCTGATCGGTGCCGACTCCCTGAACCTGCCGCTCGACCCCGTCTCCCTGGCCGCGGCAGGTACATCCCTGGGCTGCGGTGCCATCCGCTTCCTGGGGCCGGGAGAGTGCCCCGCCTCCGTTGCCGCCGACGCGGTCGACCACCTGGCGGCCGAGAGCGCGCGCCAGTGCGGCATCTGCGTCGCGGGCACTTCCTCGATCAGCACCACCCTGGCCGCTCTGACCCGGGGCCGAGCGGACTCCGACGCCCCCGACAAGCTGCTCCGCTGGTCCGCCGCCCTGCCCGGGCGCGGAGCCTGCGGCCTGCTGGACGCGTCGGCGGGCACTGCGGGCAGCCTGCTGCGCATCTTCCCGTCGCTGGTCCGCTCGCACTTGGACGGCCCGTGCCCGGGCTGCGCCTCCTCTCCTCCCGACGGCCGCCGCCTCGCCGTACCAGTCCCGAAGATCACCGGGATCCGCTCACCCGAAGCGGGGATCCCCCGCCCCTCCCCCGCGCCGTAGCGAAAGGAACGACCGTGAAGCTGCTGCTGGATTCCACCCGCTGCCAGGGCTACGGCCTCTGCCAGGAACCCGCGCCCGACCTCATCGAGCTGGACGAGTTCGGCTACGCGAACATCGTCGCCCGGGACGTCCCTCCCGGGGACGAGGAAGCGGCCCGCGCCGCCGTCGAGGCCTGCCCCAACTCCGCGCTCCGGCTGGAGAAATGACATGGGGCGCGACCTGACGGCGCTCTTCGACCCCAAGTCCGTGGCCGTCCTCGGTGCCAGCGACGACCCGGCGAAGTACGGCCACGCGGTGGCGGCCCAGGCCCTGCGCGCGCCCGACCGCCGCCCCGTCCACCTGGTGAACCGCCGTGGCGGTACGGTTCTGGGTCGCACCGCGGCCACCTCCCTCGCCGACATCGGCGACCCCGTCGACCTCGTGGTGATATCCGTCCCGGGCCCGGGGTTCGAGGCCGCCGTCGACGATGCCCTGGCCTGCGGGGCCCGGGCCATCGTCGGGATCACGGCCGGGTTCGCCGAGACCGGGGCCGCCGGGCTCGCGCGTCAGCGGGCGATCGCCGAACACGTACGGGACGCCGGTGCGGTCCTGGTCGGGCCCAACTGCCTGGGCATCGCGGACAACACGACCGAGCTCTACCTCGCCTCGGACACCTTCGCGCCCGGCGGTATCGCCCTGCTCAGCCAGAGCGGCAACCTCGCGCTCGAACTCCAGCTCCGCTGCGACCCGCACGGTCTGGGTTTCTCCCGCTTCGTCTCCCTCGGCAACCAGGCGGATGTCACTCTCGTCGACCTCGTCGAGGACTGCGCCCGGCACGACGCCACACGCGCCATCGCCGTCTACGCCGAGGACTTCGGTGACGGACGTGCCTTCGCGGAGGCCGCCGCCGCGGCCGGGAAACCGGTCGTGCTGCTCACGGCCGGGCGCGGCACCGCGTCGGCACGCAGCGCCCAGTCGCACACCGGGGCGCTCACCACCTCGGCCGATGTCGTAGCCGCCGCGTGCCGGGACGCCGGGGTCGAACTCGTCGCCACGCCCCGCGAGATGGTGGTCGTCCTGGCCGCGCTCGCCGGCACGCGCCGTCGGGTGGGGCGCCGCACCGCGGTGTTCACCGACGGCGGCGGCCACGGCGTCATCGCCGCCGACGCCGCCGAGGCCGCGGCCCTCTCCGTGCCCGAGTTCGGTCCCGACACGAAGGTGCGCCTCAAGTCCGTGCTGTGGGAGCAGTCGGCGGTCGGCAACCCGGTCGACCTTGCCGGGATGGGCGAGCAGGACCCGCGCTCCTACGCCGACACCGTCGGCGGGCTGATGGCCTCGGAGGAGGTCGACGCCGTGCTGATGACGGGCTACTTCGGCGGCTATTCGGCCGCGGGCAGTGGCCTCGGCGGCGGCGGAATGGCGCTTGCCGCGGGCGAGCAGGAGGCCGCGCACGAGATCGTCGCCCACCGTGCGTCGACGGGCAAGCCGCTGGTCGTGCAGTCGATGTATCCGCAGTCACCGTCCTGCAGGACGCTGTCCGCCGCCGGAGTCCCGGTGTTCGACGCGACGGAGGACGCCGCCCGCGCACTGGCCGCGCTGACGGCGGAGGAGCGGCTCGACCGCCCCGGTGTGGCCCCGCTCCCCGCGGCCGCGGCTCCTCTGCGCGACCCCGGCTACCACGGGGTGCGGGCGCTGCTCACCGACGCCGGGGTCCCCTTTCCCCCGGCCCGCGAGATCGGCACCGAGGCCGAACTGCTGGCCGCCGCCGAGGAGTTCAACGGCCCGTACGTTCTCAAGGCGCTCCATGTCCTGCACAAGTCCGACGCCGGTGGTGTCGCGCTGCGGCTTGACGGCACGGAGGGACTGCTGGACGCGTACCGGACGATGCACGCCCGGCTGGGTGCGCCGTCGTACTCGGTCGAGGCGATGGCGGACCTCGCGGACGGGCTGGAGCTGATCGTGGGTGTGAACCGTGATCCGCGGTTCGGCCCGGTCGCCATGGTCGGCCTCGGCGGGGTGCTCACCGAGACGCTCCGGGACGTGGCCTTCTCGCTGGCCCCCGTACCCGCCGCCCGCGCGGTTCACCTGCTGTGGAGTCTGCGCTCGTCCGCGCTCCTCGGAGGGGTGCGCGGCCGCCCCGCCGTGGACGTCGCCGCCGCGGCGGAGGTCATCGCGCGCATCACCGAAGTGGCCGCCGCGCACCCGGAGATCGCGGAACTCGAGGTCAATCCGCTGCTCGTCCGCCCGGACGGCGTCCTGGCTCTGGATTCCCGCGCCGTCCTCGGCTGAACGCCGTTCCGCGCCCGTCATCGTAGGTTTCCCCTCCCGTCCGCACCCACGCCTCGTCCCCGCAGCCCCCCGCCCCGGAAAGGACCCCGCATGGACTTCCGCTACACCCCCGAGCAGGCCGACCTCAAAGCGCGCGCCGCCGCGTACGCCCGGCTGCTGATGAGTTACGAGGATCAGTCCGAGGAGGCGGGCGGCCCGCTGCCCGTCGAGACCGTCCGTGAACTGACCCGCGCGGCCATCGACGCCGGTGTGTTCGCCATCAACATGCCTGCGAAGTGGGGCGGTCCGGGGCTGTCCCTGCTCGATCAGGTCATCGTCGAGGAGGAGTTCGGCAAGGCCACCAACTGTCTGTGGGACATCCCCTGGCGGCCCGCCAACGTCCTGGCCCACGGCACGGAGGAGCAGCGGGAGAAGTATCTGCTGCCGGTCATCCGGGGCGAGCGGTTCGACGCGTTCGCGGTGACCGAGCCGGGGGCGGGCTCGGATCCGTCGTCGGGCACGAGCACGGCCACCCGTACGGACGGCGGCTGGCTGATCAACGGCGAGAAGTGGTTCGTGACGTGCGGTGACATCGCCGACTTCCTGCTCGTCCAGGCGGACGCGGGACCGGAGAAGGCAGCCACCCTCTTCTTCGTCGACAAGCAGGCGCCGGGCGTGGAGATGACGCGGCTGCCCCGCTTCATGCACAGCGCCGTGAACGGCCACCCGGAGTTCACGTTCACGGAAGTCTTCGTCCCGGACGAGGACGTGCTCGGCGGTGTCGGCAACGGCTACGAACTGACCAAGGAGTGGTTCACCGACGAGCGGCTGATGATCGCCGCCCGCACCATCGGCGCCGCGGAGCGTGCCCTGGAGCTGGCCCGCGACTGGGCCGTCGAACGCCGCCAGTTCGGCACGCGCATCGCCGACTTCCAGCTCGTCCAGGGCATGCTGGCCGACTGCGCCGTCGACATCGCCGTCAACCGCGCCTACACCCACCAGGTCGCATGGGAAGCCGACCAGCCGAACACCGACCGCAAGACCCTCCACGCCAAGGCGTCGACGGCCAAGCTCGCCGCGAGCGAAGCCGCGGGCCGCGTCATCGACCGCTGCGTGCAGATCTTCGGTGGACGCGGCTACGACCGCTCCTACCCCGTCGAGCGCATGTACCGCGAGCTGCGCGTCGACCGCATCTGGGAGGGCACCTCCGAGATCCAGCGCCTGATCATCGCCAACGAGCTGATCAAGCGCGGCACCCGGGCCCTCAGGCTGCCCACCTCCTGACCCCCCCCGCCCCGCTCACCCACACCAACCCGCGAGGAATGACATGGACTTCCGTCTCACCCCCCGTCAGGAGGAACTCCGGAGCGCCGCACGCGGTCTCACCGAGTTCATCATGAAGTACGAGCTCGACTGCGAGGAGAACAACGGTCTCACCCCGCAGGCACACGCCGAGATTCGCGACGCCGTTCTGGAGAGCGGGCTGCAGGCGATCAACATGCCCACCGAGTGGGGCGGCGCCGGGCTCACGATTCTGGAGCAGGCCACCGTTCAGGAGGCGCTCGGGCGGCTGACCGGCGCGCTGTGGGACATGGTGTGGCGCCCGGCGAACGCGCTGCGCTTCTGCACCCCCGAGCAGCGCGAGCGGTTCCTCGTCCCGGTCATCCGGGGCGCGCGCCGTGACTGCTACGCCGTGACCGAGCCGGGCGCGGGCTCCGACCCGCAGAACCTGGAGACGACCGCGACGCGCAACGAGCGCGGCTGGGTGCTGAACGGCGAGAAATGGTTCGTGACCGTCGGCGACCACGCCGACTTCATGATCGTGCTGGCCGCGGCCGGCGAGGAGAGGGAGCCGACGCTCTTCCTCGTCGACAAGGACACCCCGGGCATCGAGATGACCCGAGTCCCCCGGTTCATGCACACCTTCGTCTACGAGCACCCCGAGTTCACGTTCACCAACGTCCAGGTCGGGGACGACGCGGTGCTCGGCGGTGTGGGAAACGGCTACGACATCACGCGCTCCTGGTTCACCGAGGAGCGGCTGATGATCGCGGCCCGGACCATCGGTGCGGCCGAGCGTGCGCTGGAGCTTGCGCGTGACTGGGCCGTGGAACGCAAGCAGTTCGGCACCCGGATCGCCGACTTCCAGCTCGTCCAGGGCATGCTGGCCGACTGCGCCGTCGACATCGCCGTCAACCGCGCCTACACCCACCAGGTCGCATGGGAAGCCGACCAGCCGAACGCCGACCGCAAGACCCTCCACGCCAAGGCCGCCATCGCCAAGCTCGCGGCGAGCGAGGCATCGGGCCGCGTCATCGACCGCTGTGTGCAGATCTTCGGCGGGCGCGGCTACGACCGCTCCTACCCCGTCGAGCGGCTCTACCGCGAGCTGCGCGTCGACCGCATCTGGGAGGGGACCTCCGAGATCCAGCGCCTGATCGTCGCGGGCGAACTCATCAAGCGCGGTACGGGCGTTCTGCACATGCCGACGGCCGGCTGACAGCGGGAGGCGGGCCCCTGACCACCGGCCGGGGCCCGCCCGTATCCGCGCCGCACCGCCACCGCCGCGATGCAGCGGGCGGCGGCTCCCGCGAGATGCCGCGACATCGAGCTGCAGAGCCGAAGAACCGAGAGCCGAAGAGGAACTTCGGAGCCGAAGGAGGGACGATGCCCGACATCGAACACATCGGGATCGTGGGCTGCGGCCTCATGGGATCCGGTATCGCCGAGGTGTGCGCACGGGCCGGACGGGACGTGGTGGTCGTCGAGGCGTCCGCCGAGGCGGCGGAGGCCGGACGGAAGAAGATCGCCGGCTCCCTGGAACGGGCCTCCAGGGCCGGGAAGCTCTCCGCGGCGGACCGGGACACCGCGCTGGCCCGTATCAGGGTGACCGCGGACATGGACGAGCTGGCGGACCGCGACCTCGTCATCGAGGCTGTCGCGGAGAAGGAGGAGGCGAAGCTGGAGGTGTTCGCCCGGCTGGACACCACGGTGAAGCGGCCGGACGCGATCCTGGCGACCAACACCTCCTCCATCCCCGTCATCAAGCTCGCCGCGGCCACCTCACGCCCGGAGCGGGTCGTGGGCCTCCACTTCTTCAATCCCGTTCCGGTGCTGCCTCTGGTGGAGCTGGTGCCGTCGCTGCTGACCGGCGAGGCGACGACGCAGGCCGCGGAGTCGTTCGCCTCCGAGGTGCTGGGCAAGACCGTCATCCGCGCCCGGGACCGGGCGGGCTTCATCGTCAACGCCCTGCTCATCCCGTATCTGCTCGCCGCCGTACGGATGGTGGAGTCCGGTATCGCCTCGGTGGAGGACATCGACCGCGGCATGACGCTGGGCTGCGCGCACCCCCTCGGCCCCCTCGCCCTCACCGACCTCATCGGCCTGGACACGACGCAGGCCATCGCGGAGTCGATGTACGAGGAGTTCCGCGAGACGCTCTACGCGCCGCCACCGCTGCTGGCACGAATGGTCGACGCGGGTCTGCTCGGGCGCAAAGCGGGCAGAGGCTTCCATACGTACCGATGAGCGTCGCGTGATCGCCCCCTCGGCCGGACGTCCGGATCCCGGCGGCGACCGCGATGCGCGAAGATGAGAGACAGGCGGGGGCCGGGCGCCGCCCCGGCGACCCGGGCGGAGCACCGGGAAGTCGGCCGGAGGGGCCCGGAGAAACCGGGGCGAGGCCCCGGGACGAGGCCGGACGTTCGCAGGGAAGCCCTGCGGAGACGACGAGATCGGGGAGCAGCACCGTGTCCATGACCGAGCGCACGATCGAAACGCGCGAGCGGATCCTGTCCGCCGCATGCGAAGTGATCGCCGAGGTCGGATTCGAAAAGATCCGTATGCGCATGGTCGCGGAGCACGCGGGGGTGTCGACGGCCCTGCTGCATTATCACTTCGAGAACCGCGAGAAGCTCTTCTCCGAGGCGATGACCCACTCCTTCGCCCACACGGCCACCGAGGTGGAGCGGGATGCCGATACGGTTCCGGCCTCGGTCATCCTGGCCCGTATCGTGCACAGCCTCCTGCCCACCGACCCCGAGCTCCAGCAGGACTGGAGGCTCTGGCAGGAGCTGTGGGTGCGCGCGCTGCGCGACGACGCGGCCCGGGAGTTCGCCGTCGACCTCTACGACCAGCTCCACGCGTGGGTGGGCCATGCGCTGGAGCGCGGCATCGAGTCCGGTGAGTTCGCCGCGCGAGATGTCTACGAGACGAGCACGCTGATCCTCGCCCTGTGCGACGGGTTCGGCATCCGCCTGATGCTCGGCGACCCGCGGATCAGCCTGGGTGCGGCGAAGGCGGCGATCTGGGGTGCGGTGTCGGGGTCCCTCGGCGTACCGCCGGAGTTCCCCGCGATCTGAGCCACGGGGCTGCGGGAGCGCCGGGCGACCGTGCTCCGCGCCGCGATCGGCGCCTTCGCCTCGCGCGGGTACGTCGGCACGACACGTCCGGCGCGCGCCGGGGGCAGCGACGAGCCGACCCCGGCCGGCCCCCGCCGCCTTCCGTACCGCAGGCGCATGCGCGTGTCGGCGGGCCCACACGACGCCGGGCGTCAACCGGCCCAGGAGCGGGCCCCGTTCTCGACGCTCTGCTGAGGAATTGACCGCGCCGCGACCCGGACACCCTCTGCTGGGCACTACTCAAGTCGCGCGATCGCGGTACTCATTCAGGCTCTCGGGCGTGCCCGGCGGGCAACCGGCCGGTACGGGACCCCGTCTCCAGATGACATACGCCTGAGAGAGGGAGCCCGATGACACATCGCATCATCCTGCGCGCAGTGACCGCGGCGACTGCGTGTCTGGTCGTCGGCGCGTGCACAGCCGCCGGCGGAACCACCCCCGACGCGAGCCCGACCGGTTCCTCGGAGCACGGCAGCGCATCACGGTCCCCGACGCCGTCGCGACCTGCGGGTGACGGACGGCCTTCGGGCCCCGGACCGGTCACTGCCGGACCCGGACGGGAGGACGTCCCGTGGAATCTGGACCGCCTCGACGAGCGCACTCCCCCGCTGGACGGCAAGCTCACCACCCGTGCGACGGGCAAGGGTGTCACGGCGTATGTCATCGACACCGGGCTGGACATCGAGCACAAGGCTTTCGGTGGACGAGCGACCGCGGGCGCGGACTTCTACAGGGAGGAGGCCGGCTGGGACTGCGCCGATGCGGACGGAACCGGGCACGGTACGTTCGTCGCCGGGGTCATCGCGGGCGAGAGGTTCGGGGTCGCTCCGCAGGCCCGGCTCGTTCGCGTGCAGGGCATTGAATGCAGTGAAGGCCGGAAGCCCGTCCCCGATGCGGTCCGGGACAGGAAGCTGATCCAGGCCGTCGACTGGGTCCGCACGCACGCCCGGAAGCCGGCCGTGGTCAACATGTCGCTCAACCTGGAGCGCGAGACGCGGGCGGTCGACGCGGCCGTACGGCGTCTGATCGCCTCCGGCGTGACCGCCGTCGTCTCCGCCGGGAACTTCGGCGACGACGCCTGCAAACACTCCCCCGCAGGCGTACGGGAGGCCCTCGTCGTGGCCGCCTCCACCCGCCGCGACCGGGCGTGGAACGACACCGACCACGGTTCCGGCCATGGACGCTGCGTCGACCTGTACGCCCCCGGCGACCACATCACCAGCGCCCTGAACGGAGGGGGCAAGGGGACATGGGACGACACCGCCACATCCTGGGCGGCACCGCATGTCACCGGCGCGGTCGCCCTCTTTCTGTCGGCCCACCCCACTGCGGCGCCCGCCCGGATCCATCAGTGGCTGACCGACCACGCCTCCCGCGGCGCGCTGCACGGAGTGCCCTCGGACACCCCGAACCGGCTTCTCAACGTCTCCGCTCTCTGACGAGTGCTTCTGACGAAGGGGCCCGACCCCGACACCGGACGTCAAGCGGCTGCCGGCGTCGCAAGGCTGCCTTCACGCTTCACGCACCGTGCTGCCTCGTCCCGCCCGTTGCGGGTACGAGGCGAATGGGACACGCATTCCGTTCGGACGCCGGTCTCGGGCTCCGTTCGGACGCCGGTCTCGGGCTCCGTTCAGACACCGGTCTCGGGCGCCGCGCTCGCGGCGTCGTCCTGCGGCCCGGTCGTCGCCCGCACGGGACCGCGTACGGCGTGCATCACCAGCACCGCGAGATCGTCCTCCATGGGCTCCGGAGCGAAGTCGTGGGCCACCTGCCGCACCCGTTCGGCCACCGCCATGGCGCCCATGCCGACGCATGCACGCAGCACCTCGGACAAGCCGTCGTCGTCGTCCAACTGCCGGTTGCCGTTGCGGCGTTCGGTCACTCCGTCGGTGACGCACAGCAGGGTCTCGCCGAGCGCGAGGTCGAAGGAGTTGGCGTTGAACCGGGTGCTCCTGTCGATGCCCAACAGCATCTGGGGATCCGCCGCCTGTTCCACCGTCCCGTCGGGGAACAGCCGCAGCGGCAGCGGGTGCCCTGCGCTCGCGACGGTGCAGCGCGCACCACCGGCGACGGGGTCGGGTTCGAGTTCCCCGTAGAGGAGGCTGAGGAACCGGGGGTGCGCCTGCTCCCCCCCGTATGCGACCGCCTCCGCACTCTCCTCGGCCATCGCGATGTTCAGCCGGTGGAGGACGGACTCGACGCCGTGCCCCTCGCGCGCCAGCAGCCGGACCAGGTGCCGGGCCAGGCCCGTCACGGACATGGCCTCCGGGTCCTTGCCCTGGACGTCGCCCAGCAGGAAGCACCAGCGGCGGCCGCCCATGGGGAACAGGTCGTAGAAGTCGCCGCCGACGGTCTGGGCCTCAGCGAACGGCTCGTAGACGATCGCGGTCTCCACACCCGGGACCCGGGCGAGGGAGGGCGGGAGCTGGCGGCGCTGGAGCGCCTGGCTGATCGTGGTCTGCCGGGTGTACTGGCGGGCGGTGACCACCGCTTGAGCGACCAGGCGCGCCACATCCTCGACCTTGCGGACGACGCTGTCGCTCATCAGCATGCGGCCGGCCCGGCCGAGCAGCATCACCCCTTGACAGGCACCGGCGGTGACCAGGGGGAACGCCAGGACGGAACCGCCCGCCCCGTCGGCGTCGCGATCATCGGGCCACGGCCAGGGCCAGGGGAATCCGGCGGCACGCAGGCTGGCGGGCGGTGGGTCCCTCTCCAGCACAGGACGCAGCGCCTCGATCATCCGCTCGTCCATGTGCCAGATCCGCGACAGGCGCATCCGCCCTCCGTCGGTGCTCAGCCAGATGGCACACCAGTCCGCCAGCCGTGGTACGACGAGCTGCCCGGCGAGCGCGGCCACCATGTCCTCGTCGAGCTGCCCGGCGAGGAGCTCGCTGGCCTCGGCGAGAAACGACGGTCCGATCCGGTCGACGCGCCGGGCGGAGACGACCGAGCGTGACCCGTCGGCCTCCGTGGCCTTCGCGGCCCGGTCGGGCGCGGCCTGATCCGGGGCCCGCGCGCCGGACCGGCGCCCGGCGCCGACCGGCAGGAGCGCCTCGGACTCCTCCGACCCGGCCTCCAGGCGGAACCACACGGTCTTCGCCGTCTGCCGGTACGTCACTCCCCACGATTCGGCCAGCGCTCCCACCACTTGGAGGCCGAGGCCCCGCCGTCCGTGCCGCGCGTCGGTACCCCGGCTCACGGCGCTGGACGGATGGTGGTCGACCACCTCGACGACGACACCCGGCCGCTTCTCCGTGGACCCGGTTTCGCCAGCCTCGGCGGCCACGGTGGCGGGAAATCTCAGCCCGGCCTCCAGCCGGATAATGACCTCGATTTCGGTCCCGGCGTGCATCACGGCATTGGTCACCAATTCGTCGACGAGGAGCACGGCATCGTCCACGAAGCGGTCGGTGATCGCAACGGAGGAGAGGTCGGGGGAAGCGACATGCTCCACGAGCACCGAGCGCACGAAACCCCGGGCCGCGGACGCCGCCAGCCGGTCCGAGGGCAAGCTCGTCCGTGACACGAACACACGCGGAAACGAGGGCGAGGGCTCCATGGGCGACCTTGGGAAGCTACCGGGAATTCGGTCTCTTTTCGCAGTCTTATACTAGGACACGCCCGTACAAGTAAGATCACTGAGAATGGGCTGTTATGGCACTCGATCCCGCCCCGCCCGCATCAGCGTCCACCACCAGTCGATCACCGGACACCACAGGTCCTCCGGGCCCTGCCCCTGACGAGGGGCCCTGGGTGCGGGTAGCAGAGCTGCGCCCGTTGATCGCCGCAATGAGCGCTTTCTGCGACGGGGATTTCACCGTACGTGTCGACGCGGGCGGCGAGGGTATCGCCGCCGAGATGGCCGGGGTCTTCAACCGCATCGTGGCCCGTAACGACCACTTGGCCCTGGAGCTCCAACGCGTGCGGCGCGAGATGATCCGCCACGGCCGGCTCGACGAGCGGATATCCGCCAGCCCCGGCCAGGGCGCCTGGACCCGGAACGTCGAAACCACGAACACGCTGCTGGAGGCCTTGGTGGTCCCGGTCGGAAAAGCGACCCGCGTGCTCGACGCGGTCGCGGACGGGGATCTGACCCAGCACGTGGACCTGCACGACGGCAACCGCCAGCTCCGCGGCGACCTTCGCCGTCTGGGCCTCGGCGTGAACCGCATGGTGGACCAGCTCTCGCGCTTCACCGGCGAGGTGACCCGGGTGGCCCGGGAGGTCGGCACCGAAGGACGTCTGGGCGGCCGCGCGAAGGTCCAGGGGCTCTCGGGCGACTGGCGCTACGTGACGGAAGCCGTGAACACCATGGCGTCCCGCCTGACGGCCCAGGTGCGCGACATCGCGGTCGTCACCACGGCGGTGGCCAGAGGCGACCTCACCCAGCAGGTGACGGTCGAGGCCACGGGTGAGCTGCTGGAGCTGAAGCTGACCGTGAACACCATGGTCGACCAGCTCCGCGCCTTCGCCGACGAGGTCACCCGCGTGGCCCGCGAGGTCGGCACCGAGGGACAGCTCGGCGGACGCGCCCAGGTACGCGGCGTATCCGGCGTCTGGAAGGACCTCACCGACAGCGTCAACTTCATGGCGTCGAACCTGACGTCCCAGGTCCGCAACATCGCCCAGGTGACCACCGCGGTCGCCACGGGCGACCTCGGCCAGAAGATCACGGTGGACGCGCGGGGCGAGATCCTCCAGCTGAAGAACACCGTGAACACCATGGTCGACCAGCTCTCCGCCTTCGCCGACGAGGTCACCCGCGTGGCCCGCGAGGTCGGCACCGAGGGACGCCTCGGCGGACGCGCCCAGGTACGCGGCGTATCCGGCGTCTGGAAGGACCTCACCGAGAACGTCAACTTCATGGCGGACAACCTCACCTCCCAGGTCCGCAACATCGCCCAGGTCGCCACCGCCGTCGCGGAGGGCGACCTCGGCAAGACGATCACCGTCGAGGCCAAGGGTGAGATCCTCGAGCTGAAGTCGACGATCAACACGATGGTCGACCAGCTCTCCGCCTTCGCCGACGAGGTCACCCGCGTGGCCCGCGAGGTCGGCACCGAGGGAAACCTGGGTGGTCAGGCCCAGGTCAGGGATGTCTCGGGCGTGTGGAAGGACCTGACCGACAACGTCAACTTCATGGCGCTCAACCTGACGTCCCAGGTCCGCAACATCGCCCAGGTGACCACCGCCGTCGCCGACGGCGACCTGTCCAAGAAGATCACCGTCGATGCGCGCGGCGAGATCCTGGAGCTGAAGGACACGGTCAACACGATGGTCGACCAGCTCCGCGGCTTCGCCGACGAGGTCACCCGCGTGGCCCGCGAGGTCGGCACCGAAGGACGCCTCGGCGGACGCGCCCAGGTACGCGGCGTATCCGGCGTCTGGAAGGACCTCACCGACAACGTCAACTTCATGGCGGACAACCTCACCTCCCAGGTCCGCAACATCGCCCAGGTCGCCACCGCCGTCGCCCAGGGCGACCTGTCCAAGAAGATCGACGTGGACGCGCGCGGCGAGATCCTGGAGCTGAAGACCACCATCAACACCATGGTCGACACGCTCTCCTCGTTCTCCTCCGAGGTCACCCGCGTCGCCCGCGAGGTGGGCAGCGAGGGGCAGCTCGGCGGCCAGGCCCGTGTCGAGGGCGTGTACGGCACCTGGAAGCGGCTGACGACCAGCGTCAACGAGCTCGCCTCGAACCTCACCACGCAGGTCCGTGCGATCGCCGAAGTCGCCAGCGCCGTCGCCAAGGGCGACCTCTCGGGATCCATTCAGGTCGAGGCCGAGGGCGAGGTCGCCGAGCTGAAGAACAACGTCAACCTCATGGTGGCCAACCTCCGTGAGACCACCCGCGCCAAGGACTGGCTGGAGTCGAACCTGACCCGTATCGCCGGTCTGATGCAGGGCCACCGCGACCTGGTCGAGGTCGCCGATCTGATCCTGCGCGAGCTGACACCGCTGGTGAACGCCCAGTTCGGCGCGTTCTTCCTGGCGGAGGCGGGCGCCCAGCCCGGCCAGGGGCTCCAGTTCATCGCCGGATACGGGACGGACGCGGCCGGCGGCAGCAGCTCCCAGACCGCGAACGGCACGATCGGTCGTGGCCTGATTGCTCAGTCGGCCCTGGAGAAGACTCGTATCCTCATCACCGACGTCCCGCCGGACTACATCACCGTCAACTCCGGCCTCGGCGCCGCGCCGCCCGCCAGCATCGTCATCCTCCCGATCCTCTTCGAGGACGAGGTGCTGGGCGTGATCGAGCTGGCCTCGTTCAGCAAGTTCAACGAGGTCCACCTGGCGTTCATCGACCAGTTCGTCAACACCATCGGTGTCTCGATCAACACCATCATCGCCAACTCCCGTACGGAGTCGCTGCTCTCGGAATCCCAGCGGCTGACCACCGAGCTGCGCAAGAGCGCCGACGAACTGCAGCGCTCCAACGCCGAGCTGGAGGAGAAGGCCGCGCTGCTGGCCACCTCCTCGCAGTACAAGTCGGAGTTCCTGGCGAACATGTCGCACGAGCTGCGCACCCCGCTCAACTCCCTGCTCGTGCTGGCCCGGTTGCTCGCCGACAACCCCGACGAGCGGCTGTCCGAGCAGGAGGTGCAGTTCGCGGCCACGATCTACCGCTCCGGCTCCGATCTCCTCCAGCTCATCAACGACATCCTGGACCTGTCCAAGATCGAGGCGGGCCGGATGGACGTGCACCCCAAGAAGCTGCCGCTGACCAAGCTGCTCGACTACGTGCACGCGACGTTCCGTCCGCTCGCCCACGACCGCAATCTGACCTTCGAGGTCTCGGTAGCCGACGACGTGCCCCGGGAGCTGTTCTCCGACGAGCAGCGCCTCCAGCAAGTGCTGCGCAATCTGCTCTCCAACGCGGTGAAGTTCACCTCGTCCGGCGGTGTGGAGCTGCGCGTGGAGCGCGTCTCGGGCGCCGAGTTCGACGAGGCGGCGCTGCGGGCCGCCGATCACGTCGTCGCGTTCACCGTCGAGGACACCGGCATCGGTATCCCGCCGGACAAACTGCCGGTGATCTTCGAGGCGTTCCAGCAGTCCGACGGCACCACCAGTCGCAAGTACGGCGGTACGGGCCTGGGCCTGTCCATCAGCCGGGAGATCGCGGGGCTGCTCGGCGGCCGTATCACCGCGGAGAGCGAGGAGGGCGTGGGCTCGCGCTTCACGCTCTTCATCCCGTCGCACTACCCGGCCGTCTCGCCCCAGCCGCAGCAGGCGACCGAGCCGCTCACGGCCGCGACCACGGCCCTTCCGCCGCCTCCGCCTCCCGCACCCGCGGCGCCCGCGCCCCTGCCCTCGCAGCTCCCGCCCGGCGCCGACTTCGAGCCGAGCCGGGTCACCGGGCCGGACGGCGACGGTGCGGGGCCGGCCTTCACCTCCGACTACGAGGGCGCCCGCGGGGAGGCGCCGAGGCTGACCGAGTGGATGGGCGGGCGTCCCGGCCGGCTCCTGGCGGGCCGGCAGATCCTGATCATCGACGACGACATCCGCAATGTCTTCGCACTCACCCACGTCCTGGGCCGGGTGGGCATCACGGTGAAGTACGCGGAGAACGGCCGTGAGGGCCTCGAGGTCCTCGACCGGAATCCGGAGGTGTCGCTGGTCCTGATGGACATCATGATGCCCGAGATGGACGGCTACGAGACGATCGGGGCGATTCGTAACACTCCGCGGCTCGCCGGTCTGCCGATCATCGCGCTCACCGCGAAGGCCATGCCGGGCGACCGGGACAAGGCGATCGAGAGCGGCGCCTCGGACTACGTACCCAAGCCCGTCGATGTGGACCGTCTGCTGTCCTCGGTCTGCAAGCTGCTCGAGAACGAGGCGGACACGAGTACGGCGGCGGACGGCCGGCACGACGACCCGGAGGGCGGCGACGGCGACACCGGGCGCACCGCCGGGACGACGAGGTCGAGTGAGAGGGCGGAGCAGAAGACACAGGACGGCGCGGACAAGACCGAGGGAACCAAGAAGTCCGGTTCGGCGAAGAACCAGCCGAAGGGCGGAAGGAAACCACCGAGGAAGGGCTCATGAGCACCAGCGCATCGGAGAAGTCGAGCATCCTCATCGTCGACGACATGGAGGAGAACCTCGTCGCGCTGGAAGCCGTACTCGGGTCGCTCGACCAGCAGGTCGTCCGCGCGCACTCCGGCGAGGAGGCCCTCAAGGCCATGCTCCGCCAGGAGTTCGCGGTCGTCCTGCTCGACGTGCTGATGCCCGGCATGGACGGCTTCGAGACCGCGGCCAACATCAAACGGCTCGATCAGACCAAGGACGTGCCGATCATCCTGCTCACCGGCACGGACGCCGACACCGACTACGCATACCGCGGGTATGCCGTCGGCGCCGCGGACTTCCTCACCAAGCCGTTCGACCCGTGGCTGCTGCGCACCAAAGTGCACGTCTTCCTCGAACTCCACCGCAAGAACCGCCAACTCGCGGCGCAGGCAGAGCAGTTGAGGCGCCTGCTGGTCGGCGAGGGCAGGTCGGAGGAGAAGACGGAAGAGGCCGAGGCGGACAAGGTGCAGGAGGACGTGGAGTCCGGAGCCGAGACCGGGGCCGGAGCCGGGGCAGGGGCAGGGGCAGGGGGCGATGCCACGGCGGACGACGCGGATGACGGAGAACGTCTGACCGAGATCGTCAACCGGCTCGCCCAGATCGAGCTCCTCCTGCGGGACGTGGAGGGGGAGGCACCGACCGGGCTGGCCGACCGCATCTCGGAGATGGAGCACGCGGTCGACACATTGCGCGTACGCGGCGACTCCTCCTGACCCCGCGTCCGACGGAGCGTTGAGGCGTGGGTCCTCCGGCCCGCGCCCCGGCCCCCTGCCCCCGCTCTTGCAGCGCCGCTCGACGCCGGCGCCGCTTCACGCCGGCGCGCCTCGTCCAGCGCCTTCGCCGGGGCTCGCCACGGCTGGCGTGAGGGGGCCGGAGGTAGGCCACATCGATGAGCGGCCGCACGCCCGTACGCTCCGGCGCCGACGAGGAGGACCGCCGCGACGGAGCACAGGGGAAGCTCCTGGCGCAAGCCGGTCCGCCTGCCCGGGCCCCGCGCGCCGGCGCAGGCCCGAAAGCAGGAAGTGGCGCCGCCGGTCGAACTCGTGCGTGCCGCCGGTCCTGGCCGGGGCCCACCGGTCCCGTTCCGCCCGAAGTGACCCTCAGCGGTGCCGTGTGCGCGGGAGCGGCTGTTCGGCCCAGATCGTCTTCCCCTCCGCCGTGTAGCGGGTCCCCCAGCGCTGGGCGCACTGCGCGACGAGGAAGAGGCCGCGCCCGCCCTCGTCGGTGGTCCGCGCGCGCTGCAGATGGGGTGAGGTATTGCTCTTGTCCGAGACCTCGCAGATCAGGTTCTGGTCCCGGATCAGGCGCAGATTGATCGGCCCGACGCCGTAACGGACCGCGTTGGTCACCAGTTCGCTCACGATCAGCTCGGTCGTGAACGCCGATTCCTCCAGCCCCCAGGCGGCCACCTGCCGCCCCGCCCTGTGCCGGACGTCGGCGACGACGGCGGGGTCGGCGTCCAGCTCCCAGGACACCACGTCGTCGTCGCTCAGGCAGCGGGTGCGGACGACGAGGAAGGCGACATCGTCGTGGGGACGGTCCGGCAGCAGCGTCCGGACCATCGTGTCGCAGATCTCCTCCAGCGGGCGGTCGGGGTGGGCCAGCGCGAAGTAGAGCCGCTCGAAGCCGACGTCGACGTCGCGGTCAGCGGCCTCGATGAGCCCGTCGGTGTAGAAGGCGATGACGCTCCCCTCCGGGAGCTCGAACTCGGCCGATTCGAAGGGCAGTCCACCGAGGCCGAGCGGGGGGCCCGCGGGGATGTCGGGCAGCTCGACCGGTTCTTCGAGGTGGGCGATCGCAGGGGAGGGGTGGCCTGCCCGCGCCATCGTGGCCCGGCGGGTGATCGGGTCGTACACCGCGTACAGACAGGTCGCGCCGATCACGTCGCCGCCGTAGCCGGATCCCGCTTTCTCCGCCTCGTCGGAGAGCCGGACCACCAAGTCGTCGACGTGGGCGAGGAGTTCGTCGGGCGGCAGGTCCAGGTCGGCGAGCGTGTGGACGGCGGTACGCAGCCGGCCCATCGTGGCGGCCGCGTGGAGGCCGTGGCCGACGACGTCACCGACGACCATCGCAACCCGGGCGCCGGAGAGCGGGATGATGTCGAACCAGTCGCCTCCGACACCGGCCTGGGCATCGGCGGGCAGGTAGCGGTAGGCCGCCTCCACGGCGTTCTGCTCCGGCAGATCACGCGGCAGCAGGCTGCGCTGCAGTGTCAGGGCCGCGCTGTGCTCGCGGGAGAAGCGCCGTGCGTTGTCGATGCAGATGGCCGCGCGGGCGCTCAACTCGCCGACGAGCAGCAGATCGTCCTCGTCGAACGAGTCGGGGTTCTTCCAGCGGTACATGGTGGCGACGCCCATGGTGATGCCGCGGGCCTGCAGGGGCACGGCCATCGCCGAGTGGATGCCGAGCTCGCGCATCCGCGTGCCCCGGACGATGTCCTTGCCGACCCAGGGGGCCGACAGATCCACCACGGCTCTCAGCGCGGGCCGGCCGGTGACCAGGCACTGCATGGACGCCCAGCCTACGGGGTAGCGCGTCGGCTGGCCGGGCCCCACGACGGTCTCGGGGGCGTCCTCCTCGATGGACTGGTGCGCGACCCGGCGCAGCGCCGCGGCGGCGCTGACCGGTCCCGGCCGCAGCTCCTGCGTGCGGACCACGGCGTCCAGCAGGTCGACGGAGACGAAGTCCGCCATCCGCGGGACGAGCAACTCGGCAAGTTCACGGGCTGTCTGGTCGAGGTCCAGAGTGGTGCCGATGGATCCGGCCGCCTCGTTGACCAGCGCGAGCCGCTCTCTGGCCCGATGGTGGCTGGTGACGTCGAAGACGGTGTGGCACAGGCCGAGGGGTTCGCCCGACTGGTCCTGGATGCGCCACAACCGGATGCGGTTGTGGCGTGCGGACGAACCGGGGCCGGTCTTCACCGGCCCCGGCCTCATGGTCTCGTAGGTCTCCAGGGGCTCGCCCGTCTCAAGGACCTTTTTCGCCTCGCGCTGCACCAGCGCGGCGTCGACGCCCGGCACCACTTCGCCCAGGAGCCGGCCGACGTGCTCGTCGGCCGGCGTGCTGTCCATGTCCTCCAGCGCCGGGTTGACGACCAGATACCTCAAGTCGGCGTCCACAACGGCCATACCGATCGGAGATTGGGTGAACAGCCCGCGGTAGAAGGCCTGTTCGCGCTCCCACTCGAGCAGCCCGGCCACGTCCGTGACGGCGACGAGCCAGCTGGGCCTGTCACCCGCCCCCCACAACGGGCGGGCCCGGAACGCCAACGACAGGCGGCGGCCGTCCTGGTGGCGGACCGTCACCTGACCGCTCCAGCCGTCTCCCTCCTTACGGCGGCCACGCACCGCGTCCAAGGTGTCCCCGTCGGGCAGGAGTTCCGCGACCGGACGGCCCACGACGTCCTCCGCACGGTGGCCGAGCAGCTCCTCGGCACCGTGGCTCCACCGCTCGACGATGCCGCGCTCGTCCACCACGGCGGTGGCCGCGTGCATCACGTCGAAGGGGCTACGAGGACCCCCGCGGGGCTCCGCTCCGGATCCGCTCATCGCCGCCCGTCCGTCCCTGCCATATGTCGCCCCCGGCTGTCGCCCCGGCTCTTTCGTACTCGGTTCCCATTGTTCGCGGATCCACTTCGAACGGGAAGGAAACAGCTCGGCCGGGATTACTCGATGCGCGAAATACACACCCTGTTTCGCATGGAACACCCAATAAATCCGGTTCGCAATTGCGCGACTCGCGCAATTTCCGCGCGCGGAATGCTCGGCTCGCGCACCCGTCCCGCCCGGCGTCCACGGGCCCCGCACTCTCCCTCGCCGTGCCCGGCGCACTCGCGACGGGGCAGGGCGGACGACCGGCGCTGACCGCTCCGGCGGACTCGGCACCTTGCCCCCTCCCGGCGCTCCGGCTAGCCTCAGAAATGCATACCGACCAGTCGGTGTGACACCGCCTACAGTCGAGGAGCCGCCGAGATGAGCCGCACCAACCACCAGGTCCGCTTGGCCGCCCGTCCCGTGGGCCTGCCCAGGCCCACGGACTGGGACTTGGTCGAGGAGCCCGTCTCCGAGCCGGGCGACGGCGAACTGCTCGTGCAAATCACCCACGTCTCGCTCGACCCGGCCATGCGGGGCTGGATGAACGAGGGCAGGTCCTACATCCGTCCCGTGGAGATCGGCGAGGTCATGCGGGCGGGCGCCGTGGGGCGGGTCATCGCATCGCGCCACGGCGACTTCGCCGTCGGCGACCACGTGTACGGCTCGTTCGGCGTCCAGGAGTACTGCCTGAGCGACGGCACGGGCGTGATCAAGGTCGATCCGGACCTGGCCCCGCTGCCCGTGTACCTGGGGACGCTCGGCATGACCGGGATGACGGCGTACTTCGGGCTGCTGGACATCGGCCGCCCCGAGCCCGGGCAGACCGTGGTGGTGTCCGGTGCGGCAGGCGCCGTCGGGAGCGTGGTGGGGCAGATCGCCAAGATCATGGGGTGCCGGGTGGTGGGCATCGCAGGCGGCGCGAGCAAGTGCCGCACGATCGTCGAGGAGCTCGGGTTCGACGCCGCGATCGACTACAAGTCGACGGACGTCCGCAAGGCGCTGCGCGCGGCCGCGCCCGACGGCGTCGACGTCTACTTCGACAATGTCGGTGGAGACGTCCTGGACGCCGTTCTCACCCGTCTGGCGCGCGGGGCCCGCATCGTCATCTGCGGCGCCATCTCGCAGTACAACAGCGTCGAGCCGGTCAAGGGGCCGACCAACTACATGTCGCTCCTGGTCAATCGTGCGTCGATGACGGGCATGGTGGTGTTCGACTACGCGGACCGCTACCCGGAGGCGGCCGCCCGGCTGGCCGAATGGCTGGCCGCCGGAAAGCTGCGGACCAAGGAGGACGTCGTGGACGGCGGTGTGAAGGCCTTCCCCGACACACTGCTCCGCCTGTTCAGGGGAGAGAACCTCGGCAAGCTGGTCCTGAAGGTGGCGGACGCGTAGCGGACCGACGCGGCGGGCACAGGGGCGGCTCGGCCGGTCCGCCCTCGGGGCGCGACCGCGGGTCTGCGAGCCGGGGCGCCACGGGTTAGCTTCGGGGACATGAGCTGGAAGAGGAGAGTCAACCGGCACCTCGGGAAGCTGACCGGCTACGAACTGCGACGTTCCTCGCCGCCCGCACCTCCCGCACCGCAGCGCCCGGCGTCCCCGCCGCCGAGCGGTCCGGAGCTGCCGGCCGACTACGACGACGAGACCCGCGAGATCATCGGCGCCGTCCGGCCGTACACCATGACCTCGCCCGAGCGGCTAAACGCCCTGATCCTTGCCTGCCGGTACGTCGCCAGGCACCGCATCCCGGGCTCGGTCGTCGAGTGCGGGGTCTGGCGGGGCGGCAGTATGCAGGCGGCCGCGCGCACGCTCGCGTCGGCGGGCGACACCAGCCGCGACCTCTACCTCTTCGACACCTTCGAGGGCATGCCCCCTCCCACGGAGAAGGACCGCCGGCGCGACGGCGAGATGGCCTCCGACCTCCTCGCCCGCCGCGGCAAGGACGCCCCCATCTGGGCCGTCGCCACCCTGGACGACGTCAGGCAGGGCTTCGAGCAGGTGCCCTACCCCAAGGACCGGGTCCACTACGTCCAGGGCAAGGTCGAGGACACCGTCCCGTCCGGTGCACCGGAGCAGATCGCGATCCTGCGGCTGGACACCGACTGGTACGCCTCGACGCGCCACGAACTCGCCCACCTCTACCCCCGTCTCGTCAGCGGCGGCGTCCTGCTCATCGACGATTACGGCTGGTGGCAGGGGTCGCGGGAAGCGGTGGACGAGTTCCTGGAGGAGACCGGCGCTCGGCTGCTGCTCCTGCGGATGGACGAGGGCCGTATCGCCGTCAAGCCTTAGCTCCGGGGCCTCGCGGCCGCGCGCATCGGTCGGCTCGCACGACCACCGCGCACACACCACCACACACAATCCACCGCGCACACACCACCACACACAATCCACCGCGCACACACCGCCCCGCCCGCCCGGGCACACAACCGGGTGCCCGCACGACCCCACACCGTGATGACCCCCGTGCTTTTCGCGTGAATGACCGAGTGTCCTCCGTTCGTATACAGGGGCCATGGGTGCTCTCGTGAGGAGTTGCGGCCCCCCCGGGGTCCGCGCGCCGGCGCGGAATGCGACGATGAGCGGACCATGAGGAGAGGGACCGTTCTGCGAGCGCTGCGCACAGCGGTGTTCGCCGCGGTGTGTGTGCTGTTCGCCGCACTGGGCCACGCGACTGTGTCGGGTGCCCCCCTTCCCTGGTGGTCCGTCAGCGGTGCGTTCTGTGCGACGGCGGCCGCGACATGGCGTCTGACGCGCCGCGAACGGAGCCCGCTTCCGGTCGGGGCCGCGGCCGTGGGCGCGCAGGGAGTCCTCCACGCGGTCTTCTCCTTCGCCCAGGCCGTGATGCACCCGGCGCCCCAGGGCGGCGCCCCCGCCCTCGCGCGGCAATGGTCGGCGTTCCTGCTCTGCGGTACGTCAACTCCGGCCACCACGGCGCACGGTGGCACGATGAGCGGTTCCGGCCACGGCCATGAGGCGGGCCACATGGCGGGGAGCACCGCCATGGCCGGCATGGACAACACCGGCGCCATGGCCGGTATGGACAACACGGGCGGCATGGCCGGTCTGCCGCATGTGGTGGGCTCCATTGGACTGCCCGGTGGCGCCGCCTCCATGCTGACGTTGCACCTGGTGCTCGCCCTTCTGGGCGCCCTGTGGCTGTCGTGGGGCGAGCGGGCCGCCTTCCAGCTCGTTCGCGCCCTGTCCGCGCGGCTGTTCGCCCCGCTCGCCCTCGCCGTGCGCGTCCGCACGCACGTACCGCCTCCGCGCGGCTGCGGGCGTGTCAGGGTCGTACGGCGTCCCCTGCGGCTGTTTCTGCTCGTTCACTCCATTACCTCGCGGGGGCCGCCGCGTCGCGTCCTCGCTGCCGCCTGACGGCAGCACGGAGCCATCGGCCAGGAGGCGCGGGACGTCGCACGCGCCCGCGTCCGGCCGTCCGTCTTCACCGGTCACGCCCCCGTGCGGCGCGGGCCGGTGCACGCGAAGGACCACACGATGACCAACCCTGCTCGGAAACAGACGCATCCGGATCCGCACTTCCCCGTCGAGGCCACCGCGCAGCGGCGCGGACGCACCCGTTCCTCGACGCCCCCAACAACCTCACCATCCCAGGCGTCCCCGACGTCCTCAGCGGGCTCGCGTACCGCCGGAGCCGCCGTTCCTCGCGCCCGTACGGCCGTCCGTCTGGGCGTGTACGCGCGCGAGCACGACGTCCGTGACGGCCGGGTCCCCCTCGCTCCCGTCGTCGCCTTGCGCGAGCCCGGCGAGCACGGTGTCCCGCAGGCGCCAGATCCCGTCCGCGAATCGGCGGCACGCGGAACACGCTCCCACGTGCGCGTCGACGGCCGGGCCGGTGACGTCCGGCGGCAACGCCTCGTCGTCGGCGCGGGCGGAGAGCGCGGTACGGAAACGGGAACACGGCATGGGCTCATTCTCGCCGAACCGCATCGGGAGCAGCGGTGTGCCGGGGAGGCGGGCCATGCGTGACGACGCACGGGTCACGGAATGGGCCCTGGCCGCCCGGTCCGGTGACCGGGACGCGGTGGAGCAGTTCGTACGAGGCACGCAGCTCGACGTCCGTCGCTATGTCACCCACCTCAGCGGTGACGCACAGGCCGCCGACGACCTCGTCCAGGACACCTATCTGCGGGCGCTGCGCAGCCTGCCCGGCTTCGAAGGCCGTTCCTCGGCGCGGACCTGGCTGCTGACGATCGCGCGGCGGACCGTGGCCGACCGGATACGGGCGCACTCCGCGCGCCCGCGGCTCGCGGGCGTGGAGGACTGGCAGTCGGCCGCCGAGCGCGCGCAGCCACGCGGGCTCCCGGGGTTCGAGGAGGGCGTGGCCCTGTCGGAACTGCTGTCCGCCCTGCCCGCGGGGAGGCGCGAGGCTTTTGTGCTGACGCAGCTGCTGGGCCTGCCATATGCCGAGGCGGCCTCGGTGGCCGAATGCCCGGTGGGGACGGTGCGCTCCCGGGTGTCGCGGGCGCGAGAGGCGCTCATCGCGCTGCTCGACGAGGCGGAGGAACCGCCCGCCCGACCGCGATCCCCCGCCGCGCAGCCCGCCCGACCGCGATCCCCCGCCGCGCAGCCCGCCCGACCGCGATCCCCCGCCGCGCAGCCCGCCCAGCCGCGATCCGCCGCCTCACGATCCGCCGCCTCGCGACTCGCCGGGGATTCGGACACCGGTCGAGCGGGCACCGGGGCGCCGGGTTCCGGGACCTCGGGCACCGGGGCGTCCGTCACGGGCGAGGCGGCCGCCGGGACTCCGGTCACGGATGGTTCGGCGGCCCCGTACCACCGCCGGGTTGCGGCTCTCGCGGGCAGCGGTTCCTGAGCCCGCGGGCCGGGGGCCGTACGACGCCGGCGCGCGTGCGGCCCCCGGCGCTCCCAGCGCGCGGGCCCGGCTACGATCCGGGGCGGACTGCGACCGCTTCCACCTCGATCGACGGGTTGCGGCGGAACTGGAGGGTGAACCGCACCCGGTCGCCGGGCTTCAGGCGCGGCGCCGGCCGGACCATGACGTCCACAGTCGAGTGCGACATGCGCAGCGTGGAACGTGCTGCAAGGGGGACGCTCGGCACCATGCGCATCGTCTGGGCGTTGTCCTTCTCCACCGCCTTGCTCAGCATCGAGGAGCCCACGGCCGAGGACCGTACGCCGACGAGTTCGTCCGCCGTCTCCCCGGTGTTCCGCATCGTGAAGAACGCCGCGGTGGTGGCCGGGTTCGCGGGCAGGTAGATCCGGGCGTCGGAGACCTCGATCTCCTGCCCCTTCCCCGCCCCGCCGGATGCCGTCCAGGCCACCAGGCCTCCCAGGGTGAGCGCAGAGGCCAGCAGTGCCGCAAGGGCCGCCGGCACACCGGCTCCGTTCAGGACGCGGTACACCATCGCCGGTGCAGGGGCGGGGTGTTCGGTCACGGCTGCTCCCGCAGGCGGTCGAGCCGCGCGGCGCCCTGGTGAGGACCGCGCGCACCGGACGGGCCGCGCTCCGGTCTCCAGTCGCGCAGTCGAAGGCTGTTGCCGACCACGATCAGGGAGCTGGCCGACATGGCCGCGGCCGCGATCATCGGGTTGAGCAGGCCCACGGCGGCCAGGGGGACGGTCACGAGGTTGTAGCCGAACGCCCAGGCCAGATTGGCGCGTATGGTGCCGAGGGTGCGACGCGCCAGGCGTACGGCGTCGGCGACGGCCCGGATGTCCTCGCGTACGAGAGTGACGTCGGCGGCTCCGATCGCGGCATCGGCGGCTCCGGCGACGGCGATGCCCAGGTCGGCGTGTGCCAGTGCCGCCGCGTCGTTCACTCCGTCCCCGACGACGGCGACCCGATGCCCCTGCTCCCTCAGCGAGGCGACGAGAGCCGCCTTGTCCTCCGGCAGCACCGCGGCGTGGACGTCGCCGATGCCGAGGTGCGCGGCGACGGCCTGAGCGGTTGCCGGACGGTCTCCGGTGGCCAGGACGGGCCGCATCCCCAGGCGCCGTAGGTGTTCGACGGCGCGGTAGGCATCGGGCCGGAGGGTGTCGCCGATGGCGACGACGGCCTCGGGCGCGTCGTCCACGCTGACGAGCACCGCCGTGTGCCCGGCTTCCTCGGCGCTCTCCACCGCCTCGCGGAGCGGTGCGGGAAGGAGTTCCGCCTCGCCGGGCCCGGTCACGGCGACGCGGCGGCCGCCGACGGTGCCCCGGACCCCGGTGCCCGGGACGGACTCGAATCCGGTGACCGGCGGCAGTGGCCGACCTCCCTGCAGACGGCGGGCGCGGGCGGCCACCGCACGCCCCAGCGGATGCTCGGAGCCGTGCTCCACGGCGGCCGCAAGCAGCAGTGCGTTGTCCGCGTTCAGGTCGCCGCCCCGCCCGGTGACGTCGGTGACATTCATCCGGCCGGTGGTGAGCGTGCCGGTCTTGTCCAGGACGACCGTGTCGATGCGGCGCAGCCGATCCAGGGCCTCGGGGCCCTTGACGAGGATGCCCAGCTGCGCGCCGCGCCCCGTGGCGGCCAGCAGCGCGGTCGGCGTGGCCAGGCCCAGCGCGCAGGGACAGGCGACGACGAGGACCGCGACCGCCGCGGTCACCGCTGCCTGCGGATCCGCTCCCGCCCCCAGCCAGAACCCGAGGACGGTGACGGAGACGGCGAGGACGGCGGGCACGAAGACGGCCGCCACGGCGTCGGCGAGACGCTGTACGCGCGCCTTGCCGGTCTGCGCGTCCTCCACCAGCCGTGTGATACGGGCGAGTTGGGTATCCGCGCCGATGGCGGTAGCCCGTATCTCCAGCAGACCACCGGAGTTGACGGAGCCGCCGACGACCGCGCAACCGGGCTCGACTTCCACGGGGCGGCTCTCACCGGTGACATGGGAGACGTCCAGCGCGGAACTCCCGTCGGTCACGACGCCGTCGGTGGCAACGCGTTCCCCGGGCCGTACGACGAAGCGGGCGCCGGCCCGCAACGCGTTGACGGGGACGCGGCGTTCGGTGCCGCCTTCGCGTACGGCCACGTCCTTGGTGGCCAGTTCGGCCAGCGAGCGCAGCGCGGATCCGGTGCCACGCCGGGCCCGTGTCTCCAAGTGTCGCCCCGCGAGCACGAACAGCGGCACCCCGACCGCCGCTTCGAGATAGACGTGGGCGGTGCCGGATCCGGCCGACGGCAGGAGCGAGAACGGCATGGTCATGCCAGGTGCTCCGGCACCGCCGAAGAAGAGCGCGTAGGCGGACCAGCCGAAGGAGGCCGCGACGCCGAGGGAGACGAGGGTGTCCATGGTCGCCGTGGCGTGGCGCAGTCCGCGCAGCGCGCGGGCGTGGAAGGGCAATGAGCCCCAGACGGCGACGGGCGCGGCGAGTACGAAGCACAGCCACTGCCAGTTGCGGAACTGCCAGGCGGGGACCATGGACAGGACGAGCACAGGGACGGCGAGCAGGACGGTGATGAGCAGACGGTGGCGCTCCTCGCGCTGCCGCGCCTCTTCGGCGGATTCGCTCGATTCCGTTGACTCGGTCGATTCGGCGGGGGCGGGGTGCCCGGCGGACTCGGCGGACGGCAGTCCGGTGCTCCGGCGTTCAGGGGTCCGGGGGCCGAGCCCCGAGGATTCCGCGGTTGGCGGGTCGGGAAGTTCCGCCGTGAAGCCCGCGGCCTCGACCGTACCGATGAGAGCGTCCACCGCCAGACCGGCGGGGTGACGGACCCGGGCCCGCCCGGTGGCGAGGTTGACGCTCGCGGTGACCCCCTCGATGCGCCCGAGCCGCTTCTCGACCCGGCCGACGCAGGCCGCGCAGGTCATGCCGCCGATGACGAGGTCGGTGGATACGGGAGACGCTTCGTCCGTATCGCGCACGGGCACGGACTCCACCGCCGCGGCCCCGGGGGGCGCGGGGTCCGCGGGCACGGGCTTCGCGGGCGCGGGCTTCGCGGGCGCGGGGTTCACAGGCGCGGTATCCACCGTCGCCCGCCCGGGGCGCACAGTGTCCGCGGGCACGGGGTTCGCGGGCGCGGGCCGCGCGGGGAGTGCGGGCGCGGTTTCACGGGACCGCGCAGGCCGGGCTGTCACCGCCCGCCTCCCTGCACCGTGGCGTGCCCGCCCATCCCGTGCATGCCGCCCATGTCGCCGCTGCCGTCGTGATCTTCTCCCGGCTGCCCCGGAGCGGGCATGTCGCCACCGGGCGCCCCTCCCCCGCTCCCTCCGTCGCTCGCGGGGCGCATGGCCGGAGCGACCGGTCCGGCCAAGGTGCCGGCGCCGTAGGAGACCGCAAACATCAGCACCAGCAGCAGCGCGAAGCCGAGGACCGACGGCGCAGGCAGGAATCGTTCGATATGTGCGCGTGCCGCAACGACGGACGGTCGACGCGAGGTGGGAGGCATCGCCCCTCCTGTACGGGTGATCACGAGGCAGCGGGGCCGGTGGCACGAGCCCCGCTCGGCACGCCATGGTGGCAGGCGGCCGCCTTCAGCAGGCGGCGAATCGGGGCCGCGGACGGCGTGAGAAATGTCGTTCCCGCCGCCCGGAACTCCGGCGCCTCCCCAGGCGACTCCCTGGGGAGGCGCCGGACGGCAGGCCCGGACGGCAGGCCCGGACGGCAGGCCCGGACGGCAGGCCCG
>NZ_JBFAYQ010000013.1:33672-165888 GCF_040681345.1 Streptomyces sp. NPDC051776 | reverse complement strand
TGCTCCACGCAGTCCGGCTTGATCCCGGTGCGCGCGAGAAGTTCCCTGTACGTCTCCCCCAGCAGATAGGCCGGGTGGAGATTGGCGAGCGCGCCGCCGCGCTTGCCGATGGGGGTGCGTACTGCTTCGACGATGACGGGTTCCGCGGCCATGACTCGTCCTCTCCTCGCGTCCGCAGGGCGTCCCGGCGCCTGCGGGCAGGCAGACAGAACTAGTACGCGTTCTAGTTCTGCCAGCAGTCTTATGAGTGCTACCCCCGGTACGCAAGGGGCGTGCACGCCAGACGTCGACCCCCGCCCGCAACGGATGGCGCGACCTCTCTTGCCAGTTGTAGAACTCGTTATTACCTTGCGAAGCATTCTGATGGGCCGTCAGAACATGACGTACCGGATCCTGGAGTCGCCGAATGTCCTCCTGTCCAGCGCTCCCCGAAGGCTTCGACTTCACCGACCCCGACGTCTACCAGCAGCGGCTACCGCTCCCGGAATTCGCCGAACTGCGCCGGACAGCACCCGTGTGGTGGAACCCCCAGCCGCACAACCTGGCCGGCTTCGAGGACGACGGCTACTGGGTCGTGACGCGCCATGCGGACGTCAGGACCGTCTCCACCCGCCCCGAGATCTTCTCCTCCCGTACCAACACCGCGATCATCCGCTTCAACGAGCACATCCAGCGCGAGCAGATCGACGTCCAGAAACTGATCATGCTCAATATGGACCCGCCGGAGCACACCCGGGTGCGCCAGATCGTGCAGCGCGGCTTCACCCCGCGCTCGATAAGGGCCCTGGAGATCGCCCTGCGCAACCGCGCGACCCGGATCGCCGACACCGCCAAGTCCGAGGGAACCGGCGACTTCGTCACCGACATCGCCTGCGAACTCCCGCTCCAGGCCATCGCCGAGCTGATCGGCGTCCCCCAGGACGACCGGGCCAAGATCTTCAACTGGTCCAACAAGATGATCGCCTACGACGACCCGGAGCTGGCCATCACAGAAGAGATCGGCGCCGAGTCCGCGATGGAGCTGATCTCGTACGCGATGAACCTCGCCGCCGCCCGCAAGGAGTGCCCCGCCAAGGACATCGTCAGCGCCCTGGTCGCGGCCGAGGACCAAGGCAACCTGACATCCGACGAGTTCGGCTTCTTCGTTCTGCTCCTCGCCGTCGCGGGCAACGAGACGACGCGCAACGCCATCAGCCACGGCATGCACGCCTTCCTCACCCACCCCGGCCAGTGGGAGCTGTTCAAGCGCGAACGCCCCGCGACCGCCGCGGAGGAGATCGTCCGCTGGGCCACGCCCGTCGTCTCCTTCCAGCGCACCGCCACCCAGGACACCGAGCTGGGGGGCGTGCAGATCAAGGAAGGCGACCGGGTCGGCATCTTCTACGCCTCGGCCAACAACGACCCCGAAGTCTTCGACCGACCCGAGGCCTTCGACATCACCCGCGACCCCAATCCCCACCTGGGGTTCGGCGGCGGCGGACCGCACTTCTGCCTCGGCAAGAGCCTGGCCACGCTGGAGATCAACCTCATCTTCAACGCGATCGCCGACACGATCCCGGACATCCGGCTCACGGGTGACCCGCGGCGCCTGCGCTCCGCGTGGCTCAACGGCATCAAGGAGCTGACCGTCGCCTACGAGTGACCGGTCGCGCCCGGTCCCGCACGCCACCCCCCGCGCTCCGGGCGGCGGGGGCGCCTCGCGCCCCAACGCCTCGCCCCCGTCGCCCGCCGAGCGATCCGCCGCGGTGCCGGCCCAGACCAAGTCGGCCCGGTGGCGCCCCCGACCAAGTCTGCTGCCCGGTGGCGAGGCGTCCTGGTGCGGTCGGACGCAGGGCCCGGATCGGCCTCGTAGTGGCCTACTCGGCCGCTCAGGCAACGCAGCGGACGGCCGTGCCGGAGTGGCGAGCGGGGCACGCCTTGGCGGGGGCGGCACACCATCGCTACCCGCGCGCACTCCGCGTATCGGGCCGCGGGTGCGCGACGAGCCAGTCCTGAAGTTCCCGGTGGCGGAATTGATACGCCATGCCGGAGATCCGCAGGAGTCCCGCCTCGTAAGCCCAGTGGAGAAATGAGCGCAGGGTCCAGGGGAGCCGGCCCCGGGAGCACAGCAGGAAGATCCCGTAGCGGCGGCCCGCACCTCCCAGCAGGCACAGGCCCAGTGCCATCCCGATCGCCAGCCCGCCCGTCACCCCGAACCACATTCCCGCCGACCGTCCCACCGGCAGGCCGATCGCCAGCCCGCCCGTCAGCCCGCTCATCAACCCGCCCGACAGAGCGCCGGTCAGTCCGAGCGTCAGCCCGAAGAGGGCGTCGTCCCGGACGAGGTGGCGCGGATCGGTGGGCGGGACGAAGTCGCTTCGAGGGGCGGTGTCCGCCGCGGAACCGGTCAGCGCGAGCGTCAGCGCACCGGCCAGCCCACCTGTCACCGACGCCCCAAGTGCTGCCGTCAGTGCTCCTGTCGGCCCGAGGGCCAGCGCACCCGCCAACGCCCCCACCAGTGCGAACGCCAGCGCGCCCGCCAGCCCACCCATGACGGCCCGGCGCAGCTGGCGACGTTTCGCCTCGCTGCGCAGTCGCTGGAGTTGGCCCGCTCGCGGCGCGGGGACGGAAGCACTGCAGGCCCGCCAGACGGCCAGCACCCCGGCAAGTGCGGGGGCCGCACCGGCCAGCAGCTGGCGGGTGGGGAGTCCGGCGGGCACCTGAAGCACCAGGAGAAGGGCGAAGGTGACCGTGATGAGCCCGGTGACCAGGGTGTCCGCGGCGCGGACGCGTGTACGGCCCGCCATCGGCCATAACTGATGGAGTACCAGGTCGGTTCCGGGTCCGGATGCGCCCCGGCCGCCGGTGGTGGTCGCCGTGCCGGCGAGGTGGTCGGCGAGTGCAGCGAGCCATTGGTGGGTCTGCTGCGCGGTGTAGCGGTCGGGGCGCTCGGGGTGCTGGCTCGTCGCGGCGGGCAGGTAGCGCGCCAGCAGATGGTCGCGAACGGCGCTCGGGGAGGGCAGGGCGCACAGTTCGGCCGGGTCGTGGAGGTAGGCCAGGGTGTCGGGATGACGCTGCTCGTAAACGGTGACGGCCAGGTTGAGCCGCCAGGGGGTGTGCAGCGAGCGGCCCAGAGTGCCGCCTGGGGCGGCGGCCAGGAGCGTACGGACGGGTTCCCATCGCCGGGGGCAGGTGGTGCGGGCGGTGAGATAGGCGGCGACCCGGCCGTGGTCGACCGGGGCGATCTCGACGTGCGCGGCCTCGCGCATGCGGACGTCCACGCCTGCCAGTTCCGCGTACTGGGCGGTGCGGCAGGTCACGACGACCGGCGCACTGCCCAGAGCGTTCTGGTACGCGTTGAGCTGATCCAGCGCGCGAGTGGCACGGCGGCGAGCGACAGGCGTGCCGTCGAGGTCCATCTCGTCCAGCCCGTCCAGGATCGGCAGGATCCGGTGCAGGTCCACCAGGGCCGCGGCATCGGCGGGGGTGATGCCCCGGTCACGGAAGCGTTCACCGACCTGCTCGGCGATCCACCGCTGCAGGGGCTGCACGGTGTCCCAGCGGGCGAGTGAGAGACAAACCGGAACAGGATCCGTATCGGTGCGGGCCGGGTCGGCCAGGACGGAGAGGAGCAGGTGCAGGGCGAGCATGGTCTTGCCGGCACCGGGCTCACCGGTGATGACCAGCCGAGTGGGCTGCAACTGCCGGTAGTAGCGCAGGACATCGCTGAGACGGCCATGGGGGTCGGCACCGGCCGCGTTGTTGGCCGGTTCCGGGGTGTAGCGGAAGCTCACATCGATGCGGTGACCGCCCCGGCCCAGCAACTGCTTGACCTGCTCCGTCTCGGCGGCGAGAACCACCGCACTCAGGGTCCTGGCCTTCGCGTCCAGGTCCAAGGCCGCCTCGTTACGGTCGCCGCGGTACGCGAACCAGGCCAAACCGGTGCCGGGTGCGGCGAGCACCACACTCAACAGGGTGGCGGCCATGGTCTCCACATGGAACTGCTTGGACAACCACAGCGCCAGCGCCAGGCTCAGCACCAGCATCGCGAGGAAGACGAGCCCTACGCGGCGTGTACGGGATCCCACCATGGGGGCCATCTTGCTGCGCGGTCCCCGCCGGGACAGGTGACTACTCCCTCAACTACCGGAACGGTCTAGTCGGTTGCCCTGAAGTCGCCTCCCGCGGCAGCGGCGACGAACGCGGCGAAGGACGCGGGACTGAAGGTGAGTACGGGACCGCCGGGGTCCTTGGAGTCACGGATGGCTACGGCGTGGGGGGCGGTGGCGATTTCGACGCAGTCGCCGACTTCCTCGCTGTGGCTGGACTTGCGCCACTCGGTGCCTCCAAGGGCAGCGCACTCGATGCACTCGATGCACTCGCCGCCGTCGTCACCGCAGTAGCTGGACTTACGCCACTGTGCACCGGACAGATCAGAGATGCTCACCATAGCGTTCCTCCATCACACGAGCGATCAGTTCTGCCGAATCCTCAACGGACAGTGCGGCGGCTTGCAGCCGAGCGTAGCGGAGCGACCGATCTCTCACCGATTGGGCGTTGGCCGTCAGATGGCCGAGATCGTAGTCCTGGTTGTAGGCGACGTCGGCCTCGTTGCTGAACCGGAGAATGGTGAACGCCCCGGAGAAACCTGCGTGTGCTCCGGCATCGAACGGAAGCACCTGAATGCTGACCGCAGAGCGGTTCCGGAAACTCAACAGGTGAGCCAGTTGGTTACGCATCACAGAGGCACCACCAATGGCCTGGTACAGGGCGGTCTCGCTCAAGACCATCCATACCAGGGGAGGTTGCTCCCTCTTCAGAATGCGATGCCGTTCCATGCGTGCCGCGACCTTCTCGTCGAGTCCTTCCTCGGTCAGGACACCCATGACGACACGCGCGTACTCCTCGGTCTGCAAGAGACCATGCACCAGCACTGGTTGGAAGGCGTAGAGATGGGTGGCTCGTGCCTCGCGGTCAATGTAGTCGTGGAACCACACGGGCAGTTGGTGTCGCAGCACCAGACCGAGCAGACGTGTCAGGGCGCCGCCGGTTTTCAGAGCGGCATCAGCTTGCTGACTGAACTCGGGGGTCGGGATCTTGCGTGCAGTCTCGATCTGACCGACCAAAGACCCTGTGCAGAAGATTTTCGAGCCGAGCTGCTTCTGCGTCATGCCCACAGCTTCCCGGTACCGCCGCAACTCCGCTCCGTAGTAGTCCACCGGAGAAGCGCTCGGGTCCAGGTCTCGGATGTTCACCACGGTCCCGTGCCTCCACGCTCCGTGCGCATGCGTGATGCGCTCAACTCGCCAATGCCGACAGTTGTGTTCAGCCAGTAGCCGAGCGTAGTCGCCGCGCCTCACGCTGGTGGCGTGAAATGGACAACTGACCTCCTCACGACGGACGTCGAGCCGCCCCGCCGCTACCGCATGCGTTTCACCGTGGGTGCGCATTCCGCCGGTCACGTGCGGCGGATCGTCCGCGCGTACCTCCTCCTCTGGGGGATGGGCGAGCTGACGGACGCGATCGAGCTGGCCGTCACCGAGCTGCTGGCCAATGTCGTGCGGCACGTGCCGGACCGGCGGTGCGGTGTGGCGGTGCTGCGCTCCCCCGACGGCGTACGTGTGGAGGTGTCGGACGGGTCGCGCGAGAAGCCGTGCGTCAGGGAGGCGGCGGCCATGGACGAGGGCGGCCGCGGGCTCGCGCTGCTCACCGCGGTCGTGGACGCGTGGGGCGTGGATCCGGGGCGCGACGGCGGGAAGACCGTGTGGTTCGAGTGCCGTTCCCGACCGGTTCCCGGGGGAGAGACCGGGTCCGGGACCGGATAGCCGCCCCTGCCGCCCGGGGTTCCCCAGGCGACCGGCACGTGAACGGCTCGGGTGGCGGCCCGCCGAGAAGCGGCGGATCCTGAAAGCCGCGGCGATCCGACGGGGCGGCGGAGTTCAGTCCCGACTGATCTCCGCTGTCCCGTGTCCTCGTACGGACCCGCTCACCGCCCCGCCCGCATCCGCGGGCCCGGCAGGAGCGGCAGGTTCCCGCGCCTTCCCCGCGACCCCCTCGGGGTCCCTCGAACGGCCCACGAACACGTACTGAAGGCTGAAGCCGCAGGCCAGGACAACCGCGCCGCCCACCGCGTCGAGCAGGTAGTGGTTCGCCGTGCCGACGATCACGGTGGTCGTGAGGACGGGATAGAGCACGCCCAGGAGCTTCATCCACAGCTTCGGCGCCAGCAGCACGACCACCACGGCGCACCACAGGGACCATCCGATGTGCAGGGACGGCATGGCCGCGTACTGGTTGGACAGCTCGGTGAGCGGGCCGAACTCGGGGTTGGCGAGGTCCTGCGGGCCGTTCGCCGTATCGATGTAGCCGTGGGAGGGCATCAGACGGGGCGGGGCGAGCGGATAGAGCCAGAAGCCGAACAGGGCGATGACGGTGGTGATGGCGAGAGCCGTTCTGGCCCACCGGTACGCGACAGGGCGGCGCAGATACATCCAGCCGAGCAGGCTCAGCGGCACCAGGAAGTGGAACGTTGTGTAGTAGTAGTTCATGCCGCCCTCGATCCACGAGCCCGCGACCAGGCGGTTGAACCACAGCTCGATGTCGATGTGCAGCGCGCTCTCGAGGCCGATGATCCGGTGGGCGTGGTGCTCGGCGACACTGCGGGTCTCGGGGGCGGAGCCGCGGATGTAGGCGTAACACCAGTACCCGGCCCGGATCAGGAGCAGTTCGAGCAGCACGTTCGGGCGGTTGAGCGGGCGGCGCAGAAAGCGCAGGACGGGGAGCCCGCGCCACCGGCCGGCCTCCGGTTCCGCGTACTCGGTGGGCACGGGGCGGCGCCAGTACGGCGAGCCGCGGTCGAGGAACGGTACGGCGCAGGCCGCGGCGATCGCGACGAGCAGGGGCGCGTTCTGGCCGATCAGATGGATGCCCTTGGTCGTGGGGACGACAGCGGCCGCGGTCAGCGTCATCACCATGACGACCAGGACGGGCCACACGATTCGGTCGGACTGGCGGCGGCCCACGCGGCCGACGACGGCGAGGAGGATCCAGAGCTGCTGGTGCAGCCAGGCGGTGGGCGAAACCGCGACGGCGACACAGCCGGTCATGGCGGCGGCGAGCAGCAGTTGGCCGTCGGCCGCGTAGTGGGCGGCGCGGCGCAGTCCGATGACGGCGACGGCGCCCGCGAGGATGCCGAAGAGGGCGAGTTCGAGCAGGCCGCTGAGGCCGAGGCGCAGGAGCAGGCCGTGCAGGGACTGGTTGTGGAGGCCGTCGGCGGGACGGCCGAGGCCCGCTCCTGCGACATGGTTCACCCAGTAGGCGGCGGAGTCGCCGGGCAGGACGGCCCAGGCGAAGGCGGAGCTCACGGCGAACGTACCCACCGCCGTTCCTGCGGCCCGCCGCCGGCCCGTCATCCACAGCAGCGGGACGAACAGCAGCACAGCCGGCTCCAGCGCCGCGGCGAGGCCGACGAGGACGCCGGAGTTGCGCGCGGACGCCCGCGGGAGGAGGGCCAGGAGGACGAGGAGGACGGGCAGGATGCTGGTCTGGCCGAGGGTGAAGGTGTTGCGGACCGGCAGTGAGACCACCATGAGACTGATCGCCGCGGGCGCGGCGAACAGTGCGGCACGGCGCGGGACGGGGCGCGGCAGGATGCGGGCCGCGACGAAGCCGATGGCCACGACGAGCAGCAGGGTGCCGAACGTCCAGAAGACACCCAGGTTTTGTTCGGCCGAGCGGGTGAACGGCTTGAGGACGAGCCCGGCGAACGGCGTGCCGGTGAACGCGCCGCTCTCGTAGAGCGGTCCGGGCACGCGCAGTACGCCGTGCGGCCCTATCCAGGTCTCGAAGTCGGTGAGCCGTTCCTCGGGCGGGAGCCGGAGTACGGCAGCCGTCTGTCGTACCGCCAGAAGTGCCGCGACGAGCCAGAGCACGCCTAGCGCCATGCGGATACGCGATGTGGGCGACCCCGGTACTTCGGCCGCCGATGCCCCGTGCCTCTGTGCGTTCGCCACGCCCTGCTGTTCCCCTCCGCTTCCCAGAGGCCTAACGACCGGGCCTTCATTACGGACACAGGGCACCCTGTCGTCATCTGACAGCCGCCGGGTATTGGCTCGAACATTAGGGCCGGGCGACGGAGATCCGCACCTTGAGAGCACCGTCAGTTGCGACCGGTCCGCGGCGGGCCCGGCCACCGGGGTGCGGGCCTTTCGCGTCAGTCCCCGGTGCTTCGGCGATGCCGGGCAAAGGCGGTGGCATCGGGTGAGGAGATCCGCCCGGGTGGGCATGCGGCCACCGTTGGCCCGCCACCCGCTTGGAGGAGGGGGCGGGATGCGGGCACCAGAGCTGCGGGGTCGGCTCCATACGTGCGGGCGGCCACCGCACGAACATCAAGGGTCGACACAACCCTGAAGCTCATGCGGTGGCCGCGCTCGTTCCCTTTGCCGAGCCCCCGCAAATCCGCGGAGCCGGGCGCCGGGGGCCCAGGAGGGCTACGAGATGACGGTGCCGACGTTGGCGGAGCGGTCGACCGCGATGCACTTGGACTCCGCGCGGCTGCCGGTGGCGGTGAGGGTCAGGTTGTTGGGGTTGCCGCAGTGGTTGCTCTGCCGTCCGGACTGGGCGGTGTTCTGCTGGAAGAGGTCGGCTGTGCTGGATCCGCCTTCGGCCAGTGCGCCGCCGCCGGACACCTTCGTGCCACGTCACGCAGGTGTTCGCACCAACCCCCGCACGGGCTAAGACTCCGGCGGCCGATCGTGTCAGGGGCCGAGCAGCGGGCTCGCCACCTGACGCAGGGACGTCGCGGCGGGTGTAGGAGACTGCTCGCACACGGTCGAGATCAGGGGCCTGTTCGGGGCCCCGCCTGCTGAGAGGTGTCACGTGCCCAGTGTTGTGAAGATCAACGTTCTGACCGTCCCGGCGGAGCAGCGCGAGGTGTTGGAGAAGCGCTTCGCGGCACGGGCCGGGGCGGTCGAGAGCTCGGACGGCTTCGAGTGGTTCGAACTCTTGCGCCCGGTCGAAGGCACGGACTCCTACCTCGTATACACGCGCTGGCGGAGCGAGGAGGACTTCCAGGCGTGGATGGAGGGCCCGATGAAGGCGGCCCACCAGGGCGGCGGAGGAGGTCAGGGCGGCGAGCAGCGCAAGCCCGCGGCGTCCGGCTCCACGCTGTGGTCGTTCGAGGTCGTGCAGCAGGCGGCGCCGAAGCAGGGCTGAACGGGCGGCCGCACACGAGGGGATGCCCCCGGTACCGGCGGTCCGGGGGCCGACTGCCTCCGCTGGGGCAGTACTTCGGCACGGGTGCGGTGACCTCATCTCCCGTGGCGGAGGCGCCTCCTGGGAGGGAGGCAACGCCGGCACGGGACGGTCAGACCTTCAACAGCCGCTGGACCAGGTCGCGGTAGTCGCGGAGTGCGGTGCGCAGCTCCTCGGTGCCGATGTGCCCGGTGCTGTCGGACGGAGTGGACGCGTTGCCGGTCGACGGGGCCGTTCCCCTGCTGCCGGTCGACGGGGCCGTTCCCCTGCTGCCGGATGCCAGGGCTGTTCCGTTGCTGCCGGATGCATCCGGCTCCGCAGGCTTCCCGTCCGCCGCCGCCGAAGGATCCGCCGCACCGTTCCACGCCGTGCGGAGAATCCGGCGGCGCTCTGTGAGCGCTGCGGCGAGTTGGGCGGCGGCCTCCTCCAGGAGGGCGTCTGCTTCCTCAACGGACACCCGCGGGTCGTCCACGAACCCGACGACGGCGCGCTGCAGGCGCAGCGCCAGGTCGTCGCTCTCCGCCCGCGGCAGGACGGGCCGTACGCCCGCGCCACCCCGGCCGGTCACGCGCCCGCGCCCGGCTGATGTGCCCGAGCCGATGCACATGCCCGATCCGCTGGACAGGGTGTGCATGGACGACGTTGCGGACCGGGGGCTGTCCTCGCTCCGCGGCGCCTGAGGGGTCGTGCGCCGCGCGCCCGCCGGAGCCTGCGGTGTGGTGCCCGCGCCGGTCGGCACGGGCTGCGGCGGAGGAGTTGGCGCGACTGACGGCTCCGGGGGCGCCGCGCCCGAACCCGTAGCCGCGGCCGAACCCGTAGCCGCGGCCGAACCCGTACGCGCGGCCGGCTCCTTGGCGAGGGTGCGACGCCCTGCCTCGGCGCCCGTGCCCGTGGCGGACCGCCGTTCAGCAGGGCCGCCGCTGGGGGATGCGCCGGTGCGGGATCCCCCGCCGGACGATGCGCCCCGGGTCGAGGGGTCCGGGGACGGCCCGGGGGGCGGTACCGCGCGCTCGGTGAGCCGTGTCTCACGGGCGTTCGACTGTTTCATCACGCACTCCTGGTCGGTCCCGTCCAGGGCAGGTGGAAGCGGCGGCCGGACTGCGGCCTGCCCTTGTCGCCCGGCCCGGGAACGGCCTTCCGGCTGCCGTGGCGGCGGCGCTGCAGCCGCCAGGCGCGGCGTGTGCGGAACCGATCGTGCTTCTCCTTCGGGCGGGCGGCGATCAGTGCCTCGAAGAGTCCGCGGGCGCCGACGAGTGCCTCGCGCAGTTCCTCGGTGTCCACCGTGCCGTCGCCGCCATGGCGCGCGGCGGCGTGCAGACGGCGGTAGCCCCCGAGACGGGGGGCGTGGTGCACGGACAGTGCGTCGACCTGCTCGTCATAAGCGTCGGCGGGGAAGCCCCGGTCGCGAGCGAGGCGGCCGATCAGCCGGTCGGCCTCGGCGACGGCCGACGCGGGCGACTCCACGAACTGCTCCTGGACGCCGGCCCATTGGGCCACGTATTGCACGCGCTCTTCTTCGAGCAGCGGGCGCGTCGGCAGATTGCCGTAGCGCCGCAGCCGCTCGCTGAGCTCCTTGTGGGCCGCCTTCGTGTCGCCGTCGCGCTGTTCCACGGTCCGGTCGTACTCGGGGCCGAACCGGCGCCGCAGCCCGGTGCCGCTGCTCTGGAGCGACGGCGGGGCGACTACGAGCGCCACGATGGCGACCGCCGTCACGGCCAGAATGGCCAAGGTGATGAGGACGCCTGTGGACATGGTGTCCCTTCCGCAGAGGTTTCCTCGTGCCGAGGCTGTCCTCACAGCGCGTTGCCCCGTCTCCCGGCAGCAAACGCTTCTTCCCTCCGAACCAGGCGGCCCCCGGACCGCGGGTGACGTTCAGTAGTGGTCGGGCCGGGTGCGGGCGCCGGGTGCGACGCGGGTCGAGTCGTACGGGCGCTCCTCGTCCGAGCCGCGCAACTCGGCGCTCTCATGTCGGTCCGTGCTTCGGACATGAGGAACCGCGGCGCGAATCGGGGACGGACAGGGGTTGGCAGGGGCGGCCCCGTTTTTGTATGTTTGAGAAACAAAGTGGCTCCGCCCGTACTCCCTGACCTGCGGGCGGGGCCGCCTTGGTCTCCGCATCCCCGAGCCCAGGAGTCCAGGAGCCCGCCGATGCCGGCCACCACCACCCTTACCGCCCGCGCGGTCCTCCTCGACATGGACGGCACGCTCGTCGACTCGGACGCCGTCGTCGAGCGCTGCTGGCGGCGCTGGGCCGCGGATCAGGGGCTCGAGGCGGAGTACGTGCTCGCCCACGTCCACGGCCGCCAGGCCCACGCCACCATGGCGCTGCTGCTCCCGGACCGCCCCGCAGAGCTGAACCTGGCCGACAACCGGCGGATGCTCGCGGAGGAGACCACCGACACCGGCGGCATCGTGCCCGTCCCCGGCGCGCCCGCGCTCATGTCAGCCCTCGCCGGACATCCGCACGCGCTGGTCACCTCCGCCGACGAAGCCCTCACCCTGGCTCGAATGGCTGCGGCCGGGCTGCCGATTCCCGCAGTCCGGGTGACGGCCGAGAGCGTGATCGTGAGCAAGCCCGACCCCGAGGGCTTCCTCAAGGCCGCCGCCGAACTCGGCCGCGGACCGGGGGACTGCGTGGTCCTCGAGGACTCCCGGGCAGGAATCGAGGCGGGCCGTGCGGCCGGGATGCGCGTGGTGGGCGTGGGCCCGCGCGCCGCTTTCCTGGGTCCGGACGTGCATGTGCCGACGCTGGAATCCGTACGGGTCGAGGCCCTGGAGGGCGGCCTCCTGCGGCTGCACTGCGCCACGGCGGAACGGGGCCCGCGGGAGTAGCCCGGGCGGACGATCAGGGTGCCACGGCCTCGTACAGGCTGAAGCCCGCCGGCACCAGCATCACCGCCGCCGCGACCCTGGTGATCAGATGCAGCGGCACGTACTTCATGAGGGTGCGGCCACCGAGGATGCCGAGACCGGCCACCGCCCAGAGCGCCAGGACGGCGCCGATCGCGACCGAGAGCGGATCGTCGTACCGGGCGGCGCCGACGCTCCCCCGCCGTCAGCGCGCGATGTCGTCCACGCCCCCGCGGTGGAGCAGTCCGCGGGCGACCAGCTCCAGGGCCAACGCCGTCGCCACAGCCTGTACGGCCATCAGCGCCACCAGTACGAACAGCTGCACGGCGCCCGCCTGGACCGGCGGCGCGCCGCCCAGCAGCATCCCGACGAACGCGCCGGGCAGGGTGACCAGGCCCACCGTCCTCGTCTGGTCGTGACCGGGGATCAGCGCCTCGGACGCCGCGGGCCGGGCGATCTCCAGCCGGGCATCGCGTTCCAGCAACCCGAGCGCGAGGGCGGCCTCGACCTCCCCGTGCCGCAGGCGCAGCTCGTCCAGTGACCGGCGGCCGGCGAGCACGGTCGCGGTCAGGGCCCCGCCGATGAGGATGCCGGTGACCGGGATGAGCGCGATGCCCTTCAGCGGTACGAGGCCGGTCAGCACCAGCGCCGCCACGACCGGCAGCACCCCGGCGCCGATGGGGACCGAGGCCCACCACCACGTGCGGTTGGCCGTGATACGGCGGCCGGCCGTGCGTACCGCGACGGCGAACATCATCACGAGGAAGCTCAGCAGCAGGGGGATCGCGCGGACGACCCAGCCGATGAGGAAGGAGACGGCGGCCAGTTGGACGGCCGCCCGGAGCCCGGCGACGGCGATCGCCCGCGGGTAGCGCCGGCCTTCGCGGTCGGTGAGGTGCGCGAGTGCGGCGACACCGGCCGCGGCGAGGAGCAGGACGGCGAGGACCGCCCAGAGCGTGGCATCGACCGGCAGCAGGGTGTCGGCGGCGGTCTGCCGGGCGGTCACGGTGTGAGCGGCGGCGGGCACGCGATCACGATACGGCGCGCGCTCCCTTCAGGTGGCGACCCGTCAGAACAGGCCGGGGCACACCCATTGCCCCGCCCCGTCCGGTCACATCTCGCGAACCGAGTCTTGTATCTGACGTGAGCATGTCGTCACGCTGTTACCTGGCGCCCACCCCACCGCAATCCGGCGCCGCAACGATGGCCGCGCCCCAACGGCCAGCACCCCTTCACCCAGAGGGAGTTCGTCCACATGATCCGTGTCTACGCGCGTCGAATTGGCGTGCTCGCCGGGCTCACCGCCCTGGCCGGCACCGCCTTCCTGAGCGGCCCCGCCGCTCAGGCCGCACCCCCCACCCCGCCCAGCGCGGCCACCGCCCGCACCTACCTGAGCGAGTTGACCGTCAGCGCCGAGGGCTCCTCCAGCGGCTACAGCCGCGACAAGTTCCCGCACTGGATCACACAGAGCGGTGCCTGCAACACCCGCGAGGTCGTGCTCAAGCGCGACGGCTCGAACGTTCAGCAGGACTCGAGCTGCGCCGCCGTCAGCGGCACCTGGTACTCCCCGTACGACGGGGCCACCTGGAGGTCCGCCGCCGACGTCGACATCGACCACGTCGTCCCGCTGGCCGAGGCATGGCGCTCCGGCGCCAGCAGCTGGACGACCGCACGGCGCCAGGGCTTCGCCAACGACCTCACCCGCGCGCAACTCATCGCCGTCACCGACAACGTCAACCAGTCCAAGGGCGACCAGGATCCGGCCGAGTGGCTGCCCTCGCGGACCGGCTACCGCTGCATGTACGCCCGGATGTGGGTCCAGGTGAAGCACCACTACGACCTCACCGTCGACTCGGCGGAGAAGTCGGCGCTCAGCTCGATCCTCAACGGGTGCTGACCCCTCCGGGACGGCCCGTCCATCCCGGGTCAGCGCTGACGGCCAGGGAACCCGTGACCGGCCCACGTCCGGTCGCACCGCCGTGACCGTCCGCGGTGCCGGGGTCATCCACCGGCACCGCGGAATGCGCGGAAACCGCGGAAATCCGCAGCGCACGCGATGAACGCCGCAAGAACCTGCGGCGGAAACTCGCCGTGCCCCTCCGTCGTTCCGTACCGTACGGGGCGACGGAGGGAGGGCGGAGACCGATGGCCGGACTGGTCCTGGGACCGCTCGTTCGCTATGTGGACGAGGACAGCGCGACCGTGTGGGTCGAGACGGGCCGGCCCTGTGTGGTCGAGGTCGTCTGCGACGGCACCGCGGGCCGCGGCACGGCGCACACCTGGCAGATCGCCGGACACCACTACGCGATCGTCACCCTGGTCGGGCTGCCGTCCGAGAGCACGGTGCCGTATCGCGTGCTGCTCGACGGCAAGCAGGTCTGGCCCCCTCGCGAGGACCGCTATCCCCCCAGCGCGATCCGCACCCTCCCCGATCCCCGGGGCGAGCGGGGGCCGGACGCGGACACCCTGCGGGTCGCCTTCGGCTCCTGCCGCTGGGCCGCACCTCCCCACGGCTCGTCGCGCTTCCACGGCGGCACCCCGGCCCACGACCCCGTCGGCCCCGATGCGCTCGACACCCTCGCCACCCGTCTCGCGGCCGACCCTGACGCCGAGCGCCCGGACGTCCTCCTGCTACTGGGCGACCAGGTGTACGCGGACGAGACGTCGGATGCGATGCGCCGCTGGCTCGCCTCCCGCCGCGATCTGCGCACCCCGCCCGGTGGCCAGGTCGCGGACTACGAGGAATACACCCGCCTCTACTACGAATCCTGGCTCGACCCCGATGTCCGCTGGCTGCTCTCCAACGTCCCCAGCTGCATGATCTTCGACGACCACGACGTCGTGGACGACTGGAACACCAGCGAGGCATGGCGGACCGACATGCGCGCCACCGAGTGGTGGCAGGAGCGGGTGACCGCCGGGCTGATGTCGTACTGGGTGTACCAGCACCTGGGGAACCTCTCCCCCACCGAGCTGATGACCGATCCGCTCTTCGCGCAGGTACGGAAGGCGGGCGACGGGACCGGCCTGCTGCGGGAGTTCGCGACGCGGGCCGACTCCGACCCCGCGTTCACACGCTGGTCCTACCGCCGCGACATGGGCCGGGTCCGGCTGCTGATGGTGGACACCCGGGCCGCCCGGGTGCTGACCGAGGAGCGGCGGTCGATGCTCCACGAACGCTGGTGGGACTGGCTGCGCGAGCAGGTGCCGGACGGCGGCCCCGGAGCGTACGACCACCTGCTGATCGGCACGTCGCTGCCCTGGCTGCTGCCGCCCGCCATCGACGACGTGGAGCGGTGGAACGCGGCGCTGTGCGGCGGCGAGCGCGGGGAGCGCTGGTCGCGGATCGGTGAACGCATCCGGCGCATGGGCGACTTGGAGCACTGGGCCGCCTTCCCGCAGTCCTTCGACGCCCTGACGGACCTGGTCGCGGAGGCGGGCAGGGGACCGCGACCGCCCGCCACGGTGTGCGTTCTGTCCGGCGATGTGCACCACGCCTACGTCGCTGAGCCGTTCTGGCGGGAGGAGGCGCGGCCGCCCGTGTCGCGGGTCCTCCAGCTCACCTGCTCGCCCGTGCACAACAGCGTCCCCGCCTCCATCAAGGTCGGCTTCCGCTTCGGCTGGAGCCGGGCGGGCCGCAGGGTGGGCTCGTGGTTCGCGCGCCATGCCCGCACAGGACGCGGGGGCCGGGCGCAGCCTCCGCCGATCAGTTGGGAGCGGACCGGCGGTCCGTGGTTCGGCAACCATCTGATGACGCTCACCCTGCGCGGGCGCGCAGCGCGGCTGCGGCTGGACCGCGCACAACGGGGCGGTGAGAGCGCGGCCCGTCTCGAGACGGCGTACGACAGCGACATCACAGAACCCGGCGCGGTGGGCACCGCGGAGACGCAGCCGGGGGAGGCGCGGGCCGGGAGGACGCAGCCGGGTGACGCCCGGGCCGGGGACACGCCATCCGAAGGCGCGTGAGCCGCGACGACCGAAGGCGCCGAGCCGCGACGACCGAAGGCGCCGAGCCGTGACGACCGATGGCGCCGAGCCCCGTTGAACGAAGGCGAAGTGACCGAGAGCACGTGGTCGCAGGCGCGCGGGGGAACGTAAGCCGCACACCAGGACCGACGGGACGTGATCCCCAGCACAAAGGACCGGATGGCTCCGGTCCGGGGTTCGGCTGCGGCGCGGCGGACGGCATGATGAGGCTTCGCTCATGCACCACTGCCCCGGGAGAAGCCGCCTTGGCCGGAGAGCACCACGCCATAGCCGTCGTCGGCGCAGGCCCCCGGGGAACGAGCGTGCTGGAGCGCGTCTGCGCATCCGCCGGTGAACTCCTGCCCGACAGCGCCCGGCTGACCGTCCACATGGTGGACCCTGCCCCGCCCGGCGCGGGCCACGTCTGGCGCACCGCACAGTCCCGGGAACTGCTGATGAACACGGTCGCCTCCCAAGTGACCCTGTTCACCGACGCCAGTGTGATGTGCGAAGGCCCCGTACGCCCGGGGCCCAGCCTGTACGAGTGGGCGAAGGCGCTGGGCACCGCGGACGCCCCCGGTCCGGACGACTACCCGGCGCGCGCCTTCTACGGCCGTTATCTGGAGTGGGTGTTCCGGCACGTGGTGCGCAGCGCTCCCGAGCGGGTGACGGTGCTGGTCCACACGGCACGCGCCGTACGGCTGACGGAGACCGCCGGTGGCGGACAGCTCCTGGCCCTGGACGACGGCAGCGAACTGGCGGGCCTCGCGGCGGTCGTACTCTCCCAGGGGCATCTGCCGGTCCTGCCGAACGCGGAGGAGGAACGCCTCTCCGCGTACGCCGCCGCGCACGGCCTGCGGCACTGCCCGCCCGCGAACCCCGCGGACCTCGACCTGACCCGGATCGCCCCGGACGAGGCGGTGCTGCTGCGCGGTCTCGGCCTCAACTTCTTCGACCATCTCGCGCTGTTGACGACGGGACGCGGCGGCCGCTTCACCACCGGTCCGGACGGGCTGCTGCACTACCGCCCCTCGGGCCGGGAGCCTCGGCTGCACGCCGGATCGCGTCGCGGCGTCCCGTACCACGCGCGCGGGGACAACGAGAAGGGCGCCCTCGGCCGTCATGTACCGCTGCTGATGACCCCCGCGGTGATCGCGGGCTTCCGTGCCCGCGCGGACGCCGGGGACTTCCCCGACTTCCTCGCCGAGGTGTGGCCGCTGGTGGCGAAGGAGGTCGAGACGGTCCACTATGAGGCGCTGCTCGCGTCCCGGACGCCCGCATCGTCCGAACAGGACGCGTCCACACCGCCAGTACCGGAATCGCCCGAACCGCCCGTACTGAACGCGCCCGAAACACCCGTACCGAACGCGCCCGAACCACCCGAAACGCCCGAACCGAACGCCCCGGCCTTCCGCGAGCGCTTCCTCGCCACCCGCCACGGCAGCGCCGAAGAGGCCGCGGTCCTGGACGCGTTCTCCATCGCCCCCGGCGAGCGCTGGTCATGGAAGGAGATCGCCCGGCCCTACGGCGACCGGGACTTCGGAGGCCCCGGGGACTTCCGCCGGTGGCTGGTCGCGTATCTGCGGCAGGACGCCGAGCACGCCCGGCTCGGGAACATCGCCGGGCCGGTCAAGGCCGCCCTGGACGTCCTGCGCGACCTGCGCAACGAACTGCGCCTGATCGTGGACCACTCGGGCCTCTCCGGCACCTCCCGCCGGGACCACCTCGACCGGTGGTACACCCCGCTCAATGCCTTCCTCTCCATCGGCCCGCCGCGCCGCCGGATCGAGGAGATGGCCGCGCTGATCGAGGCCGGCGTCCTCGTCGTGCTCGGGCCCCGGCTGGAGGTGCGCACCGGAGCGCCCGGCGGCGGGCCCGGCTTCACCGCCCACTCCCCCGCCGTCCCCGGGTCCGAGGTGACAGTGACGACGCTGATCGAGGCCCGGCTGCCCGAGCCCGACCTGCGCCGCACCAGCGATCCGCTGCTGACCCACCTCCTGGTCACCGGTGCCTGCCGCCCCCATGCCGCAGGCGACTACGAGACGGGCGGACTGGACGTGACGCGCAGCCCGTACCGGTTGATCGACGCCGAAGGCCGGGTCCACCCGCGGCGGTTCGCGATCGGGGTGCCGACCGAGGGCGTGCACTGGGTGACGGCGGCAGGCGCGCGGCCAGGGGTCAACTCGACAACGCTCGCGGACGCCGACGCAGTGGCGCGGGCCGCGCTGCGCGCGGCGGCGGTTCCCCTCCCGTACGGCACCCCGCCGCGTCCGATGCCGGTCCCGGACAGCGAAGCTCCCCGCAGCGACGAGGGCCCCTCCCGGCAGGAACCGCTCGCGGTCTCAGCCTCCACCGGCACAGGCACCGCCACCGCCACCGCCACCGCCACCGCCACCGCCACCGCCACCGCCACCGGAAGCGTGCCGACCGGGTCCTGAAGCGCACTCATTCCACCATGCGCCGCCCCTGGAGGAGTGAGCGGAACGTGGGAGCGGGAGAGTGATGCGAACAACATCACGGACCCCACCAGATCCACCCGACTCACACAGGCGTACGCTGTATGGCTGTTGGTGCCGCCCCTGCCGCTTCCCTGCGACGTCGCGGCGGGGGACCGGGACAGGGAGAAACGGGTGCTGGAGAGTCTGGAGTTCGACAACCTGGGGGCACTTGCCGTCACCCCATGGATCTACGTCGTCGTCGCCGTCTCCGTCCTGCTGGACGTGTTCCTCCCCGTCCTCCCCAGCGGTGTGCTCGTGATCGCAGCGGCGACCGCCGCCGCGGGGACCCAGACCGCAGCGGACGCCGTCGGTGCTGCGAACGCCGAAGTCCCCGACATTCTGGCCCTGGTGCTGTGTGCCGCGACGGCCTCATGCCTCGGCGACCTCGTCGCGTACCGGCTGGCCTGGCGCGGCGGCGATCGTCTCGACCGCGCGATCGCGCGCTCCCGTCGGCTGACGCGCGCTCAGGCGCGGCTCGGCACGGCCCTCATGCGCGGCGGCGGCATGCTCGTCCTCATCGCCCGCTTCGCCCCGGCCGGGCGCTCACTGGTCAGTCTCGGTGCGGGCGCGATGCACCGCAGGGCCGCCGAGTTCCTGCCGTGGTCTGCTCTGGCGGGTTTCGCCTGGGCCGGATACAGCGCAGGTCTCGGCTACTTCGGCGGGCAGTGGCTCGGCGCGACCTGGCTCGGTACGGCAGTGTCGGTGCTGGCACTGTTCGCGGCGGGCGCGGGCGCGGCGTACGCGCTGCGGCGCCCGGCGGAGCGGGCGCGGCGCAGCGCCTGACGCCGGCAGGACTCAGCGGCACCTCCTGCGCTGACGTGCTTGTGCGCGTCGCGCGTAGGGACCCGTGCTCGTACGGACCCGGACGCGTAGGGACCCGTGCTCATACGACTCGTCTCCTTCCGGACCCGTGCTCATACGACTCGTCCCCTTCCGGACCCGTGCTCGTACGGACCCGGGCTCGTACGGACCCGGGCTCGTACGGACCCGGGCTTGTAGGGACCCGGGCTCGTACGGACCGGGCGCCCGCAAGCTCTCGTACGGCCCGCCGTGTTACGGCACTTCGCGCAGATAGAGCGCGCCGCACGTGTGGCAGCAGATCTCGCGGGTCCTGCCCCAGGCCTCCTCCGGCCGGGACGCGGCGGCCGAATCCAGCTCACGTCCGCACATGGCCGTCGTACCGGAGCCTCGCACCATGTGCCAGGACTTCACCGGGCCCGGCCCGGGCTCGCCGGGGGCGGCGGCGTGGTGTTCGGCGCGCAGTTCGTGCGTGGCGTGCACAGCTGCCACATGCGCTCCCTCCGGCTCGGGACCGTCCGGTCCGCCCGGTGCGCCTCAGGCCGAGGCGCGCTTCCTCCCCGCCGTCTTCTTCGCGGCGCTCTTCTTCGCCGTGGTCTTGGCGGTGGTCTTGGCGGTGGTCTTCTTGGCCGCGGTCTTCTTCGCCGTCGACGTGCTCTTCTTGCCAGAGGATTCCTTCGCCCCGGACTGCGCGGCGGTCTTCCGCGCCGCGGTCCTGGCAGTCGTCTTCTTCGCCGGCGTGCTCTTCTTGGCGGAGGTCTTCTTCGCGGCGGTCTTCTTCGCCGGCACCCTCTCGGCCTCCCCCCGTCCCTCCTGGGCCGCCTTGACGCTGCTTTCCAGGGCGGCCATGAGGTCGATCACCTTGCCACCGCGCTCGGGTTCCCCACCCACGGGCACGGGCTCGGTTCCCTCCAGCTTCGCCGTCACCAGCGCCTCGACGGCCTCCCGGTACTCGTCGTGCAGCTCGTCGAGGTCGATCTCCCCGAGGGTGTCCATGAGGGTGTCGGCGAGGTCGAGTTCGGCGTCCCGGACGGTCACGTTCGAGTCGGGCGCGATGCCCTCGGGCTGCCGGATCTCGTCGGGCCAGAGCATGGTGTGCATGGCCAGGGTCTCCCCCACGACCCGCAGCATGCCGAGCGTCTCGCGTCCGCGGAGGGCGAGCTTGGCGACGGCCACCTTCTCACTGCGGTTCAGCGCCTCGCGCAGCAGGACGTACGGCTTGGCCGCGCCGGCCCCGTCGGGCGCGAGGTAGTAGGAGCGGTCGAGCTGGAGCGGGTCGATCGTGTCCGCGGGGACGAACGCCAGGATGTCGACGGTCTTGGCCGTCGGCAGCGGCAGCGAATCGAGATCCTCGTCGCTCAGCGGCACGGTGGTGCCGTCGGGTGCCTCGAACGCCTTCGTGATGTCCTCGTTCGGTACCTCGATGTCTTCCAGCTCGCACACCTTCCGGTAGCGGATCCGCCCGCCGTCGGCCGCGTGCACCTGCCGGAAGGAGACCGAGTGGCTCTCCGTGGCCCCGAACACCTTGATCGGGATGTTGACCAGGCCGAAGGAGATGGCCCCTTTCCAAATCGATCGCACGATTCATCCCTTTCATGGGATTCTCATGGTATGTCGCAGATGACGGAGGTGGAGGGGCGGCGACTGGCCCTGAGCAATCTCGACAAGGTGCTGTATCCCAACGGCTTCACCAAAGCCGAGCTCCTGCACTACTACGCCACCACCGCCGACGCCGTGCTCCCCCACCTCCGCGACCGCCCGCTGTCCTTCCTGCGCTATCCGGACGGCTCGGAGGGCGAGCACTTCTTCGCGAAAAACCTCCCCCTCGGCACGCCCGACTGGGTGAAGACGGCCGTCGTGCCGCGCTCGGGAGCCGGCGAGACCGGCCGGCACGTCCTGGTCCAGGACCTGCCGACCCTGGTGTGGGCGGCGAATCTGGTCACCGAGTTCCACACCCCGCAGTGGAAGGCGGACGCGCCCGGCGTGGCCGACCGGCTCGTCTTCGACCTCGACCCCGGGGCGCCCGCGACGATCGTCGAGTGCTGCGCGGTCGCCGGCTGGCTGCGCGACCGACTGGCCGCGGACGGGCTGGAGCTCCTCGCCAAGTCCAGCGGCGCCAAGGGCCTGCACATCCTGGCCGCGCTGGAGCCCGTACCGTCCGAGCAAGTCACCGCGTACGCGAAAGCACTCGCTGTGGAGGCGGAGCGCGAGCTGCGGCCGCTTGCGATCCACCGCATGGCCCGCCATCTGCGCCCGGGCAAGGTCTTCGTCGACTGGAGCCAGAACACGGCCGCCAAGACGACCGCCGCCCCCTACACCCTGCGGGCCCGCCCCACCCCCACCGTCTCCGCTCCGGTGACCTGGGATGAGGTCGAGGCGTGCACAGAGCCGGAGGACCTGGTCTTCGAAGCCGGTGACATCCTGCCGCGCCTGGAGGAGCACGGTGATCTCCTCGCCCCGCTCGTCGAGCCGGGTAGCGCCCGCCCCCTGCCCGGTGCGGCGGAGTGAGCCCTGCGCCCCGGCCTCCGCTGCGGGTCGCCCTGGCCCGCTCGGTGGACGTGCTCGCCCGCGGCCGGTACGCGTACGAGCCGAAGTTCGACGGCCACCGCCTCGTCGTCTTCCGTACCGAACGGGGCGTGCTGCTCCAGGCCCGCTCCGGGCGCATCGTCACCGACTCCTTCCCCGACCTCGCGCGGGCGGCGCGGGCACTGCCGCCGGACACGGTTCTCGACGGCGAGGTGGTCGTGTGGACGGGCGGACGGACCGACTTCGCCGCCGTTCAGACCCGCGCGATGGCCGGGCGTACCCGCGCCGCCGCCCTCGCCCGTGAACGCCCCGCCTCCTACGCCGCATTCGACCTGCTCGGCTCCGGCGCCTCGGACCTGCGCGGCCGACCGTACGAGGAACGCCGCGCCGGCCTCGTCGAGCTGCTGACGCCGCTGGGGCCACCGCTCCAGCCCGCCCCCATGACCACCGACCCCGAAACGGCCACCGCCTGGTACGAGTCGCTGCGCGAGGTCGGGGTCGAAGGCCTGGTGATGAAGCGGCTCGACCACCCCTACCGCGGCGGCCGCCGCGACTGGCTGAAGCTGCGGCACAACGAGACCCATGAGGCCGTGGTCGTCGGCTACACCGGGCTCCGCACCCGGCCCGGAAACCTGGTCGTCGTCCTCCCCGGCGACGACGCCCCCGTCGTCTCCGGCCGTCTGCCGCCGAATCTCCAGGCCTCGCTCGCGACCGCGCTCAGCGGGCTCGGCCCGCCCGCCGACGGGACCGCGGGCGAGCGGCGGAGCACACCCGACGGAACCACGTTCTACACCCCGGTCGCGCCCGATCTCACCGTCGAGATCCTCTGGACGGAGACCAGGACGCCGATCATCACCGTCCTCAGGCTGCGCGGCCCGGAGTAGCCGCCCTGCCCCGCAGGAATGAACCGCCCCGCCCGCGCTTTTGGCGGGCCCGCCGACCCGGGCACCGCATCGGGCATGGCACGTCTTTCCCGGCTCGTCCGGCTTCTGGTCACGGCCGCTGCCCTGCCCCTGCTCCTCGCAGCCGGCGGAGAGGCCCCGCTGCCGGAACGCCTGGCGGACACCGGCGGCGGCACGCAGCTGATCACGGCCGAGGCTCCCGCCGCCTCCGCCACCACCGGGACGCTGACCTGGTGGGAGAAGCGGGACGGTTCATGGCGGCGGGCCGGGTCGGCCCCGGCGAGATTCGGCGCAGGCGGCCTGACCGAGGGCGGCACCCGCGAACAGGGCACGTCCACCACCCCCACCGGGCTCTACGACCTGCCCTTCGCGTTCGGCACGCGCGCGGCCCCGTCCGGCACCTCCGTCCCGTACCGGGTGATCAACGACCGGTCCTGGTGGTGCCAGGACACCGGCTCCACCTCGTACAACCGGTGGGTGGAGCCGCTGCCGCGGGACTGCGCCGCGCAGGAGGCCGAGCACCTGGCCTCGTACACCGTCCAGTACGCCCGGGCGCTCGTCATCGGCTTCAACTACGCCCGCCCGGTCAAGGGCCGGGGCGCGGGGATCTTCCTGCACGTGCACGGCAAGGGTGCCACGGCAGGCTGTGTGTCCGTCCCCGCGCGGGCGATGGAGACGATCCTGACCTGGGTCGACCCGGCTGCCCTGCCCCACATCGCCATCGGCACGCGCTCGGGCCCCACCGCGATCACCCGGTACTGACGGCGCCGCCGCATCTTCCGCGGGCGTCGTCCGGCCGCACCGTCTTACGCTGAAATGACGGCTTCGTGGCACCGTCCCACCTGGGGCGGAGCGCCGACCCCAGGGAGGCCGATGTGACCACCGTGGCCAACGAGGCGTACCGCACAGGCAGCCCCCGCTACCTCCCCATCGCGGAGCACGGTCTGATCGGGGATCTGCGCACGGCGGCGCTGGTCGGCACGAACGGGACGATCGACTGGTACTGCAGCCCCCGGTTCGACGCGCCCAGCGTCTTCGCGTCGGTCCTGGACGCCGACCGCGGAGGCTCTTTCGAGCTGGCCGCGGATGTACCGGCCCGGACGAAGCAGTTCTACTTCCCCGACACCAATGTGCTGATCACCCGCTTCTTCGCGGAGGACGGGGTCGGCGAGATCCAGGACTTCATGCCGATCGTCGACGCCGAGGACTCCCGCGAGACCGACCGCCACCGGCTGATCCGACGCGTGTTGTGCGTCCGCGGCGCCCTGCCGTTCCGCGCCCGGGTGGCCCCGCGCTTCCACTACGGGGAGCAGCCCCACACCGTCCGCATCAACGAACGGGGTGTCGCCGTCTTCGAGTCGGATGGGCTCTCCCTCGCGCTGACGTCCACCGCTCCGCTGGAGATCGACGGCCCCGACGTGCGGTCGCCGTTCAAGCTGCGTGAGGGCGAGGTCGCGGTGTTCGCCCTGGACCGGGTCGGCGGCGAGGTCGGTCTGCGCGACTGCCCCCAGCGCGAGGCGGAGCGGCTGTTCGAGGCGACCGTACGGTACTGGCGCGGCTGGCTGGCGGCGTCCCGGTACCGCGGGCGGTGGCGCGAAATGGTCCACCGTTCCGCGCTCACCCTGAAGCTCCTCACCTACGCCCCGACCGGGGCCATCGTCGCCGCGCCGACCACGAGCCTGCCCGAGCAGATCGGCGGTGAGCGCAATTGGGACTACCGCTACGTCTGGATCCGCGACGCCGCCTTCGGCATCTACGCGCTGCTGCGGCTCGGATTCACCGACGAGGCTAAGGCGTTCATGCGCTTCCTGTCCGAGCGGGCCGGCCTCAGCAACAATCCCGCCGACGGCCCACTGCAGATCATGTACGGCATCGACGGGCGTCACAACCTGCCCGAACGCGAACTTCCGCACCTGGAGGGCTATCTGAACTCCGCCCCCGTACGCGTCGGCAACGACGCCGTCCACCAGCTCCAGCTCGACATCTACGGTGCCCTCATCGACTCCCTCTACCTCTACGACAAGTGGGGCGAGCCGCTCTCCAGCGACCACTGGGACACCGTCTGCGATCTGGTCGAGTGGGTCTGCGCGAACTGGAACCAGCCGGACGAGGGCGTCTGGGAGACCCGCGGCGGCCGGAAGAACTTCCTGTACTCCCGGCTGATGTGCTGGGTCGCGATCGAGCGGGCGATCAGGATGGCCAACCACCGCGGCCTGCCCGCCGATCTGCAGCGCTGGTCCCGTACGCGCGACACGATCTACCGCCGGATCATGAGCGCGGGGTGGTCCGAGAAACGGAAGGCATTCGTCCAGCACGAGGACGACGATGTGCTGGACGCCTCCGTCCTGATGATGCCGCTGGCGAAGTTCGTCTCCCCGACCGACCCCAAGTGGCTCTCCACTCTCGACGCCCTCGGCGAGGAGCTGGTCTCGGACTCCCTGGTCTACCGCTACGACCCGCAGGCCAGCCCGGACGGACTCCGCGGCGAGGAGGGCACGTTCTCGATCTGCTCCTTCTGGTACGTCGAGGCCCTGTCCCGTGCCGGACGCACGGCCGAGGCGCGCCTCGCGTTCGAGAAGATGCTGACCTACGCCAACCACCTGGGCCTGTACGCGGAGGAGATCGGCCGTACGGGCGAGCAGCACGGCAACTTCCCGCAGGCGTTCACCCACCTCTCGCTGATCAGCGCGGCGTTCAATCTGGACCGCGCGCTGGGCTGAGAGGTCGGAAGCACGCGGGAGGCGAGGGTCGCGCGGGAACGAGGTGCGGGGCTCGTCGGGCGGAGCCGAGCAATCCGGGCGGGGCATGCGCCGTGTGTCCTGCCCGCCCCGGACGGCACGGAAGGTTCTGATATTGCCGTGGCACAGCCTGCGTCACGCAACCCGGAACTCCGGCGGCATGTGAACGGCGTTCTGCTGAACCTCGCCGTCACAGGCGGGTACTACGCGTCCGGCGAGGCCGGACTGGAACAGGAGCTCGTCCGCGGGCAGATCACCCCCCTCTGGCCCCCGACCGGGATCGCCGTCGCCTGCCTGCTGCTCTTCGGCCGGCGCGTATGGCCGGGGATCGCGCTCGGTGCCTTCCTGGTCAATGTGCCGCTCGGCCCGTCCGGGTGGGTCTTTGCGATCGTGCTGGGCAACACCATCGCGCCGCTGGTCTCGTACGCGCTCCTGCGCCGCGCGGACTTCCGCACCGAACTGGACCGGCTGCGGGACGCGCTGGCCCTGGTGTTCCTCGGAGCGCTGCTGGCGATGCTGGTCAGTTCGACCGTCGGGACCGGTGCGCTCGTACTCGCCGGGGCCCTGGACGCGGACGAGTTCTGGCCGGCCTGGTCGGTGTGGTGGACGGGCGACGCGATGGGTGTACTCGTCGTCGTCCCCGTTCTGCTCGCCCTGCGGGCGGCCTGGCCGGGGCGGCGCATACTGACGGCCCCCGCGTGGCGGTGGGCGGAGGCGGCGGCGCTGCTGATCTGCACGGGACTGGTGGCGCTGGGGTCGCTGCACTCCACGCTGAACATGCTGTTCGTCATCTTCCCGTTCCTGATCTGGGCGGCGTACCGCTTCCAGCTCCCCGGAGCCGCACCGTGCGTGCTGATCATCTCCGTACTGGCGATCTTCGCGGCGGGCTCCGCCTCGGGTCCGTTCCACGGCCACGACCTCTTCGCCCAGATGTTCACGCTCCAGGCTCTCAACGGATCGGCGGCGCTGACCGCCCTGGTGCTCTCGGCCATGGTCACCGAACGGAACGAGACACGGGAGCGGATCGAGGCCGTATGCGCCCAGCTCGCGGAGGTGGTGGTACGCCTGGCACCCGGGGAGCGGGGCGCGCCCGAGCGGCGGTGGGACGAGGGCGACGACACGAAGGGCGAGGGCGACGGGGGGAAGGCCGAGGGCGACGACGCGAAGGGCGAGGGCGACGACGCGAAGGGCGAGGGCGACGGGGGCAGCGACGCGGGGCGGCGCGGCCGGTGAGGAACCGCGCCGCCCCGGGACCTACGGTCCGGGCTCAGGCGTAGGTGTAGAACTGCGTGTGGTCGAGCATGTCCTCGGGGGTCACGTCGTTCCACGGCTTCATCGTGTCGCGGAGGCTCACGACGTTGCGGACCGGACTGGTCGGCAGATAGCCGGAGTCGGTGTGCAGGCTCTGCCAGTCGGCCCACAGCTTGTCGATGAAGCAGTGGTGGAGCCAGAAGACGGGGTCGTTGGGCGAGGCCCCGGAGGTCATCTGACCGCCGACCCAGACGTGCACGCGGTTGTGCAGGTTCGGGCCGCGCCAGCCCTCGATGGCGTTGCGGAAGCTGTCTGATCCGCTGTTCCAGGGGGCGGCATCGTAGACGGGCATGGCGAGGACGGCGTCCACCTGAGCGCGGGTGGGCAGATCACGTACGCCCTGGCCGAGCGTACGGCGCAGGAAGTTCCGGCCGTCGACGCGTATGTTCAACGGCCAGTTGCCGCCGCCGAAGGCGAACGGGCCCGAGGTGACGCGCGCGTCGCCGCTCCGGCCGTCGCCACCGAGGAAGGTGTCCGACCACAGGGAGCTGCGCGAAGAACGGTCGACCGTCCAGTCCCAGTAGGGCAGGGTGACGGAGGAGTCGACGGACTGCAGCGCCTCCTCGAACTCGAGCAGGAAGCGGCGGTGCCAGGGGAGGAACGACGGCGAACGGTGGCCGGTCCGCTCGCCGTTGTCGGTGTCACTGGTGATGAAGGCGTTGTGCGTGGTGATGAACTCGTCGTAGCGGCCGGCGCGCTTGAGTTCCAGCACCGCGTCGACGAAGTTCCGCTTCTCGGAGGCGGTGAGATCCGCCTGGTTCTTGCGATCTGCCATGTGGAGGGTTCCTCTGCGAGGTCGGTCGTGATCCGGAGGTGGGACGGGGACGATTGCCGCGCCGGAACGGTCAGCCGGTACCGGCCATCACGACGAGGTCCGAGCCGTTCAGCTCCCGTACGGCCGCGCGGGCGACGGCGCGGGGCGAGGCGTGCGTCTCGTAGTGGTTCACGACGCTGATCCAGGTGCTGTCCGCGTTCTGCATCACGTGCAGGTCGTCGTTGTCGACGCGGACGGTGAAGGCCATGCCCTCATGACCCCCGTGGCCGCCGCCCGGGCCCTCGGCGGACGGCCAGCCCTCTATGTGGCGGCCGAGGTAGACCTCGTCGAACGCCTCGGGCACGTCGGAGGCATGGCTCCCATGGGCGCCGTGAGCGCCATGACCGGCATGCGATGCGCTGCCCCCGGCGGCACGGGACGCGGCAACGGCGGCCGGTGTGGCCAGCGCGGCCCCCACCAGGGCGAGTGCACCTCCGCGCAACACCTGACGGCGGTCGGGACGAGACATGGTTCGACCCCTCTCTTTGAGTTCAGTCGGCTTCCGCGGAGGCCCCGCGGAAGGGGGCGGCTCTTCATCCGCTCATGGAGTGATCACGTCCAGTCATGGCGTGATCACCTGCCGCCACATGCTGGCAGGGACACACGGATCGACAGAACACAAGAGACGCGCTTGAACATGAACAAGACAATCCCCGTGCAGAGATGCAATGTTCAAACGGCGGCGATCTTGTGAGCGGGGAGACCCGGCGCCCGCCCGGAGCAAAATATTCCGCGCCCGTTGCTCGATCGCGCCGAAGGATTTCCCGCAGGCACCCGCAAACCGTGAAATCTCTCACGCCATCAACTCGACCGGATTCCCGGGCAGTTGCGCCGTTCTCAGGAGTCCTCGCCGCCTCCGGTGAGCACGCTTGATGCGCCGCGCCGCGCCGCGCTATCGCTGAGGGCCTCGGCAACCGGCTGTCGTTCACGGGGTGTTGAGGATGCAGCCGCGCGAGCGGTCCCGCATGCTCATGTGCGGGCAGAGACCGGCGCGGTCGAGTTCATCCCGTTCGATGGCCGAGTACGGCCGCCACACGGCGTACGCAGGTGTGGTCTGTCAGTTCCGCCACAAGATCACGGCTGCCGCTCCCGCGGTCACGATGGTGGCGAGCAGTCACCCCGGGACGACCGGGGCAGGAGCTGTCCACTATGAGGCACCGGACGTGCGCCATCCGGCGTCCTGTCCGAGGCCCGGACTCGCGCATCCCCCGCTGCCGCTGATGTCAACCAGGCCGTCTCGAAATGCCATCGGCCGGGACTCGTGGGACAGCTTTCAATCCTTCCCTTGGAGGGCGTCACGGAGCCGCTCATCGAGGGCGTTTGATGCGGACCGCCACTTCTGGTGGGCGTAGAACATGTCCTGCACGTTGTCATCGCTCGGCAACACGTCGCTCCTCGTCGTTTCCCAGGAGCTCTCAACGGGCCCGATGTCGATGCCACTTGCCTCCAGAGTGGCCTGCCTTTCCTGCTCCCATTTCGAGCGATATCTTTCTGCAGCACCATCGATCCAGGTCAGACCCTCGAGAAACTGGCGAGCGAGTTCATGTTCGTCGTCGGCGAGTACGGCTCGATGCCTGATGAGGAACGAATTGAGCTTCGGCTCCTCTGATCTCATGTCGTGCCCACCGCCTTTCCAACGCGACTCCAGCTCCATCGTCTTGAGCATTTCATTGAGTTCCCGCAGCGCCTGGATGCGCTCCTCTCGATAGGTCGCGCCCATCGCTCGTAGCCGCTCGCTTTCGGCAATCCTGAGATTCGCGGCCTCGAACTCTGCCTGACGCTTCTCGGTTCGCCTCCATTGGGCGTAACTGAGCAAGGCGACCATCAGAGCTGCCACTGCTGAACAGACGGCTGCAACAACCTCCATGCATCCAGTGTGCTTCGGCCGGCCGACCTCTACAGGCACTTTCCGTCATGGAGCGACCGTGGACCTGCCTCGTCGTTGCCTCTGCACACCCACGTCCACGACCTCGGCCTGTACGCCCTCGACGACGAAATCTCCTCCGTGGCCTATGAGGGAACTCCCCTGCTACTGACCGAGCCGAGACGGTGAACCCCACTGCGTACGGGTGCTGTCTCTGACATCAGTCCACGGTCGCGACGACACCTGACGGACGACACCTGTGACGGACGGACGACACTGTGAAGGTGGAGAGCGCCAGAGGTCCGGACGGCGGGTTGGGTGGGGGCCCACCCCGTCCGAGGTCCGCCTTGGCTTCCCGCGGCGGCACATCAGGCAGGGCGAGGCGCGGGCAGCCGTCGAACGTCGCTGACGGGCGCCCGGGCGGTCACGGCAGTTCGGAGAACACCGTCGCATCCGCAGTGACGAGACCGTGCGCGACCCGAATGAAGACGATGCAGAGACCGACGAAGACGGTGAGAAAGGCGAGCGTCGCGACCATGCGGGCGAGTTCACCGGAGTGGCGGGGCGGGATCGCTGTGGCCCGGTCGGGTCGGTCCGGGGGGTAGTGGACGACCACGTTGTCGCCCAGGACCGTCGTCGAGGGCCCGTCGGTCTCCTCGAACCGTACGGACCGGCCCATACGGTCGGTGAACTCGTAGACGTGGTGCTGGGTGGAGCGGACATGCCGGCGGTCGCCGCTGGTGGTGGTGTATGCCCGCAGGCAGCGGGCCTCCGCGGTGGCGCCGCCGGCCCAGGCGGCCCTGAGCCGCAGATAGCGCCGCACGGTCCGGAGGGCCGCCACGAGGGCAACCGCGATCATCAGAATCGGCACGACCACGAAAATGCCTTCGGGCATGGAACCTCCCTCGCCGCAGTCCCCTCACAAGACGCGACGGGAAGCGGTTCCGTTCCGTCCGCCGTCCGGCGACGGGCCAGGTCATGGAGCTCTGCCACCCAGCCCGCAAGGCGGCTACGCGCGGTAGGCACCAAGGGGTGAGTTGCGGTGCCGGAGCCCGCTCACCGCCGGCCGCCGACTCGGGGTGGTCGCCCATTGCCCAACTCGACGGGAAAATGGCGCCGGTTCGGCTCCGTGCACAAGCTGCCGTCCGGCCGCTTCCAAGCCCGATACCCGGGCGCGGCTGGGCTGCTCCGCACGGCCGCGACGACCTGCGCGACCCAGCGCGACACCAACATCTGACTCGTACGCAAGGGGCGCGGTCACCGGTGGAGCAACGACCGGAGAGCTGATGGACCCGCATGGGGCACTCGTCGGTGCGAGCGGCGCTCTGCTGTGGCCGCCCGAAGCAGCCCGCGATCTTGCTGCGGTAAGTTCTGCCTTGAGTCCGGCACACGTTGTCGCGGACGTCAGCGCTTCACCGCGAGCGCAGCCCCCAGGAGGCGTGCGAAGACTGCGACCATCTTTGTGTCATCTTCAGTGAGGTCGCCGGGTTTCATGCAGTCGACCGTCAGGACGCCCAGCGAAGCGCCTCCCACCTTGACGGCCGTGCTGATGTACGTCTTGTAGGTGCGGCTGTCGGGGCGTAGTGAGGCAGGCAGTTGGTCAACATCCGGGACGAAGGTGTCCGTACCTTCATCAAGGAGTTTCAGTAGCTCCTTGCCTCGAACATCCTGTTCCCGGAAGGTGGTCACTGGCGGCTCGCCGCGTCCACTCCACAAGTGATTTTGACACTTGATCTCTCGCCCGCCGGGAGGGGTGTTCGGCACCTCTTCCAGGAAACATGCACGAGTATCGGCGGGCCCTACCAACTGGGCCGTCAAAGTGACGATCGACAACTTCATCTGCTGTTTGAGCGCAGGTCGTTGCACCCTGTCACTGCTGACGATGTCCCCGAGTAGGTTCACGATCGGCACCAAGACGTCTTCGAACGCCTTGCGCTGCTTCCGCGTGGCAATCGCAGCCGCCTGTCGTGCTGTGCTCACGCGACGATCGGCAAGGATCATGGCGACGAGGACAGCCAACGCGCCAACGATGATGATCGTCGTATACAGCCATCCAGGCATCTTCAAGCCGATGACCATCTGCGCTACGTAGGACAGAACGGCCAGTAAGGCCGCAACGATCGCACCCCAGCCCACCAGAGACCCCCCGCACAAGACCTACTCTTGGCTTACTGTCACATACGATACACAGAGCGTAGCTCTTGTGGGCTAAAAACTGTTTACTGGCCAACGGAGACGGGGAGGACCAAGGTAGGCTGCAGTCCGTTCGACGGCTTGAACATTGCCTGTTGTTGAGCTGTCCGGCGGGGGCGGCGAAGCACAGTGGCGGTTCAAGTGCTCTGATGAAGATCGGCCCTCTTGCCGTAAGGGGTGGGTCCCATGTCCACCACCGATGGTGACGAGGCAAGCTGCTACAGCCGTAGGGGGGAGTCTACCGTGGGTTCGACTGCGGGAGTTTGGACGGGGCGCGCGTTAGCGGTTGATCCGCGCATCTCGGAATTCAACGCGGATCCTGCTGCCTATATCCGCGAGCGGGCGGAGACGCTGCGGTCCGCGAACTTCGATGAGGAGCAAGCCAAGCTGATCAGGCAGCAGAAGCAGCGGACTCGCGCGGTGATCCGCAAGGTGCTGCGCCACCTGTACAAGCCCTCATAGGTTGTTCAACAGGCGACCTGACGAACGTCGTTGCAGTTCTGGCACACGGGCTGGTCATAGCGAGACATCGGGTCAACGGCCACTAGATGTATTGATCACTCGGGCTTCTAGGCCCTCGAAGCTGCGCCAACTTCCTTGAACTGCCCAACAGCGCCCTGGCCTGGATTCGCTGCATTCAGGCAAACGCCCCCTGACCAGCGCGTGGTTGGGGGTCGTTTGCATTTGAACGCCGGTGTCGTCGTCGGAGCTGCGCGGCGACGGCCCCGCAGGAGCCTGCCGCAGGGTTCGACCTCTAGGTCGCTGGAGCAGGTTTGGCCGGTGGCCTGCCCAGTTTGGAGTCGAGCATGATCGAGCGGGTGGCCCCCTGGTCTTGCTCGACGCGGGCCCCGGCCGGGGGTGGCTAAGTTCGCGGAGATCCAAGTTCGGAAGCAGCGCTCAGTGGGTCGGCGCTGAGGCGTATGACGACGAACCCAAGGGGCGCCGTCGTTGACAGACACAACCCCTGCCTGCCACGTGCCGAGTGCTCCTCCGATGGCAGCGGATGCGCCAGCCCGCCATGCGTGCACGGGCTGGGGCGGCGGACTGGAAGGACACGGGGTACGTGGTGCTGGAGATCCTCGGGCACAGCCGGATCGCGGTGACCATGCCCGTCTACACCCACGTCGTCCAGGACACCCAGCGCGAGGCCGTGAGCCACATGGACGGGCTGCTGAACACCGGCTCGATCGCGGCCGACCGCCGCCGTTGATATCGGATCTGGATGTCAAAGACCCCCGGACACACTCGGTCCGGGGGTCTTTTGGGTGGTGGGCACAGACGGATTTGAACCGCCGACATCTGCTTTGTAAGAGCAGCGCTCTACCGCTGAGCTATGCGCCCGGGATGAGCTGACAGACTACATGGCCCGCACACCCCGGCCGCAAACCCGTACGTGTCGCACAGGGGCCCCCGAAGCGGCAACTGACCGGCCCCGTGTGTTCGTCACTGGCTGGTGGGAGAATGACACAGGGTTTTCCGGGCGGATGCGGACAGGCACGGGGAGAGGGATGACGGCGAGAGACGCGCAGCCGTACACGCGGTCGGCACGCCGCCGTCGACGCACCGGTCCGGGCGTGGGTGCCGGGAGCCGGGGCGGCGGGCGGGATCTCTTCGTGCTCGTGGCCCTGCCGCTGGTGCTGCTGGGGGCTGCCGTGCCCGCGTCGTTCGCCGGCGGGGGCACCCGGCGCTGGTGGGGACGCGGCGAGAACCACCGGGCCGATGCTCAGGCCGCCAAGGACGCGGCCGCCGCGGCGTTCTACGAGCTCGACACCGCGCAGCGCGATCTGCGGATTTCCATCGAGACAATCACCGCCGTCGACAATTCCCCCCGGGCCCGCAAGGCCGCCGAGGACTTCCGGACCCTCGGGCAGCGCATCGACCAGGCCAGTCACGACTACATCACCGCGGTCGACACCCACGACCTGGACCGCGTCGACCTCGAGGCCTCCGTGGCCGCCCGCGCCCGTACCGACCTGACCCGGGCCAAGGACGAGCTGGAGCGGGTCAAGCGCGATCTCGACCGCTTCGGCGAGAGCCTCGGCCCGCTGCTCGACCAGGCCGAGACCCAGCTCGCCCGACTCGCACCTGCCGTCGAGCGAGCCCGCCAGGCGCTGCTCGCGGCGACGAACGCGCTGGACGCCGTACGGGGCAAGGGCCTGCGCGCCGACGATCTCGCCTCCCGTCTCGCGGCCCTGTCCCCCGAGCTGACCAAGCTCAACCAGGGCGCCGGCAGGCACGGTGTCCAGGAGACCCTCCGCCGCGCCGACCAGGTGCTGCGCGAGGCCGAGGCGGTCCGCAGCGAGGCCGAGCGCCTGCCCGAGCGCGCCGCCGAGATCGACCGGCGTCTCGTTTCCCTCCGCACCCGCGCCCAGGCGCTCACAACGCGGGCCGACGGCGTCGAGCCCATCCTCAGCGAGCTGCGCCGCCGGTACGCCGCGGCCTGCTGGCAGGACCTCCAGCACGTGCCGGAGCAGGCCGCCCGGTCCGTCGCCGAGGGTGAGCAGAAGCTCAAGGAGGCGCAGCGGGCGCGCGAGGAGCAGCGCTGGCCCGACGCGACCGCACTGATCGGCACCGCCCGGGCCCTGCTGAACACCACGGACGAGGCCGTCTCCGCCGCCGGTGAGCGGCTGCGTCGGCTCGACGAGGTCTCCTTCGACCCGTCGAAGGAGATCGAGCGGACGCGGTTCGCGATTCGCGACGCGCAGCGCCTCGCCATGGCCGGGCGCAGCACCCCCGACCCCCGGCACGCGCGCCCCCTGGACGAGGCCGTTCTGCGGCTGGAGCGGGCCGTCGCGGGCCTGGAAGGGCGCCACCCCGACTACTGGCACTTCCTGACCGAGACGGAGGGCGTCCGGCAGTCCGTGGCCAAGGTCGTCGGCGAGATCCGCGAGGAGCGGGGCGCAGGCAGGGCCTGACCCTGGCCGCCTCGCCCCGAGCACACTGCCCCGAGCCCCGAGGCCCCCTGCCCGCGCCCACGCGAGCGGCTGCCCACCGCTGTGCACGGCCCGCCCCGCGTCGGCCGCGTGCCCGCGCGCACATGACCGGTGCGGGCACGGCTGGCGCACGGCGTGCGTGCCGCGTTCTCGTACCAGCGGCGGGTGGCGGCGGTGCTCGTACGGCGGCGGGTGGCGGCGGTGTACCAGCGGCGAGTGACCTTGCTCGGACGCGGCGGGTGGCGACGGTGTACCAGCGGCGGGTGGCCTTGCTCGGACGCGGCGGGTGGCGACGGTGTACCAGCGGCGGGTGGTCTTGCTCGGACGCGGCGGGTGGCGGTGCTCGTACCACCGCGGGCGGCACTGCTCGTGGCGTCCCAGCGGTCCCGCCCTCGTACGGCATCGCGCTCATCGCGCTCCCTCTGGCGCCCGCCCCCCCGTCCCGGCGGATCCTGGATGCATGGCCTCCAGCCACGCCGCCAGGTCACTCCCGGGCGGCAGGAGCACAGGCGGCCCCGGGGGCGGCAGGGGCCGCGGTCCCGGCGGCCGGTTCTCCGAGCGGCTTGCCCGGCGCACCCGGCTCGACGAGCACCTGCCCGTCGATCACCGGCTCAGCACCGTCTACCGCATCGGAGCCGGGCTCATGGGCCTTGTGCTCGTCGCCTTCGGGATTCTCGGGCTGATCGGGCGGGTCGGGTTCTTCGACACCGGTGGCGACACCGTGGCCGGGCTCAACACCAACGGCGCCCTGAGCGTGCTCTCGATCATCGTCGGGTTCGTGCTCTTCGGCGGGATGCTCGTCGGCGGCAACATCGCCTCGTCGCTCAACATGGGGTTGGGCGTGGCCTTCCTGCTGAGCGGATTCGTCAATCTCGCGCTGCTGGAGACCGACTTCAACGTCCTGGCGTTCCGTATCCAGAACGTCCTGTTCAGCTTTGTCTTCGGGCTGCTGCTGATGACCTTCGGGATGTACGGGCGGGTGAGCGGCCATCTGCCGCACGACAATCCGTACTGGCGGGCCCGCCACCCCGACCAGCTCGCGTACGAGCAGCAGGCCGCACTGCGCACCAGGGCGCGGCGGCCGGCCATCCAGGCGCAGCACCCTTCGCCGGAGCACCGGCACCCGGAGCACCGGCCCTCGCAACGTCAGCAGCCGGAGCAGCCTCCCCCGCAGCATCAACGGCCGGGCAACCAACGCCCGGGTCATCAGCGGCCGGGCACTCCCTGACCGGGCCGGGGCGAAAACGCCGATCACGACGCGGGCGCAAGTGACGCCGATCATGGGCCACTGCGCCGCCAACCGCGGCTGCGCAGGGCTAATCTGTCGCCATGCCTCGTTACGAGTACCGCTGCCGGTCCTGTGGGACCACCTTCGAGCTGAGCCGCCCGATGGCGGAGTCCTCGGCGCCCGCGTCGTGCCCGGACGGCCACGAGGACACCGTCAAACTGCTGTCCACCGTCGCTGTCGGCGGCAGTGCGGCCTCCGCCCCGGCGCCCAGCGGAGGCGGAGGCGGCGGTTGCTGCGGGGGCGGTTGCTGCGGCTGAGCGGTACCCGCCCTTCGCCGCCGCACCGCCGCACACAGACCGCCGCACCACGCACCGCCGCACACGGGCCGCCGCGCCCGGTCCGCACGCATCGCGCCCCCCGTACGCGTGTCAGCGCTTGCGCGCCAGGGTCAAGCCGTCCGCGACCGTGAGCATCACCGACTCCATGCGCTCGTCCGCCGACACATGGTCGTTGAACGCCCGGATCGCCGCCGCGCGCCCGGATGCCGTCGGGTCCTGCACACGCCCGTGCAGAAAGACGTTGTCCACCGCGATCAGCCCGCCCTCGCGCATACGCGGCACGAGCGCGTCCCAGTACGCGATGTAGCTCTCCTTGTCGGCGTCCAGGAACGCGAAGTCGATGTGCGGCTCCTCCGGCATGGCGGTCAGCGTCTCCAGCGCGTCGCCGATTCGCAGGTCGACCCGGTCCGCGACGCCCGCCTTGGCCCAGGCCTCGCGCCCGTACGCCGTCCACTCCTCCGAGATGTCGCAGGCGACCAGGGTCCCGTCCTCGGGCAGGGCCTGCGCCATGGCCAGAGCGGAGAGTCCGGTGAAGGTGCCAACCTCGACGATGTGCCGTGCTCGCGTCAGCCGGACGAGGAACGCCAGCAACGGCGCCTGCTCCTGGGCGACTTGCATGCTCGCGGCGTCGCCGAGCTGCGTCCGCGTGGTCTCGATGAGCTCCCGCTGCACCGGGTCGAGCGGCGGGTTGTGCGCCAGAACGTACGCGTACAGGGCGGGCGTGACCGGAACACCTTTTATGTTCGGCGCGCCGTCGGTCTGCTGATCGGAGGAAGGAGTAGACATGCCGCCATCTTTGCTCAACCAGCCGCCGCAAGCAGCACGGCTCGCAGAATCTCCTCCCCCGCCGCGACACCGCGCCGGTCAACGGCCGTGACCTGCGGGGCCGTCCAGCCGGTTTCGGCCAGTTCCCCGTGGCTGGGCCGCCAGCCGCGGTCGCCCGCCAGAAGCAGGTCGGCGTCGAGCAGCGAGTCGCCGGCCGTAAGGATCTCCCGGCTCCCGGAGCGGCGGGCGATCTCGGCGACCGCCGCGCTCTTGGTGAGCGGCTGGGGGACCGCGTAGACCTTCCGGCCCTGGAGCGAGACAGTCCAGCCGCGCTCCTCCGCCCAGGCCGCGAGGTCCTTGACCCACGTGGCGGGAAGGAGGGCGCGATCGACGACGAGGTACGCGAAGAGGTCCTCGGCGACCCGCTCCTTCAGCAGCCAGGCCGGGTCCGCCGTGCGCACGAGATGCTCACGGACCTCTGCGAGCGGCGCGCAGCCCGCGTCCAGCGTGGCCAGGACCTGCGTGTGCCAGTCGGAGTCGGGCACGCCGTCGACGAGGATGTGGCCGCCGTTCGCGCAGATCGCGTAGCGGGCGGCGGGTCCGGGCAGGCTGATCCGGCCGTACTGCGCGCGGGTCCGGGTCGTGGTGGGGACGAAGACCGTCTCTCGCGCCAGCCGGTCGAGGAGCACGGCCGCGGCCTCCGTCATGTACGAGAGCGGCGTGCGCTCGTACACCTCTACGCACAGCAGCCGAGGGGCCTGCGCGTCCGGCATGTCCAGGGCAAGGGCCGCGGCGGAGTAGATCAGCGTGCGGTCGAGGTCGCTGGCGACGAGGACAGGGCCGGTGGCCCGGGCGATGCCGCCTCCGGCGAGGCCGGCGAGGGAGCTCATCGGGTCGTCACCGCCTTGCCGTCGGCGCCGGTGGCGCCCCGGGTGTAGCGCGGGTGGATGAGGCCGACGCAGGTGTAGGGCAGATCGTCGGTCTCCTCGACGGGGACGCCGCGCTGCTCGGCGAGCAGCGCGATGTGGTCGAGGTCGGCGCCGGCTCCGCGCCGCGCGAGGATCCGCCAGGGTACGCGGCGCAGCAGGACGCGTGTGGTCTCGCCGACGCCCGGCTTGACGAGGTTGACGTCGCGGATGCCGTACTCCTCGCTGATCCGCTCGACGGCCGCCCACCCCTCCCAGGTGGGCGAACGGTCCGCCCCCAGCAGGTTCTTGACGTCCACCGCGACGTCGTCGGCGACCTCGTCGAAGCGCCCGCCGACGGTGTCGATGAAGGTGCCCGAGACGTCGGAGTCCGCGAGGTCGCGGTAGAACTTCGCGCCGTGGAACTGGCCGGGCCCGACGAGGTCGGAGCGGAGCACCGTACGCGAAATGAGCCCCGAAACCGTGGAGTTGAGGCAGGCGGAGGGGATGAGGAAGTCCTCGCGCGTGCCGTAGGTGCGCACACAGCCGCCGGGGTCGGCCAGCACGGCGATCTCCGGGTGGAAGCCGGGGAAACCGGCCAGGGCGTCGGCGAGTTCGCGGGTGATCGCGCCCTTGCCGGTCCAGCCGTCGACGAAGACGACGTCGGCCGGGTCGTGGTGGGCGGCCAGCCAGCGCAGCGCCGTGGTGTCGATGCCGCGCCCGCGGACGATGGAGATGGCGTAGTGCGGAAGGTCCAGTCCGTGCGCGTGCCGTGCCCAGCGCCGCATCAGGACGCCGATGGGCGTCCCGGCGCGGGCCAGCGACACCAGGACGGGGTTCGCACCGGAACCGCTCCGGCCCGCCCGGCGCGGGAGTTCGGCCAGCACGGTGTCGGTGACGGTGCCCACGGCGCGGGCGATGCGGGTGGCGGAGGCGTCGAGCGCGGCGCGGAACAGCTGCTGGTACTCGGCGCTGGGCTGGTACTCGACGGGCAGCGACTCCGCGTAGTGCGCCCCGCCGCGCTGAATGGCCTCCTCGCGCTCCTCGGTCGGCGCTTCGAGCCGTACGGCGGAGAAGTCCTGGAGCAGCCAGCCGACGTCGTCGGGGGCGTAGGAGGAGAAGGCGGGACCGCGGAGCGGTTCTGGCGGATGCGGTGCCCCGAGCGTCGCGGCGGCGCTCCGCGGTGCGGCCGTCACGTCGGGTGCGTAGCTGGGGACGACGGCGAGCAGCAGGCGGTCGGTGTGCGCTGCGAGGAGTTCCAGCAGCCCGCCGGGACCGTGCAGCTCGGGGGTGTCGGCGGCGGAGTCGACGACGGCGACGACGGCGTCGAAGCCCGCGGCGGCGACGTTGTACGCGAAGCGTTCGCCCGGTCCGTCCGCCGGATCGTCGTGCGCGGGGAAGGCCAGCCGGGTGCGGATGGCGTATCCGGGGTCGTCGACGGCCAGGACCGGTGACCGCGTGCTGGTCGAGAACCGTACCTCGGCGTCCACGACCTCCTCCAGCGCGGTGGCGAGGCGCAGCGGCGCATACATCAACTCCTCGCAGCCGAGGACGAGTACGCGCGGGGCGGGTGAGCTGGTGCGCTGCCGCTCCCGGGAGGTCGGAAGCGCGGTCCGGTGCGCACCGGTGGCCCGCAGCGCGTCGCCGATGCGCACGGCCATCCCGGGCAGGGCGGCCTCCAGCCGGGCACGGTGCTCAGGAGTGAAGCCGTGCCGTCCGCCGTCGGGCAGCGCGGCGGGCCAGCCGAGGTCGAGGCGTTCGGCGCGGGTCCGTACGGGCGCGGCGGGCTCGCCGTCCTGCTCGTGCTCCTCGACGAGCGCCTGCCCGCGGGCCAGCACATCGTCCGGGAGCCGCACCGTGCCCGCGGCCAGGGCCACCAGGTCGACCCGCGCGCCGAGTTCGGCCGCGAACGCCTCCAGCCGGATCCGGTCGGCGGCCGACCGCATGTCGACCAGGGCCACGATCACATACCGCTCGCGCGGGTAGCGGGCGTGCAGCGCGGCGATGGTGTTGAGGACGGTGTTGCCGGTGGAGAACTCGTCGTCGACGAGCACCAGCGGCCCGTCGCCCGTCAGCAGCGCCGGGTCCTCGGGCAGCAGCAGATGCGAGGTGGCGTGGCTGTGGGCCTCCTCGAAGCCGCCCGCCGGTTCGACGCCGTGCACGGGCCGCCGGGTCGAGTGCAGATACGGGGCGAGGGCCAGCCCGTCGGCGACGCTGTGGCCGAGACCCGTCGCCGTCTCCGCGTAGCCGACGACCACCGCGCGGGCCGCCTCTGCGTCACCGAGCAGCTCCCGTACGCGCTCCCCGAGCCGGAGCCCTGCGCCGTAGACGGTTTGCGGCCGCTGCGGTACGTGCTTGCCGAGGACGCTCGAGACGAGCAGGTGCGCGCGCTTGGTGTTGCGGCGCAGGGCCAGCCCGAGCAGCCGGGTCAGTTCCACGTCGCCCTCGAGCCCGACGCCCAACCGGTCCGCGACCCACTGTCCCGACCACTCCATACCGCGCCCATCTCCCGTTCCGGTCGGATCGTCCTGCTCCTGGTGCGTGCTCACGTCATTCCGGTGGTGCGTGCTCACGTCAGCCCGGCCGCCAGCAGCTCCACGAAGCTCACATCCTCGCGGGCCACGCCGAAGACCTCCGCACGCAGCATGGTGCGCTCGGCCCACGCGCGGTGCGGCTTCACCTCGTTCATCTTGTTGATGTACGCGGAACGCATCACACCGCCACCGTCGCGCTCCGGCCGCAGGATGTCCACCGCGTCCGTGAACTCCTCGTGGCTGACCACCGACAGCACGTGCACGGGCGTGACGTGCGAGGGGTGGATGCAGGTCTTGCCCTGCAGACCGTTTGCCCGGTCGAGCTCGACCTCGCGCAGCAGACCGTCCATGTCGTGCTCGATGAGCGCGGTGCGCAGCTGTTCGGCGCGGCCGGTGAAGGGGCTGCGCCGCAACTGGGGCTTGAACATCCGCTCCTGGACGCGGAAGTACTCCCAGACCGGGCCCGTCACCGTGAAGCCCGTGCCGTCGGCGCGGCCCAGGGTGTTGACGACATCGGCGATGACGGAGGCGACGATCTGGACGTCGTACGCGGTCATGTCGGGAGCGCGGCGCAGCCCGTACGCCGAGCAGAAGTCGGTGACGCCGAGGCGGAGCGCGAGGACCCGGTCGCGGTACTTGTCGACGGTCCGGCGGATGCCGCCGAGCGTCTCGACGCGGCTCTCCAGGTGCAGCAGCTCCGGCGATTCGAGGACGGGCATGGCGTAGAGGCGGTGTCCGCAGGCCGATTCGGCCGCGACCAGTGCCTCGAGGAAGGGCACCCCGCTCTCCTCGGTGAACTTCGGGAGCACGAATCCGGACAGGCGCCGGACGGCCGCTCCGAGGCGGGCCGCGAGGTCCGGGATCTGCTCCGGCTCGCGGACCCGTATGAACAGCAGGGGCAGATCCCGGCCACATGCGTCGAGAGCGACGAGCTGCCGTACGAGATTCTCCTCGGCGGCGCTCACCTCGGTGTCGTCGATGGAGTCCTCCAGGCAGAGCACCATCGACATCACACCGCCGGAGGCCCGCTTGAGCACGTCGTCGCAGAGCCGGGGGCGTGTGGCGGGGCTGTAGAGCGTCGCGCCGAGGGCGACGGCGAGGGTACGGGAGGGCGAGTCCGCGGTGAACTCCACCGGCTGCCGGTGGAACAGGTCCGCACGGACATCGGGCGGCACATGCCCGAAATGACGCATACATCTCCCCGTACTGCAGATCCGCCATGACTTGATCTGGCCGGTTATCGTACGTGCAGGCAGGGGTCAAAAGTTCCCCAAGCGCGTGAAAAAACAGGTGGCCCGCGTGCATCGGCGGAGTTCTCTCCCCCAGAACCGCGCGCGCTGTGCGCCCGGGTCCGCTCCTCCCCCCGACCGCACCAGCACGGCATCCCACGTTGTCGTGGCCACTACCGGGAGGGCAGGATTGCGGCCATGACGCACGTGATGCTGAAGGGGTCCAACCTCCCGCTCGAGGCAACGGCCGTACGGGCCGTGCTGCGCTGGACGCCGGGCCCGGACGTGCCGGATGTGGACGCCTCGGCCCTGCTGCTGGGCTCCCACGGCCGCGTGCGCTCGGACGAGGACTTCGTCTTCTACAACCAGCCGCACCACCCCTCCGGCCTGGTCCGGCATCTGTCGAAGCAGCGGCTGGCGGAGGGTCTGACCGACACCGTCGAGGCGGACCTCGCCGCGCTGGACGCCTCGGTGGACCGCGTGGTGCTCGCGGCCTCGGCGGACGGCGGCCCGTTCGGACTGGTGCGGGACCTGCGGGTGCTGCTGTATGACGCGGGGGCGGCGGCCGGCGCGGAGCCGATCGCGACATTCGACGTGCGGCCGGAGACGGGCGACGAGTCGGCACTGATCTGCGGCGAGCTCTACCGGCGCGGGGACGGCTGGAAGTTCCGCGCGCTGGGGCAGGGCTACGAGACCGGACTGGTCGGCCTGGCCACGGAGTTCGGCATCTCCGTGGACGAGAGCGACGCGGCGTCCGATGCCGCCGGGCAGGAGCCCTCCGCCCCGCCCCAGCCGCAGCCCCCGTCGCAGGACGCACTCCAGGCACAGCCGCAACCCCAGGCCCAACCGCGGCCGCAGCCGCAGCCCCAGCCGGAACCGGCACCCGTCACGGAGCCGGTCCAGCCGGGCTACGGATATCCGCTGCCGCCTCCGGCCCCACCGCAGCGGCAGCCCGCCTACGGCTACCCGCAGCAGCCCGCGTACGGATACCCGCAGCATCCGGCGCCCGCCTTCACGCTGCCGCCGCAGGGGCCCCAGTTCCAGCAGCACCCCTGAGGCCGCCGCGGCCCCCGGCCAGGACGCGGACGGAGGCGCTGCTTCCGGCTCGGACCCCGTTCCGCCGGCTCCTCGGGCTCGGCTCCGGGTGTCGCCCCTCAGACCTTGCTCTTGTAGCCGCGGCCCCACTGGAGCCCCCACCCGTAGAGGCGGTCGAGCTCGGCCTGGAAGCCGTAGACGTACTTCACCTCGCGCCGGACGGTCAGTTCGCCCTTGGTGTTCTCGATCAGCACCACGGCACACGAACGGGCCTGCGGGGCGCGCTCGTCGAGTCCGATCTCGATCCGCGGACCGTTGCTGGGGTAGAGCGTGACGACCGCGTGGGTGCGGTCGAAGGCCGGCGTGCCGTCGTAGATGTAGACGAAGACCAACAGACGCTTGAAGTCGTCCCGGTGGTCCATGTTGATGTAGATCGTCTCGCCAGACCCCGATCCGAACCGGTCATCGCCGCTGAGCTTCACATACGGCGGCGAGTTGATGTCGCCGAAGAAGCTGCCGAGCGGCTGTACGACACCCTTCGTACCGTCCTTGAGCTCGTAGAGACAGGCGAGGTCCAGGTCGATCTGCACTACCGCCGGGCCCTGGGCCTGCACGATCTCGGGCTTGAACAGCTTGAACGGATGGCGCAGCAGGCTGCTGCTCCGCCCGGATCCGCCGATGTCCGAAGTCCGCATCCGCCAGGACAGATTGACGCGCAGATTGCCTGTGGCCGCGCCCTGCTTGGTGAGCGAGACGACCTGCCGTCGCTTCGTCAGCTCGATCGCGTACGAGGACACGCTGCCGCTGTCGAAGCCGTTCCCGCCGCCGAACCGCCAGTTGCTCCAGAACGACACTTCCTACCCCCATTCATCGACGATCCCGGACGGCACGCACCGACCCGTCCGCCCCCGCATTCCGGCCGGCCCGAGCGATCCCGTGCCGGGCCGTTCTCCCAACCGATCGGGGCGGCCACCAGGCTCAGTGCCTCGTAGCCGCCCCGCATCAGAGAGCGTTCCTCATTCGGGCCGCGATCACACTCCCGAAGAGACCTCGGACTTCTCCTCGGACGTGCCGCCCTCCTCCTCCGCGAGGGCGCGGTTGCGGCGCACCGAATCCCAGAAGGACCAGGCGATCAGGGCGACACCGATGAGACCGGTGACGATTTCGTTGACCTGGAACTTGATGGTGACGAGAAGGAGGACGGCGAGCGCGCCGATGGCGTAGTGCGCGCCGTGCTCCAGGTAGACGTAGTCGTCGAGGGTTCCCTGGCGGACCAGGTACACCGTGAGCGACCGGACGTACATCGCGCCGATGCCGAGACCCAGCGCCATCCAGAAGATGTGGTTGGTGATGGCGAAGGCGCCGATGACTCCGTCGAAGGAGAACGAGGCGTCGAGCACCTCGAGGTAGAGGAACATGAAGAACGCGGCCCGGCCGGCGAGGCCGATCACGGTCGGCTCCTTCCCCGCCTTCCTGGCCTCCTCCTCGGCCTCCTGCTCGCGCTCCTCCTCTTCCTCGAGTCGGTTCTCGAAGTGGCCGGAGAGTCCGCCCACGAGGAGATAGGTGATCAGGCCCGCGACACCGGAGAGCAGGACCGTGGCCGACTTGTCGGCGTGGCCCGAGCTCACATGGGCCTCGGGGGCGAAGTACATAGCCGAGAGCAGCAGGGCGATCAGGGCGATGCACACCGACAGCATGTCGATCCGGCCGATCCGGGCGAGCGGCTTCTCGATCCAGCCCAGCCACTTGATGTCCCGCTCCTCGAAGATGAAGTCGAGGAAGATCATCATCAGGAACATGCCACCGAACGCGGCGATGGCCGCGTGGGCGTCGGTGACCAGATCCTCGTAGGTGTTCGGCTTCTTGATCGCCAGATCGACGGCTTCGATCGGGCCGACCTTGGCGCTGATCGCGACGATCACGACCGGGAAGACGAGGCGCATTCCGAAGACGGCGATGAGGATGCCGACGGTGAGGAAGATCCTCTGCCAGAAGGCGTTCAGCTTCTTCAGCACGCCGGCGTTGACGACCGCGTTGTCGAAGGACAGCGAGATCTCGAGGACGGAGAGGATCAGGACAATCCCGAAGGCCTCCCATCCCCAGCCCCACGCGGCCGCGGCGAGACCGATCGCCGTGATGGCGAACGACCAGCCAAAGGTTCTCAGAAGCACTGGCTACCCAATCGTTAGCGGGGTCCCCCGCGCGCAGTGCGCGGACTTTACGAAACGTTGACCCCGAAGTCTAGAGCGATGCCGCGCAGCCCCGACGCGTACCCCTGGCCCACCGCCCGGAACTTCCATTCACCGCCGTACCGGTAGACCTCGCCGAAGATCATCGCGGTCTCGCCGGACGCGTCCTCGCTCAGGTCGTAGCGCGCCAGCTCCTGGCCGTCGGCCTGGTTCACCACGCGGATGAACGCGTTGCTGACCTGGCCGAAGGTCTGCCCGCGGGCGTCCGCGTCGTGGATCGACACGGGAAAGACGATCTTGTCGACCTGGGCGGGCACCTTGGAGAGGTCGACCAGGATCGACTCGTCATCGCCGTCGCCCTCGCCGGTGAGGTTGTCGCCGGTGTGCTCGACCGAGCCGTCCGGGCTTTTGAGGTTGTTGTAGAAGACGAAGTACTCGTCACCGAGCACATGCCCCGACCGGCACAGCAGTGCGCTGGCGTCGAGGTCGAACGGCGCGCCCGTGGTCGAGCGTGCGTCCCAGCCGAGGCCGACCATCACCTGCGTGAGATTCGGCGCTGCCTTGGAGAGGGAGACATTGCCTCCCTTGGCGAGTGTGACGCCCATGATTCTGCATCCTCCCCTGGTGCTCCGATGCCCGGCCGCCGCACCCTCGGCCCCTGGGGCTTCGTGGATGCGGCGGCCGGGCCCGTACTCTGCTGCAGATCAGACGTTGACGCCGAAGTCCTGCGCGATGCCGCGCAGGCCCGAGGCATAGCCCTGGCCGATGGCGCGGAACTTCCATTCCCCGCCATGCCGGTACAGCTCGCCGAAGACCATGGCGGTCTCGGTCGAGGCGTCCTCGCTCAGGTCGTAGCGCGCCAGCTCATTGTTGTCGGACTGGTTCACGACGCGGATGAACGCGTTGCGGACCTGGCCGAAGCTCTGCTGACGGGTTTCGGCGTCGTAGATCGACACCGGGAACACGATCTTCTCGACATCCGCGGGCACGGCGGACAGGTTGACCTTGATCTGCTCGTCGTCGCCTTCGCCCTCACCGGTGATGTTGTCACCGGTGTGCTCGACGGAGCCATCGGGGCTCTTGAGGTTGTTGAAGAAGACGAAGTTCTGGTCGTTCGAGACCTTGCCCTCGGCGTTCGCCAGCAGGGCGCTGGCGTCGAGGTCGAAGTCGGTGCCGGTGGTGGTGCGGGCATCCCAGCCCAGACCGACGATCACCGCGGTCAGGTTGGGGGCTTCCTTGGTCAGCGAGACGTTGCCGCCCTTGCTGAGGCTGACTCCCACGAGTCCTCCCATTGAGATCGAGGAGCACTGCGTGCCCCCGTCGTGCGTTGGCATCGGATCAACGAACTGATCCTAGTGAGCGGTTCCCCTGACCACAGCCTTTCGACCGACTTGGGGTGGTTCCGGGTCGCGGCCGCGGGAGGGGCGGCTCTCCTCCCGCCCCGGCTATAGGTTGTCCAGGGCCTTGATGTACTCGTTCAGGTCGCGGGCGTCGGGCAGACCGTTGACGACCGTCCAGCGCACCACACCCTCCTTGTCGATGATGAAGGTGCCGCGCACGGCGCAGCCCTTCTCCTCGTCGAAGACGCCATACGCCCGCGAGGCCTCGCCATGTGGCCAGAAGTCCGAGAGAAGGGGGTAGTCCAGACCCTCCTTCTCGGCGAAGACCCGGAGCGTGAACGGGGAGTCGTTGGAGACGGCGAGAAGCTGCACGTCGTCGTTGACGAACTTCGGCAGCTCGTCACGCAGGGCGCACAGTTCGCCGGTGCAGACGCCGGTGAACGCGAACGGATAGAAGAGCAGTACGACGCTCTTCTCGCCCCGGTAGTCCGAGAGCCGCACGGCCTCGCCGTGCTGGTTCTTCAGCTCGATGTCCGGAGCCTTCGCGCCGACCTCGATCGCCATGAGTCCTGGGTCCCCTCTCGGAAAGAGCCGGGTCGGGCACGTGCCCGACCCGGCACCTGCGGTTTCGCAGCCCAGTCTGTCACCGCATGCGCCCGCCCCGGCACGGCGCCCCGGGGCAGGGCGGCACGGGCGGCGTCACCGCGGCGCGGACGGGTGGGCCGGCCGGAGCGGCCCTCAGCGCGGAGCAGCCCTCACCGCGGAGCAGCCCTCACCGCGCCCGGGCCGACGTGGCGGCAGCCGGGACGGTCCGCAGTGTGGAGGGGTTATCGCTTGCCGGTGCGGGCGGCCTTGGGAGTGACCAGGCGGCTGCCGGTCCAGTCCTTGCCCGCATTGACACTGCTGGTCTGCGCCAGGCCGGCGGTCTGCGCGGCCTCGCCGATGTCGCTCGGCTCGACGTATCCGTCACGCCCGGTCTTCGGCGTCATCAGCCACACCGGGGCTCCGGCGTCGATCATCGTGGTGGCGTCCACCAGCGCGTCCGTCAGGTCGCCGTCGTCCTCGCGGAACCACAGAACAACGGCGTCGGCCACGTCGTCGTAGTCCTCGTCGACGAGCTCCTGGCCGGTGACGGCCTCGATACCCTCGCGGAGCTCCTGCTCGACGTCGTCGTCGTAGCCGATCTCCTGGACCACCTGTCCGGGCTGGAAACCCAGCCTCGCGGCAGGGTTGGTCCGCTCCTCCGCGTGGTCCGCGGTCGCGCTCACGGATTGCCTCCTGTCATGTCCTGGGAATGTCTGTCGGCTCGCGCGTGCGCGAGCCATTGGGCGTAGTCCACACGGGCCGGGCTGTTCGCGCAAGTACCCGGCCGCCGATCCCGCCCAAACGTTGACGTGTCGCCGTAACTCCCATCATGAAGGAACGGCTGGGGTGATTCACGCCACATGATTCTGCCCGGTTTGTGGGGTCGTGTTCCCCTCGCGTCGCCACCCCGGCACGGGAACGGACCGGCCCGGCGGCGAACAGCAGTACGCAAGGATGCGACGACGTGGGCGTATCGTTGCGATTTGGCCGTCTCCCGTCCGGCGACGCCGAGCAACGCCCCGTCTCACACGGTGGCGGTTACCCCTCGGTAGAGATGACGTTTCCGCCTTCGGAGGTACACGATGGAGGCGGCGCGACCCAGCAGAGCACTACCGAACAGCGAAGGAACAGCGTGGCTTCCGGATCCGATCGCAACCCGATCATCATTGGCGGCCTTCCCAGCCAGGTCCCGGACTTTGATCCCGAAGAGACCCGGGAATGGCTCGACTCGCTCGACGCAGCGGTCGACGAGCGAGGCCGCGAGCGTGCCCGCTACCTGATGCTCCGCCTGATCGAGCGAGCCCGCGAGAAGCGCGTGGCCGTGCCCGAGATGCGCAGTACCGACTACGTCAACACCATCGCGACGAAGAGCGAGCCGTTCTTCCCCGGCAACGAGGAGATCGAGCGCAAGATCCTCAACGCGACCCGGTGGAACGCCGCGGTGATGGTCTCCCGTGCGCAGCGCCCGGGCATCGGTGTCGGCGGCCACATCGCCACCTTCGCTTCCTCGGCGTCGCTCTACGACGTGGGCTTCAACCACTTCTTCCGCGGCAAGGACCAGGGCGACGGCGGCGACCAGGTCTTCTTCCAGGGGCACGCCTCCCCCGGCATCTACGCCCGCGCCTATCTGCTGGACCGGCTGAACGAGCAGCAGCTCGACGGCTTCCGGCAGGAGAAGTCGAAGGCGCCCTACGGCCTGTCCAGCTACCCGCACCCGCGGTCCATGCCGGACTTCTGGGAGTTCCCGACCGTCTCCATGGGTCTCGGCCCGCTCGGCGCGATCTTCCAGGCCCGGATGAACCGCTACATGGAGGCGCGGGGCATCGCGGACACCTCCAAGTCCAACGTCTGGGCCTTCCTCGGCGACGGTGAGATGGACGAGCCCGAGTCGCTGGGACAGCTCACCCTTGCGGCGCGCGAGGGCCTGGACAACCTGACCTTCGTCGTCAACTGCAACCTGCAGCGCCTCGACGGCCCGGTGCGCGGCAACGGCAAGATCATCCAGGAGCTGGAGTCGGTCTTCCGCGGCGCCGGGTGGAACGTGATCAAGCTGGTGTGGGACCGCAGCTGGGACCCGCTGCTCGCGCAGGACCGCGACGGTGTGCTGGTCAACAAGCTGAACACCACCCCCGACGGTCAGTTCCAGACGTACGCGACCGAGACCGGCGCCTACATCCGCGACCACTTCTTCGGTGACGACCACCGCCTGCGCCAGATGGTCGAGGGCATGACCGACGACCAGATCCTCCATCTGGGACGCGGCGGTCACGACCACCGGAAGATCTATGCGGCGTACGCGGCGGCCCAGGCGCACAAGGGCCAGCCGACCGTGATCCTCGCGCAGACCGTCAAGGGCTGGACGCTCGGCCCCAACTTCGAGGGCCGCAACGCGACCCACCAGATGAAGAAGCTGACGTTCGACGACCTCAAGGGCTTCCGCGACCGGCTGCACCTGCCGATCCCGGACAAGGAGCTGGAGTCCGGTGCCCCGCCGTACTACCACCCCGGCCGCGACTCGGACGAGATCCAGTACATGCACGACCGGCGCAAGGGCCTCGGTGGCTACGTACCGACCCGTTTGGTGCGTTCGAAGCCGCTCAACCTGCCGGACGACAAGGCCTATGCCTCGATCAAGAAGGGCTCCGGCAGCCAGAAGATCGCCACGACGATGGCGTTCGTCCGGCTACTGAAGGACCTCATGCGGGACAAGGAGATCGGCAAGCGGTTCGTGCCGATCGCCCCGGACGAGTACCGCACCTTCGGCATGGACTCGCTGTTCCCGACGGCGAAGATCTACAACCCGCTGGGTCAGACCTATGAGTCCGTGGACCGTGAGCTGCTGCTCGCCTACAAGGAATCGCCGACCGGACAGATGCTGCACGACGGCATCTCCGAGGCGGGCTGCACCGCCTCGTTGATCGCGGCGGGCTCCGCCTATGCGACGCACAGCGAACCGCTGATCCCCGTGTATGTCTTCTACTCGATGTTCGGGTTCCAGCGCACGGGCGACCAGTTCTGGCAGATGTCCGACCAGCTCGCGCGCGGCTTCGTCCTCGGCGCGACCGCCGGCCGTACGACGCTGACCGGTGAGGGTCTCCAGCACGCCGACGGCCACTCGCAACTGCTCGCCTCGACCAACCCGGGCGCCGTCTGCTACGACCCGGCGTTCGGCTTCGAGATCGCCCACATCGTCAAGGAGGGTCTGCGCCGGATGTACGGCTCCTCCGACGATCACCCCCATGGCGAAGACGTCTTCTACTACCTCACCGTCTACAACGAGCCGATCCAGCACCCTGCCGAGCCCAGCGGTGTCGACGTCGAGGGCATCCTCAAGGGTCTCCACCGCTTCCGGGCGGGCGAGAACGGGGCCATCCCGGCTCAGATCCTCGCCTCCGGCGTGGCGGTGCCGTGGGCGCTCGAGGCGCAGCAGATCCTCGCCGACGACTGGAACATCAAGGCGGACGTCTGGTCGGCGACCTCCTGGAACGAGCTGCGTCGCGACGCCGTGGAGACGGAGGAGCACAACCTGCTCCACCCGGAGGAGGAGCAGCGCGTCCCGTACGTGACACGGAAGCTCCAGGACGCCGAGGGCCCCAAGGTGGCCGTGTCCGACTGGATGCGGGCGGTCCCGGACCAGATCGCGCGCTGGGTACCGGGCACCTACCAGTCCCTCGGTGCCGACGGGTTCGGCTTCGCCGACACCCGTGGTGCGGCCCGCCGGTTCTTCCACATCGACGCCCAGTCGATCGTCCTCGGAGTGCTCACCGAGCTCGCCAAGGAAGGCAAGATCGACCGCTCGGTGCTCAAGCAGGCGATCGACCGCTACCAGCTCCTCGACGTCGCGGCCGCCGACCCCGGCCCCGCGGGCGGGGACGCGTAACCTCCCGCATCGCACACCATCTCCTCGGCCCCGACCGGCTCGCCCGGCCGGGGCCGAGCGGGGCCCGTACCCGTGGGCGAGCGCCCACGACACCACGGACGCATGCGCAAGACCAGCGGGCGGTCGGTGCTCTGAGGGACGATGCGGCCGCGGGATGCGTCGCCGAGGGCCCCTTGTCGTATGTCCTCATCACGGCTTCCTTCCCTGAGAGTTCAGCTCTTCCAGACCTCAGCTCTACGAACCTTCAGCTCCGCCGAACTCAGGCCTGGTGGCCCCCTCGGCTCTCCCGGGCCTCGCGCTCTCCCATCCCTCAGCTCTCCCAGACCTTGAAAGCCCGTACCTGGTAAGGGGATTGGGGCACCCACGTGCCGCCGCCCGGATAGGTTTCGAATTCACCCGTCTCGGCGCACTCCGCGCTCTGATACGTGGTGACGGGCCTGCCGGTGCGGTTCGCCAGCGAGGCTGCCGCGATGCCGCGCGGCAGCCGCACACAACTCTCGATGTCGATCTGCGACAGCTCATAGGTAAGACGACGGGAGCCGAATGAGTCCTTCTGCCAGAGACATAGTTGGCCCGCCTCGCAGCCGCCAAGCCTCGGAGCAGCGGCGGCCGATGGTGCCGCGAAAGCCGTGGAGGCCACGGAAGCCGTAGGAGCCGCGGAAGCCGCGGTGACGAATGCACTGGGAAGCAGAGCGGCCGCGAACACCGCGATCAGCACTGCAACCCGGGCGCGAAAGGCGACCCTTGCGGACGTACGGGCCGGGCCCCGCCGTGCCCCGGCACCGTCGCAGTCAACCGCAACGCCCCTCCCGCCGGTACCTGCCGCATTGAAGGGTTCGGTCGCCCTCGGCGTGTCTGCAGCTGTCTTACGCATCTTCATCACTCCCCGTGTTCTGCGGTTCTGCTTCTCTTACACCGCAGACCCGCTCCGGGTTCCGGGTCACGGCACGGGAGTTCGCCATCCGGTCACAGAAGCCGACCGCGCGTCGTCCCAGCAGCCCCCACAGCCCACAGCCCACAGCCCACAGCCCACAGCCCACAGCCCACAGCCCACAGCCGCAGGTGCATAGCCGCACAGCCGCACAGCCGCAAAGGCGTAAAGGCGCAGAGGTGCAGAGGTGCAAAGGTGCACAACCGCCGAGAAGGAACGCCCCTCCGCAACGTCTCCCGAACGCGCGCAAGGGACCGAGCAAGACACTCGGCCCCTTCTATCCAATCGTCCTCACGGGAGCCCCCAGCGCGTACCGCACCCGGAGAACCGTCGTGCCGAGCGACGCTAGATGTGCCCGCCTCCGGCACCGGGCTGCGCGTTCTCGCCCCGCTTGGTGAGCGTCGCGATCAGAGCGGCGAGCACCGCGACCACCCCGGCCACCGTGAACGACAGCCCCATGCCCGACACGAAGGTGTCATGCGCCACGTCCGTGATCTTGGCGGCGATGGCCGGCGGCGTCTGCTCGGTGACCGGCGGGATGCCGACCGAGACCGCGTCGGAGGCCTTCGCCGACTGCTCCGGGGTCAGCGGCGGAAGACCGGCCTCCGTCCAGTTGCCCGGCAGGTCGTTGTCCACCCGGGCCGCCATCACGGCGCCGAGCACGGCCGTACCGAGGCTGCCGCCGACCTGCATCGCTGCCTGCTGGAGACCGCCCGCGACACCCGCATGCTCCAGCGGTGCGTTGCCGACGATGACGTCCGTCGCACCGACCATCACCGGTGCGAGGCCCAGGCCGAGAAGGGAGAACCACACGGACATGACGCCGGTGCCGGTGTTCACGTCGAGCGCGGACAGGCCGAGCATCGCGACAGCGGTGAGCACCATTCCGGCGACGAGGACGATCCTCGGGCCGAACCTGGTGATCAGTGCGCCGGTGATCGGCGAGGCGACGATCATCATGCCCGTGAGCGGCAGCAGGTGCAGCCCGCTGTCCACAGGGCTCATCCCATGCACGTTCTGCAGGTAGAAGGTGACGAAGAACAGCCCGCCCAGAAACGCGAAGGCCATGAGCACCATGAGGACGGTGCCGGCGGAGAGCGGCACGGAGCGGAACAGGCCGAGCGGGATGAGCGGTTCGCGCACCCTGGACTCCCAGAGCGCGAAAACGATGAAGCCGGCGAGGGCGGCTCCGAGGAAGATCAGGGTCGCCGGGTCGCCCCATCCCCACGCGGGGGCTTTGATGAGCGCCCAGATGAGCGAGAACATCGCGCCCGACAGCAGCACGATGCCGGGGATGTCGAAGGACTTGGCGGCGTTCTCCGCCCGGTGGTCCCTGAGGATGATCAGGCCGAGGAGCAGCGCCACAAGGCCGACCGGCACATTGATGAAGAACACCGACTGCCAGTTGACGTGCTCGACGAGCAGGCCGCCGACGATCGGACCGGCCGCGGTGGAAGCACCGATGACGGCTCCCCAGATGCCGATCGCCATGTTGAGCTTCTCCGCGGGGAAAGTGGCGCGCAGCAGACCGAGCGCTGCGGGCATCAGCAACGCGCCGAACAGGCCCTGGATCACGCGGAAGGCCACCACGGTGGCCACGCTGCCGGAGAGCCCGATGGCACCCGAGGCCGCGGCGAAGCCCGTGATGCCTATGAGGAAGGTCTGGCGATGGCCGAAGCGGTCACCGAGCTTGCCGGCCGTGATCAGGGCGACGGCGAGCGCGAGCAGGTAGCCGTTGGTTATCCACTGGACATCGGCCAGCGACGCACCGAGGTCCTTCTGGATCGCCGGGTTGGCGATCGCGACGATCGTGCCGTCGAGGGCGACCATCGTGACGCCGAGTGCGACGGAGAAGAGGGTCAGCCAAGGGTGTCCCCGAAGCCCCTTACGGGGCTCCGGTACAGGAAGTTCCGGCGCCGCGTCGGCGACGGTGGTCTGTGACGTCATAATGGGAGGCTAGTGACAGCTACTGACAGTTGACAAACCAATTCACGAGTCGGTGACTGTCACATAGCTCACAGGTATCCTGATCAGGGAAAACGCGGTCCGGAAAGGGCAGGGAGATGACTTCTCGGCATGTGGCGGAGTCCACACCGTCCCCCACGCCTCGACCCGCGGAGCCGGAGCCGACCACCGGCCTCAGGGAGCTGAAGAAGCAGCGCACGCGCAACGCGCTGGTCCGATCGGCGCTCGAACTGTTCACGACGCAGGGCTACGAGCAGACGACGGTGGACGAGATCACCGATGCCGTCGAGGTCTCGCAGCGCACCTTCTTCCGCTACTTCGCCAACAAGGAAGAGGTGGCCTTCGCCGTCCAGGACGTGGTGGAGGAGTTGTTCCACGCCGCCGTATGCGAACGCCCCGCCGAAGAACCGCCGATGACCGCGTTGCGTCACGCCGTTCTGCACGCCTGGGACGCCATCGGGCAGGCCATCGAGGAAGCCGTGCCGCCCGAACTGCACATGCGCATGTACCAGGTCATCGAGTCCACACCCGCCCTTCTCGCGGTCCATCTGCGCCGTTCGGCAGAGCAGGAAGAGCGGCTCGCCCGGGAAATCGCCCGCCGAGAAGGCCTCGACGTGGACAGCGACCCGCGTCCGCGCGTGCTCGTAGCGGCGTTCGGCGGTGTGATGCGCGTGAGCGGCAGGCTCTGGGGCGCGGGGCAGGACTGCAGCTCGGACGCGATCCGCGAGATCACCGAGTCCTACCTGGACCACTTGGGACCCGCGCTGTCGGAGGACTGGCGCGACGCAGCCCGCACCGATCGGGCGCATCGTCCGGAGTGACGAACGCGAACACCCCCATGAATGGCGGGCATCACCCCAGGGCATGGCACAACTCACCGTAAAGGCATTGAAGCGGCCCGAATGACCGTCGTCCGATGTGACGGTAATTGCACCGTCATGAAACGTGAGTTGTGTCACCCCCTCCACGGGCCACCCTGTGCTTCTCTTAGGGTGGTCGGCAGTGTCTTCCTTCTCTGAGCTCGGCTCCACCTCGACTTCCTGGCCCGGCGACTCCCCGGCCTGGCGTGCACTGCTCGCTCTGGCCGTCGTGTTCGTCCTCCTGGCCACCACCGGCTGGACGACGATCCGGAACCACCATCCGTCGCCAGGACCGCGTGAAGCGGCCGTCGCCGCCTGGAACAAGGCGCGCATAGGCGGTCGTGACCTTCCCGACCCCGAGGCCGAGCCTGCCGAGCTCTCCCGGTTCTTCCGCTCGCTCACCGGGGCCGACCGCAACCATCTGGCCGAGCGATTCCCGCTGGTCGTGGGCAATCTGGGCGGCGCCCCTGTGGAACTGCGCTACCGTGCGAACCACTTCGCGATCGACGATGCCCGGCGCGTGGCCGAGAAGCGGATGAAGGACCGCAAACTCTCCGCCGTGGGCCGCCAAGAGGCCGGGCGTCTTATGCATCGGTTCGAGTCGATGCTCACCAAGGGCCGGCAAGTCTTGTCGTTCGATCCGACGGGACCGGGGCGCGCCGCCGAGGTCTTCGGTGACCTGAAGAAGGCCCATGAGGTCTCCGTGGTCGTCCCCGGCGTGGACACCAATCTGGTGAATTTCGAACGCACCGACCGCCCGTACACCTCCCCCGTCGGCATGGCTCGCTCCCTGTACGAGGCTGAGCGCGCCGAACGTCCGGGCATCCGTACGGCTGTGGTGGCCTGGGCCGATTACACCTCGCCCGCAGGGCTCGGTGTGGACGCCGCGACCGGGCGGCTCGCCGAGAACGGGGCCGTCCGGCTGGACTCCTTCGTCGACACGCTGACCGACGCCTCCCGCGTCTCCCTCTTCTGCCACTCGTACGGTTCCGTGGTGTGCGGCGTCGCAGCCCACTCGCTCTCCCCCAAGGTCACCGACATCGCCGTGGCCGGGAGCCCGGGCATGCGGGCGCAGAACGCGGTGGGGCTCGGCACGCGCGCCCGCGTATGGGCGACGCGCGATGCGGACGACTGGATCCAGGACGTGCCGTACATGGAGATCGGCGAACTGGGGCACGGCGCGGACCCGGTGTCCGAGGGCTTCGGCGCCCGGGTGCTCTCCGCGGACGGCGCCGTCGGCCACGCCGGCTACTTCGAACCCGGCACCAGGAGCCTGGAGAATTTTGCCGAGATCGGGGTAGGCGCCTTGCGGTCCGTCGACTGCGCGCCCGGGTCGGCGACGGACTGCCGTGCCGGAATCCCGGGCTCCGTAGAGGTTTGACGCGCGTAGCGTTCAGAAGGGGGACGGGCGGACCGCCGCCGCATACGATGAGCCGCATGGGTGATGTGCTGGCCGGTTTTCACACCGTCTGGGAGTTCGACACGGACTCCGTGCTCATCCGCTTCGAACGGGGGATCCGCACGCCGAAGCTGTTCCAGGTGCTCGGCGAGCGGCGCATCCCCTACGAAGCGCTGGCCGCGGTCGAACTCACCCCCGGGAAGCGGGGGACGGTCGTGCTGCGTGCCGTGCCCCGGCGCGGCGCCGACCCGCTCATGGACGCCGCGGACGGACAGCTCAAGGACGGCTGCGACCCGTACCGGCTGGTGCTGCCCGCCGAGCGCGACGTCCTCGCCGAGTACTACGCGGATCAGATGCGGGCCGCATTGGGCGGATCCGCGTCCGCTCCCGCCGACGAGTACCTGGTCAGCGCTCCCCCGCCGCCGCTCAACTTCAAGGCATACGACGGCAAGGCGTCCTTCGACGGGAAGGCGGTCGCCTTCCGCTGGTTCTGGACGGGCGCGTCGTCGGCGAAGTGGAAGGCCGGGGACCAGAACTTCTCCGTCGAGGAACTGACCGGGGTGGAGTGGCGCTCCCCGGAGGTCTTCAACGGCCATCTGCGTCTGGTGCGACGCGAGGGGGCCGACGGCGCGGGGTGCACGTCCCGTACGGAGCAGCCCGGTGAGGCGGACCAGGATCCGGCGGCTGTCGTCTTCGGGCTCGGCTACGGCCTGGTCCACGAGTCGTTGCCGTTCGCGGCCTCGGTGCTGGAGGCCGTACGGGCCGCTGAGCCGGATGAGGACACGATGCCGGCCGGGCCGCGGGCGACCGTCACGACCATGACGGTGACCCCGAAGGGCCGCCCGGACCCGGGCGATATCGCCGACCGCATCCGGCACTTGGGCGCGCTGCACGATGCGGGGCTGCTGACGGACGACGAGTTCAGCTCGAAGAAGGCCGAGCTGCTCGCGGAGCTGTAGCGCCCGGTGCCCCGGTGTGCGGTGCACCCGCGCTGCCGTCCGCGCCGCCCGGCCTTCCGTGAACCACCCACGTCAGCAGCGGTTTCCCACCGCAAGCGTCCTTACTCGCGCCCCGCCGAGGCGAAGCTCATGTCCGGGTACCGATCGCCCGCGACCTTGCCCGCGACCGGCTCCAGCAGCGCCAGCTCCTGCTCGGTCAGGACGAGCCGCGTCGCCGCGGTGTTCTCCTCCACCCGGCTCCGGCTGCGTGTGCCCGGGATCGGTACGACGGGCAGGCCGTGCAATCCGGCCCGCTGCTGCACCCAGGCCAGGGCGACCTGTCCGAGCGTCACGCCCCGCGCCTCGGCGATCGAGCGCACCGGATCGAGCAGCGCTGCGTTCGCCGCCGCGTTGTCGCCGTTGAACCGGGGCAGCGTCCTGCGGAAGTCGTCCGCCCCGAGCTCGCTCCCGGCGTTCACGAACGAGCCCGTGAGGAAGCCTCGTCCGAGCGGCGAGTAGGGCACGAACGCCACTCCGAGTCCGGCCGCCGCGGGGACCACCGTCTCCTCCACATCACGGCTGAAAACCGACCACTCCGACTGCACCGCCGCGATCGGGTGCACCGCATGGGCCGCCCGGAGTTCGTCGCCCGTCACTTCGCTCAGGCCCAGATGCCGGACCTTGCCCTCCTGCACCAGCTCGGCCATCGCGCCGACCGTCGCCTCGATGGGGACGTTCAGATCCCGCCGGTGCATGCAGTACAGGTCGATCGTGTCCACCCCGAGCCGCCGCAGGCTGGCCTCGGCCGATGCCCGGACGTACTCGCGGTCGTTCCTGATGCCCCGGTACGCCGGGTTGTCCGGGTCCAGGACGATGCCGAACTTCGTGGCCAGCACGACCTGTTCGCGGTGGGCCCGCACGAACGGGGCTATGAACTTCTCATTCTCCCCCAACCCGTACATATCGGCGGTGTCGTAGAGCGTGACGCCCAGTGCCAGCGCCCGCTCCAGAGTGGCCCGCGCCTCGGTCTCGTCCGTCGGGCCGTAGGCGAAGCTCATGCCCATGCAGCCGAGCCCCTGCACGCCGACCCTGGGGCCGGCCGTGCCCAGCGTCACTGCGGCGATCTCATCGTTGCTGTGGGTACCGGTTGTGCTCATCGGTCAGGACCTCTCCGACGCCTCCTGGGCGTCCGCATACATGCCGATCTTGTAGTCCAGCACCGCGAGGGTGTCCTGCAGCTCGGCGATCCGCCGCCGCACGTCGTCGCGGTGCGCGTGCAGCAGCCGGTGGCGCTCCGTGACCGTGTGGTCGCCCTCCCGCACCAGCTCGGCGTAGCGGACCATGTCCGCGACCGGCATCCCGGTCAGCCGCAGCTTGCCGATGAAGGCGAGCCGGTCGAGGTCCTGATCGGTGTACCGGCGCTGGCCGGTGTGCGACCGGTCCACATGCGGCATCAGGCCGATCCGCTCGTACCAGCGCAGGGTGTGGGCCGTCAGGCCGGAACAGGCCGCGACCTCGCTGATCGTGTAGCGGTCCCCGCCCTCCGGGCGCGGGCGCGGAGCCGGAGCCGCGACGCCCAGGTCCACCTGCTCGGACACGCCTTCCGCCACGGTCATGCGTCACCATCCTTCGCCGGCCGAAGCCCTGGAAACCCTCGCGACAGCGTCAACGCTAAAGACTTCGAGTGCACTCCAGGCAAGCGAAGACGCCCGGAGAGAGGCGATGGATTCCGGCCACTGCGGGACGCCTTGGAGGCCCGCGTTAGGCTCGGGCTCATGCAGAGCCTGCGCATGATCGAGAACTGGCCGGTCCCGACCGCGGCCGCCGCCGTCGTACGGGCGAACGGCACGGTCGCCGGCTCCCGGGGCCCGGTGGACCACCGCTTCCAGCTCGCCTCGGTCACCAAGCCGCTGGCCGCCTACGCCGCCCTCGTGGCCTACGAGGAGGGCGCGGTCGAACTCGACGAGCCCGCCGGGCCGCAGGGGTCGACGGTGCGCCACCTGCTCGCGCACACCTCGGGCCTCGCCTTCGACGAGCACCGTGCGACGGCGGAGCCGGGCACGCGCCGCCTGTACTCCAATGCGGGCTTCGAGGTGCTCGGCGACCACATCGCCAAGGCCACGGACATCCCCTTCGCCGAGTATCTGCGGCAGGCCGTGCTGCAGCCGCTCGGCATGACCTCCACCGATCTGCCCGGCTCCCCCGCGAAGGACGGCGTCTCCACCATCGCCGACCTTTCCCGGTTCGCCGCCGAGCTCCAGGCACCACAGCTGCTGCACCCGCGGACGGTCGCCGAGGCGATGTCCGTGGTGCACCCGGGCCTGTCCGGCGTGCTCCCCGGCTACGGGCACCAGAAGCCGAACGACTGGGGACTGGGGTTCGAGATCCGGGACTCCAAGTCGCCTCACTGGACGGGCTCTTCGTCCTCACCGCGCACCTTCGGGCACTTCGGACAGTCCGGCACGTTCCTGTGGGTGGACCCGGACGCCGGCGTGGCGTGCGTGGCGCTGACCGACCGGCCCTTCGGGCCGTGGGCGATCGAGGGCTGGCCGTCCTTCACGGACGCCGTGCTCGCCGAGCTGTCCGTCTGACTCCGCCGAACCGAACTCCCGGCACCGGCCCGCCCGTTCGGCCCAGCGGCAACGGGCCTCGCTGCCACCGGTGACCCGCGGACGCCGTCGTTGACCGGAGAGCACCACCGGTGGCCGTCACCGGTGGGGACCGGAGAGCCGTACACGCTACCGGAGTTCCCAGACCAGCAGCTCCGCGCCGTCAACCGCCGCCATCTCGCGGTCCTCGCATCCGGTGATCCTGGCCGCGTCGCCCGGGCCCAGCGTCGCCTCGTCCAGGCGTACGGCGCCGCGCACCACATGCACGTACACCCGCGGCGCGTCCGGCAGGGCGCTGCGCTCTCCGGCGGCGAGGCGGCGGATGTTGAGCACGGCTTCCGCGCGCTCCAGCGCATAGGGCGTGCCGTCGGCGATACCGCGCACCACCTCGTACTCCGGCTCGCCGCCCGGCCGGCATGACGGTTCGAGCCACATCTGCACGAACGTGAGCCGCTCGTCGGCGTCGTTGCGCTCCACATGCCGTACGCCGCTGCCGGCGCTGAGGCGTTGCACGTCACCGGCGCGGACGACGGTCGCGTGGCCCTGCGAGTCGCGGTGGGTGAGTTCGCCCTCGACGACCCAGGTGACGATCTCCACGTCCCGGTGCGGGTGCTCGTCGAAGCCCGCACCGGACGCGAGGCGTTCCTCGTTGCAGGCCATGAGCGCTCCGAAGCGCAGATTGCCCGGGTCGTAGTGGTGGCCGAAGGAGAATGCGTGCAGCGTCTCGATACCCGCCGCCGCATCTCCGCCCCGGTAGCGATCTCGGCCCCGCCATACCTCAGCCATCACCCCACCGTAACCGCGCGCGGTGACGCTGCCGCGCCGTCCCCTCACCGTCCGCGCGCACCGGCGGAGCCCTGCCGCCCCGTACGCCCCGTGAGTCTCTCCCGCCACATACCGTGCGTTCCGCCGCCCCCGCCGCACCGCCCGCTCTCTGCGATGAGGCAGTCTTGTCCCGTGCCTGATACCGGATCCGCTGACGCTCATCCCCACGCCGCGACCCTGCGGCGGCTGGAGAAGTCCTCCGGCCGCCTCGCCGCGAACGCCATCGCCCGCATGGACGAGACGCTGCCGTGGTACCGCGCCATGCCTCCCGAGAACCGGTCCTGGATCGGTCTCGTCGCGCAGGCGGGCATCGCCGCGTTCACCGAGTGGTTCCGGCACCCGGAGACCCCGCAGGCCATCAGCACCGATGTCTTCGGCACCGCGCCCCGCGAGCTGACCCGGGCCATCACGCTCCGCCAGACCGTGGAGATGGTGCGCACCACCATCGAGGTCATGGAGTCCGCCATCGACGAGGTGGCGGCCCCCGGTGACGAGTCCGCTCTGCGCGAGGCCCTGCTCGTGTACGCGCGCGAGATCGCCTTCGCCACCGCGCAGGTGTACGCCCAGGCCGCAGAGGCCCGCGGAGCCTGGGACGCCCGGCTCGAATCGCTCGTCGTCAACGCCGTGCTCTCCGGCGAGGCCGACGAGGGTGCCCTGTCCCGCGCGGCCGCCCTCGGCTGGAACTCCCCGGAACACGTCATCGTCGTCCTGGGCACCGCCCCCGACGGCGACAGCGAGTTGACCGTCGAGGCGATCCGCCGTGCCGCCCGGCACGCCAAACTCCAGGTTCTCACCGGGGTTCTGGGGGACCGGCTCGTCGTGATCGCCGGCGGCAGCAACGACCCGCTCCGTACGGCGAAGGCGCTGATCGGTCCGTTCGCCGCCGGTCCCGTCGTCGCGGGTCCTGTCGTCGGCGACCTGCTATCGGCGACCCGGTCCGCGCAGGCGGCGGCCGCCAGCCTGCGCGCCTGCAACGCCTGGCCGGACGCGCCGCGTCCGGTCCTCGCGGACGATCTGCTGCCCGAGCGGGCGATGGCCGGGGACACAGGCGCGCGCGAGCAGTTGGTGGAGGAGATCTACAGACCGCTGGAGGAAGCCGGTTCGGCTTTGCTGGAAACCCTGAGCGTCTACCTGGAACAGGCGAGCAGCCTCGAGGGCGCCGCCCGGATGCTGTTCGTGCACCCCAACACCGTGCGCTACCGGCTTCGACGTGTGACCGATGTCACCGGATGGTCGCCGTCCGATGTACGGTCGGCGTTCACCCTCCGTATCGCCCTCATTCTGGGGCGTCTGGCCGACGCGGAAACCAAGCTCTAGCCTTTTGTTGGACACCCACAATTCCCCTGACGGTTCTTGGTCCCTGTCCCCACCGGCGATACCGACCGTCCACAAGAGAGAGTGTGAGAGTGCTCGTACTCGTCGCTCCCGGCCAGGGCGCCCAGGCGCCCGGCTTCCTGACACCCTGGCTCGACCTCCCCGGCGTCACCGAGCGCCTCGAGGAATGGTCGGCCGCCACCGAACTGGACCTCGTGCACTACGGCACCCGGGCCGACGCGGACGCGATCCGCGACACCGCAGTGGCCCAGCCGCTGCTGGTCGCCGCTGGACTGGTCTCGGCCCAGCAGCTCTTCGCGACCCCCGCCGACGTCGGCCGCCTCGCCGGTGCGGCGGCGGGTCACAGCGTCGGTGAGATCACGGTGGCCGCCGCGACCGGCGTGCTGGCACCGGAGGCAGCCATGTCTCTCGTACGCCAGCGGGGCCTGGCCATGGCGAAGGCGGCGGCCGTGGCCGAGACGGGGATGTCGGCGGTTCTGGGCGGCGAACCCGAAACGGTGGTCGCGCACCTGGAGGAACTGGGCCTGACCCCGGCGAACATGAACGGCGCCGGGCAGATCGTCGCCGCGGGCACCGCCGAGCAGTTGGCCGCACTCGCCGGGAACAAGCCGGAGAAGGCGCGCGTCATCGCGCTGAAGGTGGCCGGCGCGTTCCACACGCACCACATGGCCCCGGCGGTCGACACGCTGGCCGCCCTCGTGCCGGACCTCGACGTCAACGCCCCGAGCACAGCGTACGTCTCCAACAAGGACGGCCAAGTCGTCGCCGGCGGTGGGGAGATCGTGCAGCGCCTTGTCGACCAGGTCTCCAACCCGGTCCGCTGGGACCGGTGCATGGAGACGTTCCAGCGGCTCGGTGTCACCGGAATGATCGAACTGTGCCCGGGCGGCACACTCTCCGGTCTGGCCAAGCGCGCCCTGCCCGGAGTGAAGACCGTTGCCCTGAAGACCCCGGACGACCTCGAAGCAGCTCGCGAGCTCATCGTCGACGCCACGTCGGCCGCCCCGTCATCCGCTGACGCGGTGGGCGTCTCGTCCGCCGACCAGACCGCCGAATAGGAGCCGCGCAGCATGACCGCGAAGATCAGGCCCGGCAAGGGTTCCCCGTACGCGCGAATCCTCGGCGTCGGCGGCTACCGCCCCACGCGCGTGGTGCCGAACGAGGAGATCCTCAAGCACATCGACTCCTCCGACGAGTGGATCCGTTCGCGTTCGGGCATCGCGACGCGTCACTGGGCCGGGCCGGACGAGACGGTCGCCGAGATGTCGGTGGAGGCCGCGGGCAAGGCCATTGCGTCCGCGGGCATCACCGCCGAACAGGTCGGCGCCGTCATCATCTCGACGGTCTCGCACTTCAAGCAGACCCCGTCCATCGCGACCGAGATCGCGCACCGTCTCGGCGCGGGCAAGGCTGCCGCGTTCGACATCTCGGCGGCCTGCGCGGGCTTCGGCTACGGCCTGACGATCGCCAAGGGCCTCATCACAGAAGGCAGCGCCGAGCATGTGCTCGTGGTCGGCGTCGAGCGTCTCTCGGACCTCACCGATGTGACGGACCGCTCCACCGCCTTCCTCTTCGGGGACGGTGCGGGCGCGGTCGTCGTCGGCCCGTCCGAGGAGCCCGAGATCGGCCCCAGCATCTGGGGTTCCGAGGGCGACAAGGCCGACGTCATCTCGCAGACCGTCCCCTGGGACGACTTCCGCGTCGGCGACGTCTCCCAGCTGCCGCTCGACGAGGACGGGGAGCTGAAGTTCCCGGCGATCCGCCAGGAGGGCCAAACGGTCTTCCGCTGGGCGGTGTTCGAGATGGCGAAGGTCGCCCAGCAGGCGCTGGACGCGGCCGGAATCACCCCGGACGACCTGGACGTCTTCATTCCGCACCAGGCCAACATGCGGATCATCGACTCGATGGTGAAGACACTCAAACTGCCGGAGCACGTCACGGTCGCCCGGGACGTGGAGACCACCGGCAACACCTCGGCCGCCTCCATTCCGCTCGCAATGGAGCGGATGCTGGCGACCGGGCAGGCCAAGAGCGGCGACACCGCGCTTGTCATCGGCTTCGGGGCGGGTCTCGTCTACGCCGCCACGGTCGTTACCCTCCCTTAGCCAAGATCCACAACCAGCGAAAGCGAAAGACACAGAAGGAGCGCCTCCATGGCCGCCACCCAGGAAGAGATCCTCGAAGGTCTCGCGGAGATCGTGAACGAGATCGCCGGCATCCCCACCGAGGATGTCGAGCGTGAGAAGTCGTTCACCGACGACCTGGACGTCGACTCGCTGTCCATGGTCGAGGTCGTCGTTGCCGCCGAGGAGCGCTTCGACGTGAAGATCCCGGACGACGACGTCAAGAACCTCAAGACCGTCGGCGACGCCGTCGACTACATCCTCAAGCACCAGGACTGATCCAGCCGAGCGCCTGTCGCCACCCCGCGGTGGCGCCGTCGATTCGGACCCCTCTACACGTGGAGAAAGAATTCCTGTGAACGCGACCAATCGCACTGTGGTCGTCACCGGTATCGGCGCAACCACACCGCTGGGTGGCGACAGCGCATCGACCTGGGAAGGCCTGGTGGCCGGGCGTTCGGGTGTCAGCGCGCTCAAGCAGGACTGGGCCGTCGACCTTCCGGTCCGGATCGCCGCACAGATCGCTGTCGAGCCGGGCGAGGTCATCGCCCGGCCGCAGGCGCGCAAGCTGGACCGCTCGGCGCAGTTCGCGCTGATCGCCGCCCGTGAGGCCTGGGCCGACGCGGGCTTCACCGCCAAGGCCGGCGAGGACGCCGCGATGGACCCGGACCGGCTGGGCGCGGTCATCGCCTCCGGCATCGGCGGGGTCACCACGCTCCTCGACCAGTACGACGTGCTGCGGGAGAAGGGCGTACGCCGTGTCTCCCCGCACACGGTGCCGATGCTCATGCCCAACAGCCCTGCCGCCAACGTCGGTCTGGAGGTGGGCGCCCGCGCGGGCGTGCACACTCCGGTCAGCGCCTGTGCGTCGGGTGCCGAGGCCATCGGCTACGCGATCGAGATGATCCGCACCGGCCGCGCCGACGTCGTCGTCGCGGGCGGCACCGAGGCCGCCATCCATCCGCTGCCGATCGCCGCGTTCGGCAACATGATGGCGATGTCGAAGAACAACGACGACCCCGAGGGCGCCTCTCGGCCGTACGACGAGGGCCGTGACGGCTTCGTCCTCGGCGAGGGCGCCGGCGTCGTCGTGCTGGAGTCGGCAGAGCACGCCGCCAAGCGCGGCGCGCGGGTCTACGCCGAGGCGCTCGGCCAGGGCATCTCCGCGGACGCCCACCACATCACGCAGCCCGAGCCGTCCGGCAACGGCATCGCGCATGCGCTGCAGAACCTCCTCGACGGCACCGATCTCAAGCCGGCCGAGATCATGCACATCAACGCGCACGCCACCTCCACGCCGCAGGGCGATGTGGCCGAGATCAAGGCGCTGCGGAAGATCTTCAGTGACGACGTCGACCACATGGCCCTGTCGGCCACCAAGTCGATGACCGGTCACCTCCTCGGTGGCGCGGGCGGTATCGAGACTGTCGCAACCGTTCTCGCACTGCACCACCGGCTCGCCCCGCCGTCGATCAACATCCGGAAGCTCGACCCCGAGGCGGACGCGGACGTCGTACGCGGCGAGGCCCGTGCCCTTCCGGAGGGCACCATCGCGGCGCTCAACGACTCGTTCGGCTTCGGCGGCCACAACGTCGTCCTGGCGTTCCGGACCGTCTGATCCGAGGCTTCACGGCCCCTGCCCTGTGCGCTGTGCCGGGCAGGGGCCGCTGCATCGTCACCCGGGGCGCGGGGCCGCTTCAAGAACGCGGTCGCTCCGGGAAGCTCGCGAACCAGCTCGCCGCCATGTCCTCCTCCCCGTGGCCCTGTTGTTCGGCGCGGAGCAGCCGTTCGGCCCCTGCCGGGGCCAGGTCCAGCCGTACCGAGGCCCGCTCCCCCGCCTCGACGATCAGACGGGCGTCCTTGGCGGCCGTCGTCACCGTGAAGTTCGGTGCGTAGTCACCGGACATGATGGCCGCGGCCTTGGTGCGGAGATAGCCGCAGTCCAGCGCCCCGCCCTCGATGACGTCGAGGAAGCCCTGGGGTTCGACGCCGAGGCCCTCGGCGAGGGCGAGTGCCTCCGCGGTGGCGTTGTTGACGGCCAGGACCCAGCTGTTGCAGACGAGTTTGAGCCGCGTCGCGGCTCCGCTCGCACCGTCCTCCGCCACCCAGACCGTACGGCTGCCGATCGCGCCGAAGACGGGTGCCAGGAGGGTTCGGGCTTCCCCGGGGCCCGAGGCGAGGACCGTGAGCCGACCCTGCTCCGCGGGCTGACGGGTGCCGAGGACGGGCGCGTCCACGAACAACAGGTCGTGCTCGGCTGCGAAGGCGGCGAAGGATTCGATGGCCTCGAGGCCTGCGGTCGTGGACTGGGCCCATACGGTTCCGGGGCCCAGGGCCGAAGCGGCCGCGCGCATCGTGGCGAGCGCGGCCGAGCCGTCGTAGAGCATGGTGAGGACGACATCGGCGCCCTCGACGGCCGCGGCGGGATCGTCGGCGATGCGCGCCCCGTCGGCAGCCAGCGGTTCGGCCTTGGCGCGGGTGCGGTTCCAGACGCGGACGTCCAGTCCCGCTCGGCACAGGTTGCGGGCCATCGCGGCCCCCATGATGCCGGTTCCCAGAACGGCCGCTGAGGTGGTGTCAGGCATGAGGGCACGCTACGCCGACGGGCCCGCCCCGGGCACAGAACGGCGCATCGTGAGGCCGCCGCACCACCCGGGTGCTCAGACCACCTGGTGAAGCCAGCGGACCGGTGCGCCCTCCCCTGCGTACCGGAACGGCTCCAGCTCGTCGTCCCAGGGCTTGCCGAGCAGCCTGGCGATCTCGGCCTCCAGGTCGGTCTCGCCCTGCCCGGCCCGGGCCATCGCGGCGCGCAGCCGGTCCTCGGGGATCAGGATGTCGCCATGGATGCCGGTGACGGCGTGGAAGATGCCGAGGTCGGGTGTGGAGCTGTAGCGCTCGCCCTCGGCGGTGGGGCAGGGTTCGGCCGTCACCTCGAAGCGGAGCAGGTGCCAGCCGCGCAGCGCGGACGCCAGCTTGGACGCCGTGCCCGGCTCGCCCTGCCAGGAGAACTCGGCCCGCCATGTCCCGGGCGAGGCGGGTTGCCTGATCCAGTCGAGGCTGACGCGCACGCCGAGAACGCCCGCGACGGCCCATTCGACGTGCGGGCACAGCGCACGCGGTGCGGAGTGAACGTAGAGAACTCCACGTGTCGTCACCGGGACCTCCAGTGTGGGACGAGGTTCGCCTTCCCCAGCGGCCTCGTGCCCGTACCGGTCGTGTCCGGGACAGCACTTGACATCCTGCCCCACGGGTCCCTTCCGAACCAGCTCCCGAGGTCACATGCAGTAAACACTACGGAGAGCAATTCTTGCCAAAAGGGACAACATGTGACGCGATGTAATTTCCGGGTTGCCGGGAGGCGCACGCTCCTCTGGGTCGACGGGTCGTCAGGTCGCTGTTCCCCGAGGCGCAGCGCCCCGACGCCACGGGGAAAAGCTACCGTGCGGCGGAGGGCCAGGTGTGACGTACGGTCGGTCCCGGGCGGATCTGGACGAAGCTTTCACTCGCTGGGACGCCCCCCGGCCTCCGATCGGGGAACGTCCGAGCGGGCCGATACGTCCCCCATGTGGGAAAGCGGAGCGAAACCCTTGCCACCGCTGGAGGGGAGGACACGGATGCGGGACACCCCCGAGCGTGCACAACCGCGCACACCCCGGCGTGAGCGCCGGGGCCGCGCTGTCGCGGCGCTCGTGGCAGGCGCGGTGCTGGCCGGGACCGCGGGGGTCGTCTGGCTCGCCGTCGACGAGGGGGGCGAGCCGCCGGGCGGAGGGTCCTCGTCGGCCTCCCGCAGGCCCAGTCCCAAACCCACCCCTCAGTGGGACACGAGCCCACGCTCCATCGCTGCTCTGGGTGACTCCATCACGCGCGGTTTCGACGCCTGTGGCGTCCTCACCGACTGCCCGGAGGTGTCCTGGGCGACGGGTACGGACCCCGGCGTCGGCAGTCTGGCGCGACGGCTGCTCAAGAACCCTGGACGCAGCAGCTGGAACCACGCGCGGTCCGGGGCACGTATGGAGGACCTTCCGCGCCAGGTGGCGGCGGCCGTGACCGAACGGCCGGACCTGGTGACGGTGATGGTCGGGGCGAACGACGCCTGCCGCGACAGCACCCGCCTCATGACACCGGTCGCCGACTTCCGCGCCGACTTCGAGAAGGCGCTGCGCGCCCTCCGGCGCGCGCTTCCCAAAACGCAGGTGTACGTGTCGAGCGTTCCGGACCTCAAGCGGCTGTGGAGCGAGGGCCGGCAGAACCCCTTCGGCAAGCAGGTGTGGAAGCTCGGCATCTGCGCCTCGATGCTGAGCGAGCCGGACGCCCTGGACAAGGCGTCGGTGGCCCGCCGTCAGCAGGTGTACGACCGGGTGGTGGCGTACAACACCGCGCTCAAGGAGGTGTGCGGCAAGGAGCCGCGGTGCCGGTACGACGGAGGGGAGGTCTTCCGCTACCGCTTCAGCGGGAAGCAGCTCAGCCCCTGGGACTGGTTCCACCCGAGCAAGAACGGCCAGGAGCGGCTGGCCGAGATCGCTTACCGCCGCATCACGGCCAAGGGACCGGTGGCGTAACCGGCTCCCGGGCCGCCGCTCGTCCCGCCGTCACCGCTCCACGTGCAGGCGGGCGCGAAGCCGCCGGTCGGCGATGGAGTGCGCCGCCTCCACCACGTACGTGCCGGAGATGAGGCGCCAGGCGTCCGTCTTCTCGTCCCAGATCTCGAACGCGCGGCGCGGCAGCGGGATGTCGGCGCTGACGGTCTCGCCCGGCGCGGCTTCGACGGTGGCGAAGCCCGCGAGCCAGCGGGCGGGCCGCTCCGGCAGGCCGGGGCCGCCGCTGCCCGGCGCAAGGTAGATCTGGACGACTTCGCGACCGTGGCGCGTTCCGGTGTTGCGCAGGCGGACGGTGGCGGTGGCGTCGGTCGTGGAAAGGTCGAGACTGTCGTAGTCCCAGGTGGTGTAACCGAGGCCGTGGCCGAAGGGGTAGGCGGGGGTGCGGCCGGTCTTCTCCCAGGCGCGGTAGCCGATGAACACGCCCTCCTCGTAGACGAGTTCGCCGTCGTCGGGCTCGACCTGCGTGACCGGGGCATCGGTCAGGGCGACCGGCCATGTGGTGGGCAGCCGGCCGCCCGGTTCCTCGTCGCCGAGCAGGACGTCCGCGAGGGCCGCGCCCGCTTCCTGTCCGGGGAACCAGCCGAGCAGGACGGCGTCGACCTCGTCGCGCCACGGAAGTTCCACCGGGGAGCCGGAGTTGACGACGACGACCGTGCGGGGCGCTACTGCGGCGACGCGGCGTACGAGTTCGTCCTGGCGGCCGGGGAGCGCGAGGCTCGTGCGGTCGAAGCCCTCGCTCTCCACACGCTCGGTGGTGGCGACGACCACGACGGCGGTGTCGGCGACGGAGGCGGCGGCGACAGCCTCCTCCATGAGCGCCTCGGGGTCGCGTACAGGGTCCCTGTGGACCAAGGCGCAGGCGACCGCGGACATGGGCGCCTCGGGGAGTTTGGCGACCGTGCAGATCAGTGAGACCTCAACCGACTCACCCGCCGTCAGCTCCACTTCGCCGCGCGGGACAGCGGTGCCCTGGAATGCTTCAAAGGGATCGCCCTCGTCGGCGGGTTCCTCGATGCCCTCGAAGAGCAGCCGGCCGCCGACTGTGAGCGCGAGGCCGCCGAGCCCGCGGGTACCGAAGGCGTGTACGCCGCTCTCGCGCGCGGTGAAGGTGCCGGTGATCTCGACGGTGTGCAGGTCCTCGAAGCTGACCCCGTCGGGAAAGTCGCCGAGCCACTGCACCAGGCCGCTGGGCAGCGGCTCGCTCCCGAGTTGGCGGCCCGAGACGTCCCGGCAGACGGCGCGCAGCTCGAACCCCTGGCCCGCGACGGCCGGTTCGTCGCTCGGGTCGGCGCCCACGGCGTGGTGGACCGCGACGCTCTCCGGGAGGGCGGCCCGCAGCCCGTCGAGCGGGGAGACGATGTGGGCAGGGAAGACCTCGGCGGAGCCGCCGCCCAGGATCCGGGCGTCGCGGGCGGCGGCACCGATGACGGCGACGCTGCTGACGCCGGCGGGGTCGATCGGCAGCGTCCCGCGCTCGTTGCGGACGAGGACGAAGGAGCGATGGGCGATTTCGCGCGCGAGGGCGTCGCCGTCGACGGTGGCGGGGAGGTCTGCGGGGGCGACGGCGGGCGGGGCGGCGTCGAGCACGCCGGTACGGGCGGCGAGCCGGAGTACGTTCCGTACGGCGGCGTCGACGGCGCACTCCTCGGCGCGGCCTTCCCGTACGGCGGTGGCGAGGGCCTGGCCGTAGACGGTGCGGGGGCCGGGCATGGCCACGTCCAGCCCGCCGTTCAGGGCTCTGGTGGTGTCGCGGGTGGCCATCCAGTCGGAGACGATGACGCCGTCGTAGCCCCACTCGCCGCGCAGGACGCCGAGTTGGAGCGAGGCGTGCTGGGTCATGGTGGATCCGTTGACGCCGTTGTAGGCGGACATGACGCCCCAGGGGCTGGCGTCGCGGACGATGGCCTCGAAGGGGGCGAGGTAGAGCTCGCGGAGGGCGCGCGGCGGGATCGTGTTGTTCACGGTGAAGCGCTCGGTCTCGGCGTCGTTGCCGACGAAGTGCTTCAGGGTGGTGCCCACGCCGCCGTCCTGCACGCCCCGCACATAGCCGGTGCCGATGCGAGTCGTGAGGTACGGATCTTCGGAGTAGCACTCGAAGTGGCGGCCCCCGAGCGGCGAACGGTGCAGGTTGACGGTGGGAGCGAGGAGGGCGTGCACGCCCTTGCGGCGGGCCTCCTGGGCGAGGAGCCGACCCGCGCGGCGGGCGAGCGCCGGGTCCCAGGTCGCGGCGAGAGCGGTGGGGCTGGGGAGGACGACGGAGGGATCGGCGGCGGTCCAGCGCACTCCGCGTACCCCGACGGGCCCGTCGGACATGACGAGTGACCTCAGACCGATCTGGGGCAGCGCGGGCAGGGACCAGGTGTCCTGACCTGCGAGCAGCCGGGCCTTGGCGTCCAGGTCCAGCTTGGCGAGGGCGGTCTCGACGGCGGCCTCGCGCGCCGCGTCGCCGTCTGTGCCCGGTGCCGGGGTGTCTGCCGCGTCCTGCGTGGCCACTGTCGACCTCCTCGGGGTGGTCCGTTTCGTCGGGGTTGACGCACGCCATCCTGACCTCGCACACCGTGTGAGCGGTAGGTGTCGTCTTCATTTCGTTATCTTCATGCGGAGGCTAGGCTCGGGCGCGTGGCGGAGCAGTGGCAGCCGGGAAGGCGTGGCAGCGGGCGTGAGGCTCGCGGGGAGGAACGGCGCGAGTCGATCCTGCGAGCCACCATGGCCGTCATCGCCGAGCGCGGATACCGCGGGGCGTCACTCAGTGCGGTCGCCGACCGGGTGGGCCTCACCCAGCAGGGGCTGCTGCACTACTTCCCCACCAAGGAGGCCCTGCTCATCGCGGTACTCGAAGCGCGGGACGACTGGGACACCCAGCGCGCCGCGGCGCCCGGCGGAGAGCCGTGGCCGCTGGATCTCTACACCTCGCTCGTCGAGTACAACGCGACGCGGCCGGGCATCGTGCAGACCTTCTCCGCCCTGCTCGGCGAGAGCGTCACCGAGGTTCACCCGGCGCAGGACTTCTTCCGGCGCCGCTACGTATCGGTGCGCGAGGGGATGGCCACCACGCTGCGCAGCGAGTTCGGCGACCGGCTGCCCGGGGGCCTCACACCGGACGAGGCGGCACCGCTGATGGTGGCGGTGATGGACGGGATGCAGTTCCAGTGGCTGCTGGACCCGGACCGGGTGGACATGCCTGCGGCATTCCGTGCCCTGGTCTCACTGTTCCGGCAGGGCGCGGGCGACGGGGGCGGGGACAAGCGTGGCGGGGCCGACAGGGACGCGGCCGACGGCGGCGCGGACGGCTGAACTCCAGGGCGCTGTGGGGAAAACGGGGCGAAGCTCCGCCATCGGCGCACGCGTGTGGTGCACCCGGCGGCCGGCACGGTGGTGGTGAGAAGCCCGCGGGCAGGGACCTGCGCTCGGCCACCGCACGCCCCTCGGAAGTCAGCACAACCTCTGATGATCACAGCCTAGCGGGGGCGTCCGCGGTCGACGCCGGTGTCGGCCTTGGCGCCCGGCGCCATCGTCGCGACAGCCGCCGCCACGCCGACGCGCTCCTCGCGTACTTCGGTGGTCCTGGCGACGGCGGCCGAACTCGGCGCCTCCTCGGGCGAGTACGCGGTGGTGCCGGACTCCGCCTCGGCGGCAGCGGCCGAACTCGGCGCGTCCTCGGGCAGTGCGGAGGACGTGCACTCGGGCCCGGCCTCCCCTAGTGGGGGCCGGCGGTCGCCGCCACGCCCGTGCCGGGCGCGGGGTGGTGGGGGGACATGCGGTACCGGGCCGATGTCCGGGGTTCATAGGGCCGGACGCGCCGGTTGCTCGTGGTCGCGTGGTTATCCACAGGTGGTGACGGGGGTTGAGGCGGTGTGGTGGAGTCGTCCTCGTCCCACTTCGGAGTTGGAGGAGACACCAGCCATGAGATGGACGGACGCCCGCAAGGTTCTGCTCGGTACCGGTGCCGTACTGGCGCTCTGCACACCCATGGCTTCGGCCGCCCCCGCTGACCCGCCTGCGGGGGCGACTGCGCTCACGGTAGAGGAGCAGCGGCTGGCGAAGGAGACGCCGCAGGAGATTCTGCGGCGCAGCGGATTCGACGCGGTGGCGCCGGAGTTCGGGCGGGCACTGGACGGCGCGGGTTCCTATCGCGAGGCCGCTCGGCTCACCGGCCGTTCCGGAGCGCGACTCTGGGAGCGGGCGGTCGACCGAGTGCAGGGCCGCGGGCCCGCGGGCGAGGATCTGAGCCGGGGTGACGATCGGCCGCTGTACTGGGCACGGCTGGGCATGAGCAAGGCGCTGCGGGAGTGGTCTCCTTCCTTCGATCTGCCCGACGCGCGCCGCGCGGCGCTGATCGCCCGCCTCGAGCGCACCTCGCGCGGACAGGACTCCATCGATCTGCCGGCGGGGCGGCAGGTGAAGCGGATCGTGGTCACCGGGTTCGACCCGTTCCAGTTGGACGCGGACATTCGCCGCAGCAATCCGTCGGGGGCGGCCGCGCTCGCGCTCGACGGGACCACCGTCCGTACGGCTTCGGGGCCCGCGCGAATCGAGACCGCGGTCTTCCCGGTGCGCTGGGGGGACTTCGCGGAGGGGACGGTGGAGCACACGCTGCTTCCGCACTTCAGGAACGGGCCGCGACGGGTGGACATGTTCACCACGGTCAGCCAGGGCCGGGTAGGGCGCTTCGACGTCGAACGCTTCAACGGGGCCTGGCGCGGCGGCTATCCGGACAACGTGAATGTGTCACGCACGGAGACCGTGCCGGTGCCGGACGGCCTCCCGACCGTGGAGCCACAGCCGCAGTGGACGACGACCAGCCTGCCGTACCGGGAGATCGTGGACGCGGACACCGGTGCCTTCCCCGTGAACGACAACAGGGTCGTCACCGAAATACCGGCCGGTGCGACGGAGCCGGTGGACCGGCCCGACGGGCCGACCGAGGGTTCGACGGCGCGTGCGGGCGGCGGAGGCGACTACCTCTCGAACGAGATCGCCTATCGGGCGACCTTGCTGCGCGACGCGCTTGGGCAAGCCGTCCCCGGGGGCCATCTCCACACGCCTGTACTGCAGTTCGGCGAGGGCAACACCGATCCTGCCACCGGTCGGCCAGAGGATCCGGACTTCATACGGAACCGGCTGGCGATCACCGAGCAGGTGCGGGCGGTGATACGCACGGGGGCGGGCACCCTGCCCCGGGGCTGACGCGCCGCCCCGGCGGCCGGCACAACCGAGCGTTGAGCTGGGGTGCTCTGGGCCGGCTCGGCTATGTGGCGGCCAGCCAGGCGAGCACATAGCCCGCGCCGTTGAGGGCGCAGTGGAGTGAGGCCGGGGCGATCAAGCTGCCGGAGCGGCGGCGCAGTTCACACCAGCGCAGGCCGCGGCGGACGGTGTCGCGGCCCAGCCCCAGGTCGGACCAGCTGATGCCGTCCCAGCGGGCGAGGGCGAGGAGGAGGGCTGAGACCACCACGCACAGCGGGACGTACCAGACTTCCGGCAGGCGGTTGGTGAGCGTGTTCGTGGCCGCGAGCGCGGCGGCCACGAGGAGGAGGCGCATGGTCGTACGCGCAGGCTAGCCCTGGAACGGTGTCGGCGGCTTGGCGGTCAGGGCGTCCGGGGTGCCGCCATCCCCGGTCTCTTCGTCGGGCCGGTCGTCCTGGCCCACGAGGTCGCGGGAAAGGAGCGTGGCCCCCGCAACGGCTCCGGGCATGAGGAAGACCGCGGCGACGGGGACGACGAAGAGCAGCGCCAGCGGAACACCGAACCCGAGGGTCAGCATGCGGCGCCGGCGGAGCAGGGCCAGTCGCGGCGTCAGGCGGAAGCCGCGGCGCTGGAGGGCGACAGCGGTGAGCTCCTCCGTCAGGAAGAAGCCGGAGACACAGATTCCGATGACCGGGACGACGGTCTGGCCGATGAGGGGGAGGAACCCGAGGGCGAAGAGCAGCACACCGTAGAGAGCGACCCGCGCCAGAACCGACAGACTGTCGACGGCGGAGATCAACAGCTCGCGCCAGAGCCGCAGTCCGGACTCGGGGGCGAAGCCGTCCTCGGAGATGTCGACCTGCTCGGACAGCGACTCGTAGAAGGGCTGGCCGATGAGCAGGGTCACCGCGGTGAACGAGATGACGGCGAGCAGCAGGCCGAAGGCGAAGACGAGGGCGGTGAGGAAGCCACGGAAGATGCCCTGCCAGGGCGAGCCCCAGTCATCGGCGAACGGCGTGGCCCAGGTGGTCAGGTCGTCCGCCCAGAAGCCCAGGCCGATGAGCGCGGCGACGTACAGCACGAGGGTGATGAGCCCGGGCAGCAGCCCGAATCCCCACCAGCGGCCGTGCCGGGCCACCCAGCGCTGCCCGTCGACGAAATAGCGGATACCGAGCCCGAGGTCGCCCATGGGGGGCAGCCTAATTGTCAGCGGCCCGCCGCGTCGAAGTGTGCGGTGGCGAGCACCGCGCCGTCCTCGGCGACCAGGCGGGCACCGGAGACGGTGTCGGCGTCGACGGGCGCCGGGCCGCCCCAGTAACCGTGGCCGTCCTTGAGCGTGTACGTGCCGACGTCCGTCGTGGTGCCGTCGGTGCGCGCGAGCTGGCAGGTGACCTTGCCGGTCGGGGTCGGCGCCTGGCCGTAGCCGGAGCTGTCGTAGTCGTCGAGGTCGACCGACATGTAGATCCATCCGGGCGATCCGGGATGCGCGAAGATCTCGCCGACGCGTTGCCCACTGCTGGTCAAGTCGGCCTGGAGCAGAGCGTGTTGGGTGGAGGGGGCGGAGGCGGTGGGGGTGGGGGAACCGACGGTGGCGGCACCGATCGCCCAGCCGCCGAAACCGAAGGCGGCGGCGATGGCGGCGGCCGCGGCGGCGAGCCGGAGCCGGTGGCGCCTCCGCTGCAGGCGCTGCCGTTTCCCCGGGACCTCGAGTCGGCCGAGGACGCGCTTCTCGAAGCCGACGGGGGGCTCGCTTCCGGGCAGCAGTCCCAGCAGGCCGTCGGCGGCCAGCGTGAGCTGCTCGATGTGCTCGCGGCAGCCGGGGCAGTGGTCCAGGTGGGCAATCGCCGCGCCCCGCTCCTGAGCGGGAAGGATGCCCAGGGCCAGTTCGGTGCCGAGGCCGTTTCGCAGCTCCTCGCACGTCACGCCCTGGCCGCGGGCGCGGTCGTCGTAGCGGCCCGCACGGTCATTCATGGCCGGCTCGCCTCGGTTCGGCCGCCGCGAGGGCGGTGCGCAGTTTCGCCATGCCGGCCCTGATCCGCGTCTTGGCCGTGCCCAGGGGGATGTGCTCGGACTCCGCGACCTGCTGGGCGGTCATCCCGTAAATGCCGGCCATCGCCAGGGCACGGGCCTGCTCGCGTGGGAGAGCGGCCAGCGCCGTCCGGATGCGGCGGGCGGATTCGGCGGCGACGACGTGCTGCTCGGGAGTCTCGGTCCCCACGATGTCGAGGAGGGAGTCGAGGTCCTCGGGGGCGACGGGGGTGGACCGGCGGGCGCGGACGGCGTCGATCGCCAGGTTGTGCGCGATGGTCGTGAGCCAAGTCTTCACCGAGCCACGTCGTGAGTCGTACATCTGCGCGTGCCGCCATGCCCGTTCGAAGGTCTGCTGGGAGATGTCCTCGGCGAGCTGGGGGTCACCGACGACGGCGATGGCGACCCCGAAGACCGTGCGCTGGAAGCGGCGCACAAAGGCGACGGCGATCTCGGGGTCGCCGGTCGTGAGTCCGGCCAGCAGAGTTTCGTCTGCGGCTCGGCCCAGAGGAAGGCCCATCCTCATGTCACTCGATACGGCCGGGCCGGGCGGAGGGATTGCGCATCCAGTCGCCCGGCGTGGATGCCACACTCTCCATTCTCACCCTGGCGCTCCTGCTCGCCCAGCGGGCCGGGGCCGATCCGCTCGTGCTGCGCGGCGTGCGGCCAATCCCGGGGCGCGGCTCATGCGTAACCACTGGCAGGACAGCCGCAGGGCCGGGAGCCAGGACAGGGCGGCCGGCGGCGGGGGCAGCCGGCGCGCTCGCGGGAGGCAGAGCCATGGCCAGGATGGTGAAGATCGGGAGAGGTGCCGCGCTGGGGGTCGCGGGAGGGGTGCTGGCGGGCGTCCTCGTCGCGTGCGGGGGCGGCGGCTACGGCGGAGGCGGTGGCTCTGACACCACGTCCCCGTCGTCCGGCAACGGCGACAAGACAGCGACACGGGTAAATGTGGACATGAAGGACTTCACGCTGGCGCTGTCGAAGAAGACGTTCACGGCAGGGGATTACACCTTCGTGGCCAAGAACAGCGGCACCCACGAGCACGCGCTGGAGGTCGAGGGGCCCGGAGGCGAGCAGAAGACGAAGACGCTCATGCCCGGGCAGACGGCCGACCTGAACATGACGCTGAAGAAGGGCACGTACAAGGTCTACTGTCCCGTCGACTCGCACGCCGACCTGGGTATGCGGACCCAGATCACCGTGGGCGACTCGGGTGGTTCGGGTACGTCGGGCGGCGGCGTGGGCTACTGAGGGTGATGCTGTGATGCGTATCGTCGCCGGCACGCTCGTCGCTCTACGGCTCACGGGTACGGGGCTGACCGCGGCGATGGCCGGGATCCATGCGTACCTGTGGAGCGAGGGCTACGGGAACCTGGCCACGATCGGCGAGTTGTTCCTGATCAACGCGGTGGTGGGCGGGCTGCTGGCCGTGGCCCTGTTGGTCACCGCCGTCCGACTCCTGTCGTGGGTCGCCGCGCTCGGGGCGCTGTTCACGGCGGGGACGCTGGGCGCGCTGGCGCTCAGTCTGACCACCGGTCTTTTCGGCTTCACCGAGTCGGTCGACGCCCCGTGGGTGACGACGACCCTCGCCGTCGAATCTGCGGGCACGGTCGCGCTGGCCGCGATGGCGCCGATGGCCCGTCTCGCGCGGGCCACCACCGCACGCACCGCCGCCCCCATGGGACCCGCCGGCGGCGGTGCGCCGACCGCGGCCTCCCGCGCACCCGGGCGCGGGAGGCCGCGGCCATAGCGCGACGGTGCGGTCGAGGCGCGGCGGATGCGGTCGGGCCCCAGCACATGCGGTCGCGACCCGGCGTGTGGTCGGGACCCGGCGGGTACCGTCGGGGCGCTGAGGCCGTGGTCGGGCGGGGGCAGCGGACATGGTGCCGGGGGCCGTCGTCGTGGCGAGGGCGGCGGCCCGTCGCCGGCACTTCGCGGGTACGGCCCGCGTGAACCACTGGGCCCAACGGCCCCGCGTGCGAGGGCCGTTGGGCCGGTCGGGATCCATCGGCCGACCGGCGGGCCAGCCGGTCAGCGGGCTCGGTCAGCCGGTCAGCCGATTGGTCAGTCGCCGAACGAGACGATCATCTTGCCCACGTTCTCACCGCGGAGCATGCCGAGGAACGCGTCCACAGCGTGGTCGATCCCCGCCACCACCGTCTCCCGGTACTTGAGCTCGCCGGAGCGGATCCAGCCGGAGACCTCGCGCACGAACTCCGGCTGGAGCGCCGCGTGGTCGCGCACGAGCATGCCCTGCAGCCGGAGCCGCTTGCCGATGACCAGGGCGAGGTTTCGCGGCGCGGGGGTCGGCTCTGTCGTGTTGTACTGCGCGATCATTCCGCAGATGGCGGCGCGCCCATGGACGTTGAGCGTGGCGATCGCCGCCTCGAGGTGATCGCCGCCGACGTTGTCGAAGTAGACGTCGATGCCGTCGGCAGCTGCCCCCTTGAGCTGCTCCTCCACCGGGCCGTTCTTGTAGTTGAAGGCGGCGTCGAAGCCGTACTCCTCGACGAGCAGCTTGACCTTCTCGTCGGAGCCCGCGCTGCCGATGACCCGCGACGCGCCCTTGAGTCTGGCGATCTGGCCGACCTGGCTGCCGACCGCACCGGCCGCGCCGGAGACGAAGACCGCGTCGCCCTCCTTGAAGGAGGCGACCTCCAGCAGGCCCGCGTAGGCGGTGAGACCGGTCATGCCCAGGACGCCGAGGTAGGCCGGAAGGGGGGCGAGGCCGGGGTCCACCTTCGTCGCGTGCCGGGCGTCCAGCACCGCGTACTCACGCCAGCCGAGACCGTGCAGGACGTGGTCGCCGATGGCGGCCTCGTCGGAGTTCGAGGCCAGGACCTCCCCGACCGCGCCGCCTTCCATGGGCTTGTCGAGCTGGAACGGCGGCACGTAGGACTTCACGTCGTTCATCCGGCCGCGCATGTACGGGTCCACGGACATGTGAGTGTTGCGGACCAGGATCTGACCGGGACCGGGGGCCGGGATCTCGGCTTCGCGCAGGGCGAAGTCCCCGGGCTTCGGCCAGCCGTGCGGGCGAGCCGTGAGGTGCCATTCCCGGCCGGTCTTCGGCAGTTCGGACATCGTGAGGTCCTCCTCCAGCCGCAGTTTCACCGCGGCAATGTTTCATGAACTGAAACAATCATGCGTCTGTATGTTTCATGTTGTCAAGTAACGAGGTACCCTGGCTGCCATGGCCCCACGCCCCGATCCCCTGACCCTCGAAGTCGTCGAGCTCATCGGTACCGTCGTGGCGCGCTACTACGAGGAGTACGAGGACGCGGCCGCCCAGCACTCCCTCACCGGAGCGCAGGCACGAGTGCTGGGACTCCTCTCCCATGAGCCGATGCCCATGCGCCGGATAGCGCAGCGCCTGAAGTGCGAGCCGTCGAATGTGACGGGCATCGTCGACCGGCTGGAGGCGCGCGGGCTCGTGGAGCGGCGCCCCGACCCGGCCGACCGCCGCGTCAAGCTTGCGGCCCCGACGGACGAGGGGCGCGAGACCGCCTCACGGCTGGGCGACGCACTGGACTTCGCGCGCGAGCCGCTCGCCGAACTGACGACGGTCGAGCGGACGATGTTGCGGGATCTGCTGCGCAGAATGCTGGGCGACGGCACCGGGGCGGCCGGGACGGCAGGCTGAGGCCTGGACCCGCCGCCTCCCTCGCCGCCACAACCCGTACGTCACAGGTGGTGCAACCTCCGTACGTCACAGGACCCGTACGTCACAGGTGGTGCAACCTCCGTACATCACCAGCCCCGCATACCAGGGCCCCGTACGTCACGGCCCCGTATACGAGGGCCCCGCGTACCAGGGCCCCGTACGTCCCAGGCCCCGTGCTCACCAGCGCCGGCTTCCGGAACGTCAGGCGCCGCGCTCCGCACGCCATGTGCGGGCGCTTGCCGGGCTCACGACCGGCATCCCGCACCTCAGGTCCGCGCGAACCGAGTCCAGGCGCGGGAGAGCGGGAGAGCGGGACAGCGGCAGCGCCCCGTGCAGGTACGTAACGGGATGCAGGTACGCAGGGGCGGGCGCGGGGCTCAGGCGCAGAACCAGAGGAAGCGGGTGCACGTGGGCCGGGGATCCGGCGGCGGCGCGCTGGAGCTTGTCGGTCGAGGGGCCGGGTTCCGGGGCTGCGTGGACCGAGGCTGAGGAGGCGGTGCCGAGGCCTCGCCCGTGGCCGTGGCGGTGGAGCCGTCCGAGGAGGCGCTGGGCTTCGGCGACTTCTTGGCCTTCTTCTTGTCCTTGCCGTCCGCGCTCTCGCTGCTGGACGGGGAGGCACTGGCCGCGTCGCTCTCGGAGGGGCTCGCGCTGCCGGTGGCGTCGGCGCCGACGCCCTTCCCGTCCTCGGACACCGCCGCCGAGGACTCGCCCTCCGTGAGAGAGGTGGACAGGGCTCCCTCCGTGGCGACTTCGGCGACAGTCAGCCCGACGAGCGTGAACCCGAGCACGGCGCCGCTGACGACGACGAGGCGGGGGCCGCGGCGGGTACGGCGGGCACGGCGACCGCGTGGTGCGGCTCTGCGGGCCCGGGCCTTGCGGCGGTGTTGCGCCCGTCGGCCCGCGGGCGCCGGGGAGCGGGTCTCGGGTATGGACTCCTCATCTTCCGCGGACGGGACGTGCGGAGGGGCCATGCCCTCCATGAACCTGCCGCACCCTGGGCAGGACAGCGCCCCATTGAGGTGTCGTCGGCAGAAAGAGCAGTAGTCCATGTCGACGGCAGGTTATGGCCTCTTCGGTAACGAAGACATCGGCGTCGTGTGAGGATTCGGTGTCGGACCGCGCGCCGGGCAGACGGATGCAGACAGAACGGGCCGATCGCCTCGAGCCCCTGGATCACGATCGCAAGGGCGGCATCGGCGTCCGAGGCCCCGGTCCGACCCGTCCGCACATACCCTGACCGCTACACACCCTGACCGCTACACATCCTGACCACTCACCTGGATCCGGGTCACCGGGCAGAACCCGCCGGTGTCTGAACCCGCTGAACAGTTCAGGCAGACCGCCCCCTTGCCCAGGAATGCCCATGTTTCGGTCGAGCGCCGATCGACGCTGTCGGTCTGGACTCGGGAGGCAGGCGTGTCGCTGAGCGTGTCCCTGCTACGCCCGGTTCACCGATCCGGGCCGGGCAGACATCCGTCCGGACCCTGCCGCGACCGGCCGCAGGGACGGCCTGGGCCTGTCAGAAGTCTTGCAGGTCGCCCCGTAACCGCTGGGCGCGCAGGACGAGTTCCAGCTCGAAGCGGCGGTCGGGATCGTCCACGTCCGAGCCCCACAGTTCACGGATCTGCCGCAGCCGGTAGCGAACCGTCTGGGGGTGCACCCCCAGACGCGCCGCAACCTCCGGTGCGCCGCCGCGCGTCTCCAGCCAGGCCAGCAAGGTTTTGGCCAGCCGTCGCCCATGCGCGGGCCCGCACGCGGTCAGTGGCGCGAGACGGCGCCGCGCCAGGTCCTCGACCAGTTCTTCCGGCGGCAGCAGCACCAGCGCCTCGGTGTGCTCGGTGCAGTGCATCACCTGGCCGGAGGGCAGCAGGCCGCGCTCCATCAGCCGTACCGCGGTCTCAGCCCAATGCAGCGACTTGGCCGCCTCGGCCAGAGGGACGGGCGGTCCGATCGCCCCCGACCACCCCGCCGTCGCGCGGCGCAGGAGTTCGGACCGCCCGGCCGCGTCCGGCTCGGGCACCACCATCCGCGGCTGCTCGGACTCCATGTCCAGGAGTACGTCGTGGCCGACGGCCGGGGCGACCGCTTCGCGCGCGGGTCGCAGCAGCACCGCCACCGCGACCTGGGAGGGAAGCTGCCAGCCGATACGGGCGGCGCGCTCCGCGAGCGCGTCCGCCGGATCCTCGCGATGGTCGGTCAGCAACAGCTCCATGAGCTTGCGCTGGAGCCGTAGCCTCTCTCCCGCCTGCCGGGCGACGGCCTCGGCGTAGCCGCGTACGGACTGGGCCACCAGCCCGTCCAGATACTCGAATCCGACTTCCACGAGCTCGTACATCGCCGGTGTCGGAATCTCGACTTTCTGTCCGATCTCGGCGAGCCTGCGCCAGGCGAGCCGTACGCCGAGACGGTAGATCGCCTGCAGCGAGTCGAGGCTGCGGCCCTGGAGGACCTCACCGCGCCCGAAGTCCTGGAAGACCTCGGGATGGATGCTCGGTCCATCGGTCCCGCCGGTCAGATGCTCGACGAAGTGCTCCAGTGCCCGGCGGATGCCGATCAGGGCGATCGGCTCGCCCGACTCGTCGAGGACGACCGGAAGCCCCGGGAATTCGCGGCGGATCTCATGGAGGATGTCCTGGGCCAGAGCCGGGAGTCCGTCGCCGGCGAGGGCGGCGAACTGCCGTACCCGTACGCGCGGTACGTCCTGCCAGACGGAGCGCGCGGCCACGGGTCACTCCCCCGGCTGCCGCGTCGGCCGCGGCGGAGCCGGCGACGGCGACGGAGGGCCGTCGGGGAAGGACACCAGCGGCACGTTGGGCTGCTCGGGTGCGGCTTCCAGTGCGGCGACTATTCCGAAGGCGGTGCCGACGGCGAGCGCGGCAGCGGCCGCGCAGGTCACGGCGGCAGCGAGCAGTCTGTGCATGGGTTCGTCAAGCCTCTCTGTCCGATGAGGAGTTGAGGTTGCACCCAGCAGCGCGCACCGGCCCGGTCCGGTAGTCGCCCAGTGTGGGAGCCCATTGACACTCCGTCAAGCGCGTCCTACGGTTCCCGGCCCATAGACCCCCCACAACCCACCGGTAATCGAACGGAGTGCCCGCTATGCGCCGCCGTTCATCCCGCTCCTCGTCGGCCCGCTCGTCGTCGGCCCGTCCCTCGTCGGCCCGTCCCTCGTCGGGCCGCCCCTCCTCGACCGTCCCCTCCGGCCGTCCCTCCTCCGAGCGCCCGCGCCCGCTTCCGCTCGCCCTCCTGGGACTCGGCGTCTTCCTGCTCGTCCTCGCTCCGCTGCTGGACGCGTACGTCGCACCCCACGCCAAACGGACCCCTGTCGATGTGAACGTGACCACCGTCCTGACGGGCACAGGGAGTTACTTCGACGCCGAAGCCCTGAAGACCCGGCACGGGCAGCGCATCACGGTCACCCAGCGGGTGCTGGGAGACGTCGCCGACAGCGAACGGGGTGGCGTCGCGGTGTGGGACGTCTCCCAGGCCATCGACACACCCCGGACGCTGCCGCTGAACGACCCGCGCAGGTCGCTCCAGTGGACCACCGAACGCTGGGTCACCGACCGCCGCACCAACCGCCCCGTGCACTGCTGCGACGAGACGCCCGCCTTCCAGGGCGACGCGTACCTGAAGTTCCCCTTCGACGTCGGCAAACGCGGATACCGGTGGTGGGACAGCACGCTGGGCGCCACGGTTCCGCTCCGCTTCGCGGGCACGGCGAAGGTCCGAGGGTATGAGGGCTACCGGTACACCGGGACCGTGAAGCCGACGATGACCGGGACCCGGCAGGTGCCCGGACGGATCGTGGACCGCCCGAAGCGGGGCCAGGTGCTCGCCGAGGAGTGGTACTCCAACGGCGGGATCGAGCTGGTCGTCGACCGCCGTACGGGCCGGATCATCAACGCCGTCATCGCCCCGAGGAAGACGCTGCGCGCCCCCGGCGCCGAACGCGACGCGGTCACCCTGCTGCGCAGCGACCGGCTGGAGTTCACGTCGGCCACGCAGCGCGAGCAGGTGGAACTGGCCTCCGAGGACAGCGGCCTGCTGGAACTCATCGACGACACGCTGCCGCCCGTCTGCGCCGCGGTGGGTGCCCTGCTGGCCGTTCTCGGCGGGGTGCTGGTGACACGCGGACGACCCCGCCGCGCCGCGAGCGGCTCCCGGTCCGCGCCCCTGCTCACGCCGAGGCGCACTGATCCGCTTTCTCCCGACGCTGAGCAGTGTGATGACTCATCACCCCTGAAAGGCCCGGACTTGTCATCCCGGTGAGTAGCCGGACCGAACTCACCGGCGAAAACTGTCCACTCCCACGCGCAATCCGCCGTCCGTGGTCCTCCGGAATGCCCCAGCTCGCGGCCGGCGGCCCACCCCCACCCAGGTGCCAACCCCCCACGCAGGTTCCGCACCCTGAGACGAGTTGGAGCGCTCATGCCCCAGCACGTTCCACCCGTGGCCGGGCCCGCCCCCGTACCGGCCGCTGACCAGCCACCCGCCGCAATCGTCCCCGCCCGGCCGGGCCCGCCCCCGTTCCCCCGGCGCATCGTCTTCCTCGCCCGCCGCGATCTGGGCAACCCCGCCGCCGGCGGCTCCGAACTGCTCGTCGACCGCATCGCCGCCGGCCTCACCGCGGACGGCCACCAGGTCACGCTGGTGTGCGGCGGACCGGCCGCGTACCGCGACTACCGCGTGGTGTCCGCGGGCGGCGATGCCGGTCACTTCCTGGGCGCCAGGCGGGCGTTGGCGCGTCAGGTCGGCCCCTGCGACCTGCTCGTCGAGGTCTGCAACGGAATGCCGTACCTCGCGCCGCTGTGGCACCGCGGCCCCACGCTGTGCCTGGTGAACCATGTCCACACCGATCTGTGGTCGATGCGCTACCCCCGCCCGGCCGCACGCCTCGGCCGCAAGCTGGAGCACTGGGCACTGGCCGGTGCCCACCGTCGCAATCTCATGGTCGCCGTGTCCGGCTCGACCGCCTCCGCTCTGCGCTCCCTCGGCGTCCCGCGGGAGCGGATCAGGATCGTCCACAACGGCGTCGAGGAGCCGGGCCCGCTACTGCCCAAGGCTCCGGAACCGCTGTTCCTGGCGATGGGACGCCTCGTGGAGTACAAGCGGATCGACCTGCTGCTGCGGCTGTGGGAGCGGGTCCGGCCGGTCACCGGCGGACGGCTCGTCATCGTCGGTGAGGGACCCGAGCGGGAGCGCCTCACGGCGATGGCGGGACCGGATGTCGTCTTCGCGGGGCGGGTCTCCGAGGCCGACAAGCACCGGCTGCTGTGCGAGGCGTGGCTGCTGCTGCACCCGTCGCTGGTCGAGGGGTGGGGCCTGGTGGTCACCGAGGCCGCGGCCCGCGCAACTCCCGCCATCGGCTTCGACATTCCCGGTCTGCGCGACTCGGTGGAGGACGGCGTGACCGGTCTCCTGGCGCGCGGCGAGAGCTCGTTCGCCGCCGCCTGGTGCACGCTCGCGCTCAGCGGTGAGCGGCGCGAGGGGATCGGGCGGGCCGCGGCGGAACGAGCGGCGCGGTACCAGTGGAGCCGTACGGTCCGCCTCTTCCGCGACGTCGCCGCCGAGGCGTACGCGTCGGCAGGCGCTGGAGCCGCACCCGCCGGGAGGTGAGCTCCGTGCCCGAGCCCGCCTTCAAGGACCCTTCCCTGCGCAGATCCCTGGCTCTCTTCCGGGCATTCCTGAGCGAACAGGACGATCCCGAGCGGTGCTACGGACTGCTGGCGCGCGACGCCGCAGCGCAAGTCGCCCGGTATGCGCCCCTGCACGGCAGCGTCGTCATCGATGTCGGTGGCGGCAGCGGGTACTTCACCGAGGAGTTCCGGCGCCGGGGCGCCCACTGCTACTTGTTCGAGCCGTCGCTGCCCGAACTCGCCGCGCGCGGACGGCTCCCGCACGGTGCGGTGGTCGCCGACGGCTACTTGCTGCCGCTGGCCGACGGCACGGCGGACGTCTGTTTCTCCTCCAACGTCCTGGAGCACGTGGCCGATCCGCAGACCTTCCTCAGCGAGATGGTGCGGGTGACCCGGCCGGGCGGACTCGTCTATGTCTCCTTCACCAACTGGCTCTCCCCCTGGGGAGGTCATGAGACCGCACCGTGGCACTACCTGGGCGCCGACCGCGCGCGCAAGCGCTACCGGCGGCGCACCGGCCGCCCGGCCAAGCACACGGTCGGCGAGAACCTCTTCCCGGTCCACGTCGGGCCGGTCCTGCGGCATGTGCGCGGCCGTGACGATGTGAGCGTGCTGGCGGCGCGCTCCCGCTACTGGCCGTTCCTGCCGGGTCTCGTCACACGGATTCCGGGACTGCGCGAGGTCGCCACCTGGAATCTCCTCCTCATCCTCCGGAGGTCTCCATGAGCAGCACCGTGCAAGTTCCTCCGCAGGCGCCCGCGCCGTCCGCCGTACCACCCCCGGCCCCCGAACGGCCCTGCGGCCGCGGCTGGTTGGCCGCGTTCTGGGTGCTGGCCCTGATCGCCTTCGGCTCGGTCTCCCCGGGGAAAACGACGTTCGAGACCAAGCTCGGCGTGGCTCTGGAACCGCTGAGGTTCATCGGGGACCTCGGTGAACTCTGGCACGACCGGGCGGGCTTCGGTGTGATCGCCGACCAGTACATCGGCTACGCCTTCCCGTCCTTGCCGTACTACGCGCTGATGGACCTGGTCCACGTTCCGGTGTGGGTCGCCGAGCGGCTGTGGCTCTCCCTCGTCGTGACGGCCGCATTCTGGGGCTCCCTGCGCCTGGCCGAGCGGTTCCGGGTGGGCGCGCCGGGGACCCGGCTGCTGGGGGCAGCCGCCTACGCGCTGTGGCCCACGTTCACGATCGTCATCGGCTCGACGTCCGCCGCCGCCCTGCCGGGCGCGATGCTGCCGTGGGTGCTGCTGCCGCTGACCCGGGCGGATCTCGCCCCGCGGATCGCCGCGGCCCGCTCCGCCCTGCTGGTCCCGTTCATGGGCGGTGTGAACGCGGCCTCGACTCTGGCCTCCCTGCTGCCCGTCGGCCTCTACCTGCTCAGCCGGCCGGGCGGGCCGCGCAAGCGGGCGTTGCTGGCCTGGTGGCTCCCGGGCGTGGTGCTCGCGACGCTCTGGTGGGTGGTGCCGCTGCTGCTCCTCGGCACGTACGGCGAGAACTTCATGCCCTATGTGGAGCAGGCGGACACCACCACCGCGACCATGTCCGCGACCGAGCTGCTGCGCGGGGCGGGCAACTGGGTGGCGTACCTCCACTTCGGGGAGGCGTGGCTGCCCGCCGGCTGGTCCGTGGCCACCTCGCTCGTCGTCATCCTCGGCTCCGTCTGCGCGGCCGCGCTCGGGCTCGCGGGACTGGCCCGTCGCGATCTGCCGGAGCGGCGCTGGCTGGTGCTGACCGTCCTGGCCGTGGTGCTCATCTCCCTTGCGGGATACGGCGGTTCGTTCGGCGCGCCCTTCCACGGGACCGTACGGGAGTGGCTGAACGGTCCGCTGGGGCCGTTCCGCAACATCTACAAGTTCCAGCCGGGGCTCGCCCTCGCGCTGGCCCTCGGTCTCGCGCATCTGACCGCGGTCGCGGCCGAGCGGCGCGGCGCCCGTCCAGTGCCCGGCCGCCGCCTCGCCACGGCGATCGCCGCGCTGCTCGTCCTGCCCGGCCTGGCGTGGCCGTACGCGAACGGCAGCATCCTGCAGCCCGGCCCGTTCACCGGGCTGCCCTCGTACTGGAGCAGCGCGGCGGGCTGGCTGAAGACGCATGCGTCCGGCAGCCGCGCGCTCGTCGTCCCCGCGACCGCGCACGGCATCTACACCTGGGGCTCGCCGATCGACCAGCCGCTCGACGTGCTCGCCGAGTCCCGGTGGGCGCAGCGCGATTACGTCCCCTTCGGGACCGCGGGTTCGCGCCGAGCCCTGGACGCGGTCGAGCAGGCGCTGACGAGTGGTGGCCGTGTCCCGGGCCTGAGCGCCTTCCTGGGGCGCGCCGGACTGTACGAGGTGGTGGTGCGCAACGACCTCGACCCCGACCAGATCGGCTACGTGCCGCCGCAGACGGTCAAGCGGACCCTGGAGTCGTCGGGCTACCGCAAGGTCGCCGGCTTCGGCCCGCTCATCACCGCGGGCCGGATCCCCGACGACACCCCGGTTCAAGTACAGGGCCTCTTCCCGCGGTTGCAGGCGGTCGAGATCTACCGTCCGGAACGGGGCACGCACCGGCCGGAGCGGGCCGCGCTGAGACCGGCCGCCACCACAGCCGTCGTCAGCGGCGGCCCGGAAGCGCTGCTGCGTCTCGCCGCGGATCCGGCGATGCGGGAGCGGCCCGCCGTGCTCGCCGGGGACGGCCACCCCGGGCTCGGTACCCCGCCCGTGCGGGCCGTGGCCGACGGACTGCGGCGCGCGGACACCCGCTTCGGCCTGGTGAACTCCAACACCTCCTACACGTACACGGAGTCGGAGCGGAATCATCCGGACAGCCTGCAGGACCCGGGGCGGGAGCCGCGGCAGATCCTGCCCACGCGCGGCAGCGGGCACCAGACGACCGCCGTGCTGCGGGGTGCGAGGTCCGTGACCGCGTCCAGCAGCGGCAACTGGCTGTTCCACCTCCCGCAGTACGACCCGGTGAACGCCTTCGACGGCAACCCCGACACGGCGTGGGCCGAGGGCAGTCCGGGGAGAACGGCGGGCCAGTGGCTCCGTATCGGCTTCTCGTCCCCCGTCGAGGTGCCGGCGTCGATCGAGCTGGCCCCACTGCCGGGCAACGGGATGCGGGCGGCGCCCACGCAGATCCGGGTGGAGACCGACAGGGGACGCGCGGACAGCCCGCTCCAGCCCAGCGGCGCCCGACAGAGCGTCAAAGCGCCGGCGGGGAAGGCGACATGGCTGAGGATCCGGATCCTCGACGCGCAGGAGGCCAGGCCCGGTCTGTCGGGTGCGGGCTTCTCCGAGGTGTCGGTCCCGGGGGTCCAGGTGACCCGGCTGCTCGCCCTGCCGCGCGACGCGGAGGGCGAGGGCGGCGGAGCCGCAGGGTCCACGGTGTACTCACTGCACCGGGGCAGCGATCCTGGCGGCCTGGCGCCGGCGACCGCCGAGGTGGGCCTGCACCGCCAGTTCCGTACGGGCTCCGGCGGGGAGTACCGGATCCGCGCCCGCGCTCTGCCCGTTCCCGGTGACGCGCTGGACCGGCTGCTGGACCGGGTCGCACCCGGCTCGCGCGACCGGGTGACCGCGACCGCCGACTCGACGAGCCGTTCCGGGCTGTCGCTGAGCCCGCGGAACCTGGTGGACCGGGATCTGACGACGGCGTGGATCGCCGGTGACCGGCCCGTCATCCATCTGCGCTGGCCGGGCAAGAAGAAGATCTCCGAGATCGTCTTCGCGGCGGCGGGTGGCGTGTCGGCGCAGCCGCAGGAGGTGCTGATCAGTTCGCCCGACGGCGCGGCCACCGCAGGCGTGGACAGAAACGGCCAGGCCCGCTTCGACCACATCAGGACCGACCGCCTGGACATCACGATCAGCCGCACGGCGCCGCTGACGCTCCACAATCCGCTCGCGGACGGCCAGTTGCAGCTTCCCGTCGGGCTGAGCGAGGTGTACGTCCCCGCGCTCGACGACCTGCGGGTCCCCGCTCCGGATCCGGACGCGACGTTCTCGGTGCCCTGCGGAGACGGTCCCCCGCTGGCCATGGACGGCACCCTGCACGCGACCAAGGCGTCGGGTTCCGTACGGGATCTGACGGAGCGCCGACCGATCGAGGTGGAATTGTGCGCGGGCCCGGCCAAGGACGGCAGTCTCGATCTCGGCGCGGGACGCCATGTCGTGGAGGCCGGTGACGCGGGGCCGCTCGCCCTCACGGACGTCACCCTGTCGACGGGCGAGACCCCGGCCGTCATCGGAGACGCCCGGTCCCTGACGGTACGGGACTGGGGCGGTGACCACCGCACGGTGACGGTCGGCGCGGGCCGGGCCTCGTACCTCCAGACGTACGAGAACGCCAACGACGGCTGGAAGGCCACCCTCGACGGGAAGGAGCTCACCCCGCTGCGGCTGGACGGCTGGCAGCAGGCGTGGCTGGTCCCCGAGGGCGAGGGTGGCACGGTACGGCTGGAGTACGAGCCGGCGAAGCTGTACCGGGCGGGGCTGATCGGCGGGGCGGCGGGCGTCGTGCTGCTGGCCGGTCTGGCCTTCGTCCGACGCCGGCGCACCACGGATGGTTCCGTGGCCGCTGCCGGGGCGCACCGGGCGGGTGGCACCTCCGCTCTCCTGCCTCCGGGGCCGGGCCTGTTCCTGGGCACGGTGGTGCTGACCGCCGTCCTCGCGGCCGTCGCGGGCCCGTTGGCCCTGGTCGTTCCCGTCCTGGCGGTCGTTGCCCGGCTGCGGCCAGGCCTTCTGGTGCCGACGGCGCTGGTGGCGATGGCGGGCGCGGGCGTCGCCGCGGCGGCCGGCGCGGGCGAACCGGTCGCTTCCGGCGAGGGCGCGTTCGGCGCTCCCGCGCAGGTGCTGGCGGTTGTGGCGCTCGCGGCGGCGCTGGTGACGGCGGACCGGCCGGACGCGGCGCGGGCGCGCGGAACGTCCGGTGACGGCCCAGGGGACCCGGCCGTGGACCACGGGACGGCGGCGCCGGGCGACGGGGTGCCCCGGGGCGGGTCCGGGGCGGGCGCGGACCACGAACCGTCCACGGCGCGGCGTCCGCAGGTGCCGGGTGACGAACCGTCCACGGCGCGGCGTCCGCGAGCGGGAGCGGGAGCGGGAGCGGGAGCGGGAGCGGACGATGACAACCCGTCAGCTCTGTACCGGAGTTCACGACCCAGGGGTGCGACGCCGAAGCATCCGGCAGGGCCGGTCCTCATGGCCCGCGGCCCCGGCGGCACACCGCCCGACCCGCGGTCCAGCCGGGAACCGGGGCCGAGCGGCCTCCGGTTCCGGATCCGCCCGGCGGGGGAAGACCCGCCGTCCGCCCCGTCCGACCGTCGTTCCGCTCCCCGGCGCGGTCTCCCCGCCCCGTTGCCGCGGCGCGCCCTTCCGCCGGGCGGTCCGGACGGGCACACCCCGCTGCCCCGGCGTCAGCCGGGCACCTCGGGTCCGGGCGGGCCGGGGAGCGGGGTGGCCCGCCCGGACGCCGAGGGACGCGGGAACGGCGCCGGGGGCTCCGCATGACCGGGACCGCCAACCCCCGTGGCACGCGGCTCGGTTGGTACCGGAGGAGCGGACCGCCCGACGAGCCGGAGGGCGCCTGCCCGATCCCCCGGAAGGCTGCTTCCCTGGCCGCGCTCTCCCCGGAGGACGCACCATGACCGCTCTCCGTTCCTCCTCGGGGCGACGGCGGCCCGGGGCACGGCCCGCGTCACGGATACCGTTCGGCACAGTGGACGAGGTCTCGCGCCACTGCCTCACTGACGAGGAGCCCGAGACCGTGCACATCGAAGTGCACCTCTCCGGGAGGCCCGAACCCGGGCGGCTGCGCGTCGCGTTCAACGAGGCCCTGCTGCGACACCCCCGGATCCTGATGCGGGAGGCTCCCGGCCGCTGGTACCGGTGGCGCTACGCGTGGGAGCTCACCGACGCGCCGGACACGGATCCCGTGTCGTTCCCGCCCCCGGGGCCCGACGCTCTCGCGCAGGCGCGTGCTCGCGCGCTGTCCGCCTGCCCGCCGCTGACGAGTTCACCGCCCGTGAGGCTGGAGGTGATCACGCCGGGCCCTGTGGGCGGTCGGCACACCGGCGGCCGCGACGGATCCAGCCGGGACGGCATCCACCGGGGGGACGGCGCCCGCCAAGGGGAGGGCACCCACCGGGGGGACGGCGCCCGCCAAGGGGACGGCACCCACGGGGGGGACGGCGCCTGCCAAAAGGACGGCACACACCAGGGGGAGGTCCCCCACCAGGGCGAGGGCAGCGTCCTTCTCCTCACCGTCAATCACACCGCACTGGACGGGCCCGCGTGCCTGCGTGTCCTGGCCACCGCGGCCGAGATCTACGGAGGCGCGGGCAACGAGCCCGCGCCCCCTCCCGTACGGCAGTCGGGAGCGGATCCCCGCCCGGAGCCGGATGACCGGGCGCCGTCCGCATCCGGACAGTCCGCGTGGGCCAGACCCGCGCGCATCGCCCGTGACACCGCCACCCGGTCCACCGGGAACGGCATGCTCATCGCCGACCTTCCCGTACCGCCCCGCCCGTCCCGTACGGCGGCCCCGTACACCGTCAACGACCAACTCCTCGTCGCCACAGCCCTGATGGCGGCACGCTGGAACCGTCTGCACGACCGTTCCTGCGGCCCCATCCGCATCACCATGCCGGTCGACGACCGGACGCGCGGCGCCGAGATGCCGATCGGGAACGGAACCCGGCTCGTCGAGGTCCCCGTCACCACGGGCGACCGGGCCGAGCTGGACCTGCTCAGCGACGAACGGCCCGATCCGGCGGCGGTCGCACAACTGCTGCGCAGGACCGCCCGCACCACCCGCGCCCTGAAGGCCGCGTCCCGTCCGCCACTCGGCCGGGGGGCCGCTCTGCTCACCGCCCCCGTGCTGCCGGTGGGCCTGCGGGCGTCGGTGACACGGGCGTTGCGAAGGGCCGCCGCGCCGTGGACGTCGACGACATTGCTGAGCAACATCGGCCGTGTCCCCTATCCGCTGGACTTCGGGGACGCGGGCCGGGCGCGGGCGGTCTGGTTCTCGGCCCCCGCCCGGATGCCCCGCGGTCTCACGGTGACGACCGCCAGCACCGCGGGCCGCCTCCACCTCGCTCTGCGCTGGTCGCGCGCCCTGCTGGACGACGAGGCGGCGGCTACGCTGGCCGGCCTGTTCGAGCGGGCGCTCGCGGCGACGGCTGCTGTGCCGTACGGGCCGGACGTCTCTGCCGGACTCACCGCGGGCCGTCCCAAACCCGGCGCCCGAACCCCGGGGAACCCCTCATGACCCCCTCGCGCTTCGCGCCCCAGCTCCCCTCCCCCTCGCGGGAGGCCGCCCGCACCGCCGCGCGTCCCGGTCCGCCCCCGCAAGCCGCCCCGGGGCTGCGGGACTTCTACGAGAACCCGGCTGTGCCCGTCGCCTCGGGCGAGGAACGGAGTCTGCGCCAGGCCCGGATCCTGGCCCGCGCGCTCGGGCCCGTACGGCAGGGGGCGCGGCCTCCGGCGACCGTGCTCGACGTGGGGTGCGGCGACGGATCGGCCGCGGCCACAGCCGCCCGCGTGCTGGCCGGACACCGGATCGTGGGCGTGGACTGGTCGCAGGACGCACTGCGCCGGGCCGCGCCTCGCGTCCCGTACGTGGTGCGGGGCGAACTCACCGACGGGGGGCTGCCGTTCGCGACGGGCGCGGCGGACGCCGTGCTCTTCAGCGAGGTCATCGAGCACCTCGTGGACCCGGACGCCGCGCTGGACGAGCTGCGCCGAGTCCTGCGCCCCGGCGGCCACTTGATGCTCTCCACGCCCAACCTCGCCGCCTGGTACAACCGGGTGCTGCTGCTCGCCGGAATACAGCCCGTCTTCTCCGAGGTGAGTCTGCGCCGGATCCACGGGAGGCCGGGGAGCCAGGTGGTCGGCCATCTGCGGCTGTGCACCGCCCGCGCGCTGAGGGAACTGGTCGCCGCCTCCGGCTTCGAGGTGGTGACGGTCACGGGCGCCCCGTTCCACGGAGTGCCCCGGGCGCTGCGCACATTGGACCGCGCGGCCTGCCGGTGGCCTTCCGTGGCTTCGATCCTGCTGCTCCATGCGCGGCGGACGTCGGGTGCGGCGTCATGATGTGGTGGGGGGTGACCGCCGCGCTGCTGGCCAATGTCCTCTACTCCACCGGCTTCGTGCTGGAGAAACGGGCGCTCGCCGGACTGCCGCCGCTGAGTGCCGGACGGCCCGCCCGGGTCGTGCGGCTGCTGATCGGGAGCCCGCTGTGGATCGGCGGCTCGCTCGCGCTCGCTGCCGGGTTCGCCGCCCAGCTGGTCGTCTACCGCACGCTTCCGATCGTCGCGGCCCAAGGGCTGTTCATCTCCGGGCTCGTGCTGCTGCTCCTGCTGTCCTCGGTCGTTCTCGGCGAACGGCCGACCGGCCGCGAGCGCCGCGGCGTCGCCGTCATCATCGCCGCCCTCGTCATGGTCGTCGCCTCCCTGCAGGGCAGCGGCGAGGCGGTGAGCCGCAGAGCACCCGCCGGCACGCTGCTCGCGCTCTGCGTACCGTCCCTGGTGGTCGGGTTGTGGCTGTACGGGTCCGCGGAGCGGCGCACCCGACGCCGTCACCGGCCGCCGACCACGGGCGTGGAGTACGGGGTGGCCGTCGGCCTGTTGTACGGGGTGAGTTCGCTCGCCATCAAGGGCGTGGCCGGACTGCTGGGCACCCATGACATCCGCGGAGCGGCACTCGAGCTGATCGCCTCCCCGTATCCATATCTCCTGCTGTTCACCGGGGCCACCGGCCTCGTCCTGTCGCAGACGGCTCTGCAGCGTTGCCGGGCCTCGCTGATCGTGCCGGTGTGCTCGACCGTCACCTGTGTGTTCACCGTGGCGAGCGGCAGCTTCGCGTTCGGGGAACCGCTTCCGCACGACCCCGTACGGCTGGTCCTGCGGCTGGGCGGTACGGCTCTGGCCGTGAGCGTGCTGCTGATGCTGCCGCGCCACGAACCGGACACCGCCGCACCACCGGTCTCCCCCGCCTCCGCGCCCACCGCCGGCACGACCGCACCCACCGCCGGCACGACCGGACCCACCGCCGGCACGACCGCTGTCACCGCCGGATCCGCGACCGGCTCGACCGCCGTGCCCGTCACCGACTCAGCCTCCCCCCGAGGAGCCCGCTCATGAAGCCCGACGACCCTCTGCTGAAGATCCTCGCCTGCCCGCTCGACAAAGGCCCCCTCATCCTGCTGGAGCCGGGTGACGCGCTCTACAACCCGCGCCTGCGGCGCCGCTATCCGATCGTCGACGGCATTCCCCAGCTGCTCCCCTCCTCGGGCGAGTCCGTCCCGGACCCCGAACACCGCCGCCTGCTCGGCAACGCGCCCGCCGACACGGGGCGGAGCGGGCCGTGACCCTCGCGGCGCGCCTCGCACCGCGGCTGCCGTCGCGGTGGGTCGGCGCGGGCGCCGCGCTGCTCTATCCGCGGTTCGAGCCGGAGTTGCGGCGGCTGGCCGACTTCTGCCCCCGGGGCGGCACGGCCGTGGACGTCGGCGGCTGGTACGGGCCGTGGTCGCGACGGATGGCGCGCCGCGCCGACCGGGTCGTCACCGTCGAGCCCGTACCGCATCTGGCCCGCCAACTCGCCGCCGGAGCACCCGCGAACGTCACGGTCGTCCAAGCCGCCGCGACGGACCGTACGGGAGAGGCGACGCTCTGGCTGCCGCCGGGCGGGCGAGGTGATCGCGGGGTGTCCTCGCTGGTGCGGCGCGAGGTCCACGGCACGGCGCTTGCGGTGCGGTGCGTACCGCTGGACGATCTCCTGGACGGCCTGCGCCTGGCGGACGTCGGCCTGATCAAGGTCGATGTGGACGGCAGCGAACTGGCCGTGCTGCGCGGCGCGGAACGCACCCTGCGGCGCGACCGGCCCGCGCTCTTCATCGAGTTGGAGGTCCGCATCCAGCCGCTCGGCCCGGTGCTGTCCCTGCTGAACGGCCACGGCTACGACGGCTGGGTGCTGCCCCGGGCGACCTGGGTGCCCTTGTCATCCTTCGACCTGACGGGCCACCAGTACCGCCGGGGCCATGTCGCCGAGCACGGGCTGCTGCGTCGCAGCCTCGCCCCGCACCGCCGCTACGTCAACTCCGTGCTGTTCCTCCCTTCCGGGCACCGGCCCCGCCCGGCGATCGCACCGTCCTGCCTCCGCGCCCTGCCCACGGCGTGGTGACGGTGGAGACTGGGGGCATGGCCTCCATGTCCCGCCCCGGTTCCGCCCCCTTCGGTCCTCTGGAGCTCACGCTCGTCCTGTTGCGGCGCATGGCCGACCACCAGCCGGGGCTGGTCGAGGACGCGCTGCGCGAACTCGGCGTCGGCAAGGCGGAGATGCGCGGGGCGAACCGCGTCTGGCAGGCCCGGGCGCGGGCCCGCGGAGCCCGCCCGGCCGTGCAGCGCTACCGCTCGGCACTGGGCCCGCCCGAGGAGGTCGTCGCCCGGCGGATCGGTGACCTCAACTGCGAGGCACTCCGCTGGCGGCTGCCGCTCTGGCCGGACCTGCGCTTCGAGGTGGTCACCGGGCCCGGGGGCCAGGTGTGGAACGAATGGCTGGTGCGTGCTCCGGGGGCGCCGGGACCCGACCTGCGCAGCATGACGGACCTGCGGCCGTGGTGCTGCACGATCGACGAGGTCGCCCGCGCCTTCGCCCCCGCGACGCCGATGGAGGGCACGGCTCCCACGCGCTGGCAGCTCGCCTTCACGGCACCCGGGACGGAGGGGTCGGAGGAACGGCCGCGCCACATCGCGGAGTTCACCTGGGGCCTGCTCCAGCGCCTCGACCCGTAGCCCGCGCAGGCGACGTCCGAGGGATGTGGGGAGCGGCGCAGCGAGTGGGGCAGGGGCGGAGGAACGACGTCGCGTTCGCCGGGTGGCGCCGGCGCCTGCGGCCGGGCGGCCACGACCCGCGACGATCCCCCTTCGCGGCTTTCCTCCCTGTTTGCGGGCATGCGGTACGGGAACCCGGCGGCCATGGCCGCGAAAACCCCAGAGAACAGCCGGAGCAGCACCGGGGACCGGAGCCGCATCCAGATGCGCGTCACGGACCGCAAGAACGGTGGCACGCGCCGGGAGGACGGAGGCACACGCGGAAAGGGCGGAGGCACGCGCCGGAAGGACAAAGGCAAGCACAACCGGGACGACCGGCTGACGACCTACCGCTCCAAGCGCCACGCCGACCGTACCTCCGAACCCATGGGTGGCGAGCCCCGGGGCGGCGCCCCGCGCTTCGTCGTCCAGAAGCACTCCGCGACCTCCCTCCACTACGACTTCCGCCTCGAGGCGGACGATGTGCTGATCTCCTGGGCGGTGCCCAAGGGGCCGGCTATGGACCCGCGGGAGAAGCGCCTGGCCATGCGTACCGAGGACCATCCGCTCGACTACGCCGACTTCGAGGGCGTCATCCCGCGCGGCGAGTACGGCGCGGGCACGGTCATCGTGTGGGACGCGGGGCACTACGAGAACCGCACCGAGCACCGCGGCAGGACTGTCCCGGTCGCCGAGGCGGTCGAGCGCGGACATGTCTCCTTCCGGCTGGAGGGCGAGAAGCTGCGCGGGGGCTGGGCGTTGACACGGACCGGCCGCGACGGCGACAAGGAGCGCTGGATCCTGGTGAAGAAGCCCGACGAGACCGCGGACGCCCGCCGCAACCCGGTGGGCTCGCAGCCCGCCTCCGTCCGCAGCGGCCGTACGACCGAGGATCTCGCGCGGGAGAACGAGAACGGCCGGGACTGACCGGCGGGACCGGGCACGACCCGGCAACCGGGTGCGTACGGCATGACCTGTCGGCGCGGCGGCTCGTTGACCGGGGGTGACCAGTTCAGAGAGTGATCACGCACTGTCCGCGGACCAGGTTTTGCAGGCCTTGGTGGGCCTTGGCGCCGAACCCGTCGTCGATCCCGAGCTGCGCCCCGCCGGCCCGAGGCCCGAGGACCTGCCGGAGCTGCTGGGCGCGCTCCTGGCCACGGTCGAGACGGAGATCGCGGCCCGTATCCACCCCGCCGAGGACCCGCCCACCGGCCTGCCCGAGCTGATCGCCGGCTGGAACGCGATGGTTGGCGACGACGGCCTGGGCCTGGCCATCCTCGCCAACCGCCTGCAGCGCTCGGCCCTGGACACCCTGCAGGCGGAGAGCGCGGACGAGCCGGAGCCGTCCGCGATGGAGGCGGCGAGCAACGCCGCCGTCGCCGCGGCGAACCTGATCAGCGCCTACCTCAGCGTGGGCGACGACCGCGAGGTGCGGCACAGTCTGGACGCCGCCGAGGGGTTCCTGGCCGAGGCGCTCGCCGGACTGCACGACGCGCGCAGCGAGCTGACCGACGACGAGCGGTAGCGGCCACGGGCGGACGCCACAGCCTCGGGCCGCAGCCGGAGCCGCAGCAGGTGCGCCGACGGAGAAACGCCACGGTTCGACCCGGATCAGGCAGTACATACCACAGTCAACGCATCTGTCCTTGTATCGCCATCTGCCGTTCATGACGGGCCCATTGACACCGCCAGGGGCGCGTGAAACCGTTTCGCGGATTCATCCGGACAACGTTGTCAGCATGCGCGGCAGCACACGAGCACAAGGGGTGGACCGATGCGACTCCGGGCAGTCTGGATCCGCGTGGTTTCGGCGGGGTCGGCGGCCGTTCTGCTGGTCGCCGGCCTGCTGGCCGGTGACGTCCTCGGGACTGTGCGCTCCGCCGCCGCACGCGCCGACAGCCCCGTGGACCTGGTGAACCCCTTCGTCGGCACACAGAACTTCGGCAACACCTTCCCCGGCGCGAGCGCTCCCTTCGGCATGGTCCAGGTCAGCCCGGACAACGGCGGCCAGGGCGGCTACGACTACCAGCAGGACAAGATCCACGGGTTCAGCCAGACCCATCTGTCCGGCGTCGGCTGCGGCGTCTCGGGCGAGCTCCCGATCATGCCCACCACCGGCCCCGTCCGCAGTGTGAACCCGGACGACTACCGCTCGGCGTACTCCCACTCCGACGAGGACGCCGAGCCCGGCTACTACCGCGTGGGACTCAAGAGCTACGGCATCGACGCCGAACTGACCGCCACCGCACGCACCGGCTGGCAGCGCTATGCCTTCCCGGCCGTCGGATCCGCCAATGTGCTGTTCAACACCGGCAAGGCCAATCAGGACGTGTTCGACTCCGAGGTGCACGTCGTCGGTGACCGGACCGTCGAAGGCCGCATCCGCGCGGGCAAGTTCTGCTCCGGTGACGACCGGCACACCGTCTGGTTCACTGCCACCTTCGACCGCCCCTTCAAGGCCCACGGCACCTGGCGCGGCGACAAGCCGGAACCCGGGAGCCGGGACGCGGAGGGTGAGGGGAGCAACGGCGCCTGGGTGTCCTTCGACGCGATATCCGACCGGGACGTGGTGGTGAAGACCGGTCTTTCGTACACCGGCATCGAGGGCGCCCGGAAGAACCTCCGGGCCGAGACGAAGGGCTCGTACGACTTCGACGCCACGCGCGAGGCCCTGCGCGACACCTGGAAGAAGCAGCTCGGCGCCGTACGGATCGGGGGCGGTTCGCAGCAGCGGCGAAGCGCTTTCCACACCGCGCTCTACCACGCCCAGTTGCACCCGAATCTCGCCGGTGACGTGGACGGCCGCTACCGCGGCTTCGACGACGACGTCCACACCGCCTCCGGCTTCACGCCATACCAGAACTTCTCGCTGTGGGACACCTATCGCCCGCAGAACCAGCTCCTGCAACTCCTCACACCCGGGGTCGCACGCGACATCGCGCTGTCCGTCCTCGCCATAGGCCGCGACGGCGGATGGCTGCCCCGCTGGGCGCTCGCCAACAGCGAGACCAACATCATGACCGGCGACCCGGTCACCCCCTTCCTCGTGGAGGCGTGGTCGAAGGGGCTACTGAAGGGACACGAGGAAGAGGCGTACGCCCTGCTGCGGAGGAACGCGACCCGAACGCCGCCGGCCGGCTCGCCCTTCAACGGCCGCTCCGGCGTGGACCATTACGAGGCGCGCGGCTATCTCCCCTCCGGCCTGGAGATCGGCGAGGACTGCGCCGACAAGGGCGGCGACAACGACTGCGAACACCCGGCCTCGGCCACCCTGGAGTACGCGTCCGCCGATACCTCGCTCGCCCTGATGGCCCGCGGGCTCGGGTACGAAGCGGACGCGCGGATGTTCGCCGGCCGCGGGCAGTGGTACCGGAACCTGTGGGACTCCTCGACCGGGAACTTCCGTCCGCGCACCGCCGACGGCACCTGGGTGACGCCGTACGACCCGGTCGCCGCGGGGCACCAGTTCCACGAGGGCGGGGCGTACCAGTACCAGTGGCTCGTGCCGCAGGACCCGGCCGGTCTCATCTCCCTGATGGGCGGCAGGAAGGCCGCGGAGAAGCGGCTCGACGCGTTCTTCGCCCACGACAAGCTGCTCACCGACCCGGCGGGCACCGCGCGCGAGGCCTGGATCTCCAAGCCGTACGACTACTACGGCAAGTCCACGTACAACCCGAACAACGAGCCCGATCTGCTGGCCCCGTACGTCTACCACTGGGCCGGTGCGCCCGCGAAGACGGCGGACGTGGTGCGGGCCGCGATGACCCTGTTCACCGACGGCCCGGACGGCATGACCGGCAACGACGACCTGGGCACCATGTCGGCCTGGTACGTCTTCTCCTCGCTCGGCCTCTATCCGACGATGAACGGCGGTGACTTCCTGGCCCTGTCCAGCCCGCAGTTCCCCTCGGCGACCGTGCGCATCGGACACTTCGGCGACCGTCAGGGCGGGACCCTGGCCATCAGGGCCCCGGGGGCGAGCGACACCAGGCGGTACGTGCAGAAGGCGTCGCTGGACGGGCGGAACGTCACCACGTCCTGGCTGGGCTGGCGTTCGCTCGCGCACGGCGGCTCCCTGGACCACACGCTCGGCACGAAGCCGTCCGCATGGGGGACGGCGCCTGGCGTCGAACCCCCGTCGGTGGGCCGGACGGCACCGGACACCCGCCGCCATGTCGACGCGTCACTCCGTACGCCCGCCGACGCCGTACCGCAGGGCGGTACGGCCCGGACCGCCCGTCTGACACTGGACGTTCTCGCACAGGCACCGGACCGGCTGCGCGTCTCGGTCACGCCGAAGGCGCCTCCGGGCTGGAAGGTGACGGCCTCTCCGCCCCCACCCCTGGACGTGCGGTCCGGACACGCGCCGGTGCAGAAGACGGTGGAGCTGGCGGTGACCGTCCCTGCGTCCACGCCCGTCGGCTCGTACCCGGTCCGCATCGACGTCGCGGCGGACGGCGCGAACAGGGTCACCCGCAACGCCGCTGTCGAGGTACGGCCGGCCGCGACCTGCGCGGCGACCGCGGGCACCAGCTGCGCGGTCGGCCTCGGCCCCTACCGGAACCACGACGGCACGGCGACCACCGCCCGCCCGGCCGAGGGCGACTTCGACGACCGGGGCTGGAGCTATGACGGTGCGCTGCTGCCGAAAGCCGGTCCTGTCGTCTGGAACGGAGTGCTCCACGACGCGCCCGACCCGGCAGGCCGCGGCGCGAACTTCGTCGAGGCGCGCGGCCAGACGCTGCTGCTCCCCGCGAACCGCCACGCCTCGCTGCGCCTGGTCGCTGCCTCGCACGACGGGCCGGTGACGACCCGTCTGACGGTGCGCTACGAGGACGGGAGCAGCGCCGAGGTGCCGGTCAAGATCGGCGACTGGGCCGGCAAGGCACCGGACGGCAGCTCCGTGGCCCTGGAGACGCCGCACCGGATCAAGGCGGGCCGGGGCACCGGTGGCCCGGCGGTCCGGCTGTTCGCGGACACGGCGCCCCTGGAGGCGTCCAGGACGGTGCGCTCGATGGCCCTGCCCGACGACCCGAGGATCGAGATCTACGCGATCACCCTGAGCTGAGCCCCACCGGAGGGACGCCGTGGGGGCAGACGGGACCCTTGAAGACAGGGCCTAGCATGCGGGGCATGGAGGAGACGCTCCGAGGAACGGCGGTGACCCTGCGGCCCGCGATCGACGCCGACATCCCCGCACTTGCCCGGATCCGCAGCACGCCCGAGGTCTTCCGGCGCTGGCGCGGAGGGGAGGACCTCGCCGCCGCGGTGGCCGAGGATCTGCGCGAACCCGAGACGACCACCTACGTCGTGGAGTTTGGAGGCCGGGTCGTCGGCGCGATCCAGTGGAGCGAGGAGACCGACCCGGACTACCGGCACGCCGGAATCGACCTCTACATCGACCCGGCCGTACACGGACGGGGTCTGGGCACGGACGCGGTCCGTACGCTCGCCCGCCATCTGTTCGCCGACCGCGGCCACCACCGCCTCGTCATCGACCCGGCCGCCGACAACGCCGCCGCGATCCGCAGTTACGTCAAGGTGGGATTCCGTCCGGTCGGGGTGATGCGCGACTACGAGCGCGGCCCGGACGGCACTTGGCACGACGGCCTGCTGATGGACCTGCTCGTGGGCGAGCTGAACGAGGGGTAGCGCCGGCCCTCCCGGCCTCGGGCTCTGCCGTGGGACTCCTGCAGGCGCCGGGAGAGCGAGTCGATGACGACGGCGGCGAGCAGCACACCGCCGGTGATCATGAACTGGACGGCCGCCTGGATGCCGAGCAGCGCCATGCCCGAGGCGATCGACTGGATGACGAGCGTGCCGAGCAGTGCCGACCATGCCGTGCCGCGTCCGCCGAACAGGCTGGTGCCGCCGATGACGGCGGCCGCGATGACGTTCATCACGAGGTTGCCCGAGCCCGAGGTCTGGCTTCCACCGAGCAGTCCGGGCAGAGCTCCATGACCTTCTTCTCGATCAGGGGCCTGTCGAACTGCTCGTGGCGGGGCGTCCGGTCATCGGGCGAGCAGCAGGCCGCTCTCGAAGCCGCCCTGCTCGGAGCTCTTCGAACCACCGGGGTCGCCCGCCTGACCGGCGCTTCCGCACGCGGCGAGACCGGCGGCCAAGGAGAGCGCGGCCAGGGCGGCGGCAACACGGCTCACCGATGCCACCACGCGAAAGACCTCCTCGGCCCGAGCCGTCCGCCGGCCGGTCGCAGCCCGGACGCCACCGGGGGAGCCCTGGGAACGGGCGCTTCCCGTCACACGAAACGCGACGAACGCAACCCCGGTTCGGCAGGATGGCCGGGCCCGCCTCCCAGCACGGGCGCCTGTTCGCCGGCGGGTGCGGAGAAGGCCCGGCGGGCCTCGCTCGGCCGCAGGACGATTTCGCCCCACACTTGCTTCCCGCCGCCCAAGGGCACCGAGCCCCAGGCTTCGCACACCATCTCGACCAGCAGGAGCCCCCGGCCCCCCGTGGCCTCCCAGTCGGTGCTCGTCGACCTCACCGGCGACCGCGGATGGGAGTCGCTCACCGCGATACGGAGGCGGTCGCCGACCATCGTAAGGTCCAGGCGCACCTGGCCCTGCGTGTGCACCAGCGCGTTGGTGACCAGTTCGGAGACGACGAGCAGAGCGGCGTCTTCCTCCGCCACCTCCCAGGAGCGCAGGGTGCGCGCGGTGAAGCGGCGGGCCTGACCGACCGCGTCCGGCAGTCGCCGCACCACCCAGCGCGCGCGGAACGGCAGGTCCTTCATCCCCTCGTAGCGCAGCAGAAGCAGGGCAACGTCGTCGTCGCGCCGCCTGGCCCCGCCGAGCAGTTCATCGGCCACGCGCCCCGCGTCGGACGGATCGATGGCGGCGAGCAGTTCGGCCACACGCCGCATGCCGACCTCCAGCGGAAGCGTCGCGGATTCCACCAGCCCGTCCGTGAGCAGGGCGATAACGGTTCCGGGGGTGAGCCCGACCGTGGTGATGGGGTACTCCGCGTCCGCAACGACGCCCAGCGGCGGTCCGCCCTCGACGGCCACGTCCCGGATCGTGCAGTCGGGGTCGCGGAGCAGTGGCGGCAGATGTCCCGCGCGGACGAACCAGGCGTCCCCCTCCTCCATGTCCAGGACGACATACGCGCAGGTGGCGAAGAGATCGGTCTCCATGCCGACCAGCAGCCGGTTGGCGTGGGAGACGACGACGTCCGGCGGGTGGCCCTCCACGGCGTAGGCGCGGATCGCCGTACGCATCTGGCCCATGATCGTCGCGGCCGCCGCGCTGTGGCCCTGGACGTCCCCGATGACCAGCGCCACGTACCGGTCGGACAGCGGGATCACGTCGTACCAGTCGCCGCCCACCTCCAGGCCCACGGTCGCGGGCAGATAACGGGCGACGGCCACGCCCCCGGGGAGCGCGGGGAGTGTGCGGGGCAGCAGGCTGCGCTGGAGCATCGTGGCGAGTTCGTGCTCGGCATCGTAGGCACGGGCCCGGATGAGGGCCTGGCCGACCAGGCCGGCGGTGGCGGTGAGCAGGGAGCGTTCCTCGGGGCCGAAGTCGTGCTGCTCGTCCCAGCCCACCAGGCAGACACCGACCACCCGGCCCTCGGCGGGCAAAGGCAGCACGGCGAGACCCCCGGGACCGGCGCCGGCCAGATTGCGTTCGAGGTCCTGGTCGCCGGCGAACAGGCTCGGGTGGTGCTCGTGCATCGCCGCCTCCAGCGTGGGCAGTGCACGGGCCGGAGTGTCGGGCCACTCCGACCGCCACTCGGACCGCCAGGCGTCCGGCCAGGCGCTCTGGTCCGGCGGGTCGAGGACGGTGACCACGAGGCGGTCGCCCTCGAGTTCGGCGAGCGCCACCCGGTCGGCCCCGAGCTGGTCGCGCAGGGTGACGGCAACAACCCGGCTGACGTCCCGGATGGTCATGGCTCCGGCCAGGGCGGCGGACAGCTGCTGCACCCGGGAGACCTCGTCGGCGCCGGGCCGCAGGCCCGAGGCGTCGGCTACCACACCCAGCACCCGTTCCGGCCTGCCGACGGCATCCACCAGTGTCCGGTAGCCCAGGCGCAGCCAGCGCAGTTCGCCTGAGGGCCGGCGGACGCGGAACTCCAACTCCCGCCCGCCGGGGGTCATATGGCCGGGCTCGACGATCGCCATGAGCGCGGGGACGTCGTCCGGGACGGCCCGGGCGAGCAGCGTCTCCACACGCCCGTCGAAGGTGTCCCGGTCGAGGCCGACGAGCCCGAGCGTCTCGGGGTCCGCTTCGATCCGCCCGGTGCCCAGGACGAGGGTGAAGGAGCCGACGTCGGTACGGTCCAGGGCGGGGCCGAGAACGGCGCGGGACGCCTCCGGGTCCACCGCCCCGGTGCCGCCCGGCTCACCGCCGGCCTCCAGCCGTGCCGCGACATGGTCGGCGTACAGCTCCGCAAAGCTGCGTCGCTCGGCGTCGAACCCCTCCCCCAGCTCCTCCACGACCACCAGGCAGCCCAGCCGTCTGCCGAGCGCGCCGAGCGGCAGCACCCCCAGGGTCGCCCCGTCGGGCAAGGCGGCCAGGCCGCTCTCGGGGTAGGCGGCGAGTTCGGCGCTGCCCAGCCAGAGGGCCCTGCCGGTGCGGAAGGCGTCCGCGACGGGAGAGCGGTAGGCGTCCAGCGGGTAGCTCGGCGCGAGGCCGTGGAGGTCACCGGAGCCGCCGGCCGATTCGGCGAGCCGGAGTTCACCGCCCTCCTTGCCCAGCACGTACACGGCGGCCAGCGCCGCCCGGCCGGGCCCGAGGACGGTGCCGCTCACCGCCGGCAGCGCTCCCCGTGCCGGTGGTGAGCGGCACCGTACGCCCGGCGCGCCGGGGCCGCCGAGCCGGTCAGGTCTTCCCGCGGGCGCGGGAGAACTTGCGCGGGACGTCGCATCATCCGCTCGCCTCCGACCCTGTTCGCACGCCGAGTCCGCTGTGCGGGGCCGGTCGTCCACCCACGACGCCGGGTGGGACCGGGCCCTTCCAGCGTAAGGAGGGGGAGCTGCGGCGCGCACGGCCCGCGGGGCGGCCTGCACGCCCGCGCGGTCCGGCCGCCGGAGCCGGGATGCCGCCCTCCTGCCCCCGACTTACGCTCGGTGCATGTCCGGCCACACCATGAGCGGGAGAGGCGTATGAACCGCGAGGACCTTCCTGCGCCGGCCGAGGGCCTGCTGCTCACGCACTTCATCACTGTCCGCGACGTGCCGCGGTCACGCGCCTTCTACGCCGGTGTGCTGGGCGGCACGGTGGTCCTGGAGGAGAACCCCTGCATCGTCAAGGTGGCCAACGGCTGGATCATCATGAACCCCGGCGGCGGTCCCACCGACGACAAGCCGGACGTCGTACTGCGGCCGCCCGAGGAGCCGCACGCCGTCTCCGGCTTCCTCAACGTCCGCGTGGCGGACATCCAGGGCTTCTACGAGGCCGCGCGCGCGAAGGGCGCGGAGTTCCTCACCCCGCCCATCGACCGCCGCGCCGAACTGCGCTGCTACATGCGGGACCCGGACGGCTACCTCATCGAGGTGGGCCAGGCCACGGGCATGCTGGAAGGCGTGTTCGCGAGCACAGGCGACTGAGGCGCCCGGCGCCCTCCGGGTCACAGGCGCGTGCCCGAGAGGCGCTGGTCCGTGACGCCGCCGGGGCAGGCGAACCGGGCGATGTCCCAGCCCGCGCGCCCGGCCCCCGCCTGGTAGGCGCTTTCGTAGAAGCCGAGTACGGCCGCCCGCGGATCGCTCTCCGCGCGGGCCGCGTCGTAGAGCAGCACCGCCAGATGGCTGTCCTTGCGCGCCACCCACTGCGCGGACGGGGGCGTGAGCGGCTCCTCGGCGAGCCCCGGTGGCTCGGGGGCGGTGTAGGAGTAGAAGGCGGGCTCCGGGGAGGTGTCGTCCCCGAACCAGAAGCCGAAGCTGATCACTTCCCGTGAGTACGCCTCCCGCGTCACCGGGTCGGCGTCCGACGGCTGGTCGACGTGGGCGTCGGAGAAGCGGGTGTGCGCGATGTCGAAGGTGTGCCAGAAGTGGTGGACGGGGCTGACCTTTCCCGAGTACCGCGCCGCGAACTCCTCGAGCACCGCGGCCACCTGACTGAGCACCTGCCAGTACTGGTTGGCCTGTACGGGGTCGTAGGTCGCATGCTCGGTGTCCTCGGCGAACGGCCGCCCGCTGTCGGGCAGATCGAAAGGCCTGGGGTTCTCGATGGTCACCCGGATGTCGAGGGCGGACAGCGCGGCCAGGGTGCTGTCGTAGAAGGAGGCCACGGACTGGCCGTACAGGGGAAAGGAGACCGCCCGGCCGTCGAGTTCGGTGACGATCAGTTGATGGTCGACGAAGTCGAAGTCCACCGTGAAGAGGGGGCTTCCGTCGGCCTGGCCCATCGGGCGGGTGGTGATGCCGCGTCCGGTGGGATGGAACGGCACGTTCCACCAGTGATTGCGCCGCGCGCTCGCGGCGAGGCGGATCTTGCCGATGATCTGCGCGTAGCGGTGCAGGGTCTCCTTGGTCTCCCGCCACCGGCTGTACGGCATCTCCGGGAACAGCTCCATGGCGTTCCCCTTCCTGCCCGTCCCTCCTGCGTCCCGGACCCTTCCATCATGACCGGCCGGGACCGGGGCGGCACGTCGCGGGGTCCGGGCGACCCATCGGCGTGGCCGCCCGGACCCCGCGGGACTCGCGGGGACCGCTCAGGCGCGCGACACGACGGCGGCGGTCCCGTAGGCGCACACCTCTGTGCCGACACCGCCGGCCTCGGAGACGTCGAAGCGGAACGCGAGAACGGCATTGGCGCCGCGGGCGCGGGCGTGCTCGATGAGGCGTTCCATCGCCTCGTTGCGGGATTCGACCAGAGTCTTCGTCAGGCCGCGCAGTTCACCGCCGACGAACGACTTCAGGCCCGCGCCGATCTGGGATGCGGCGTTGCGGGAACGCACCGTGAGGCCGAACACCTCGCCCACGATGGCGTCCACGCGGAAGCCCGGGAGGTCGTTGGTGGTGACGACGAGGACATCGGTCGATGATTGGCTGCCGCCGAAGTCTTCGAAGGACATGGCTGCTTATTCTCCTTGGAACATTGGGGGGTGTCACGGCGCGGCACGGATTCCACGATGCGATCCACCGTGAAGTGCCCAGCGGTGGAAGACCCGTGGACGGAACGGCATGACGCTACCGGCGGTAAGGGGTGGCGAACCTGAGTACTTGTTGCTCAAACACACTTCCGGCGTGGGAACCTGATCTCCCGTCGCATCCGGCGTCCGGCGTCCGACCCGGTGCCACGGGGACGGTGTCCCCTGGCGGCCCCAGCCCGCCGTAGGACACCGCTGGCGGCGCCCCAGCCGAGGAGCTGCACACCCGTGAGACGGCCACGGTGCCGTCTCAGTGTCCGAGGTCGGTCAGCAGGTCGTCGAGAACGGTCTCCTCCTCGATGCGCACACCGAGTTCGGCGAGGACCGCGGGCAGGTCCGGGTCCCACGCGACGGTGGTCGGCGTGCCGGTCAGAGGCGGAGCCAGGGGGGTGGCGGCGACGGCGGCGCGGTAGTCGGCGGCCGTGTAGCGCCAGGGGTGCCAGGGGACGCGTCGCAGCAGGGCGGAGGCGATACGCAGACCGCCCCAGTCGAAGTCACCGTGATAGCGCAGCGTGGTTCCCTGGGCGTGCAGGTGGCGCAGCAGGGTGAGGGCGGCGGCCGAGGGCTGCCCCTGGAGGCAGACCAGCGTCGGGCAGGCGGCGCCCAGGGTGTCGGCCGCGGTGGCCAGGACGGTCGGGTTCTCGCAGACGCGGACGACAGCGGGTGCCGTGCGCGGCGGGTGCCGGGTGAGCTGCCGTAGCGTCAGAACTGCCGGTTCGCCCTCGTCAGCCGACCAGTCGAGGGCGGGGGTGCCGCGCAGGCCCAGGGTCAGGACCGTGGCGGACAGGGCGTCCTTGAGGAGCCCGGCTGCGGCCCAGGCCTCGCGGCGCCACTCGGCTCCGCTGCCGTCCGGGAAGCCGGTCAGCGTGCGGACGCCGGACAGTACGAGGGTGGCGAGTGGGGTGCCGTCGTCGAGGGCGTGGGCGTCACCGACGGTGGCGGCGGCGAAGGCGGGCAGGGAGACGGCTGGGTCCGCGGGTAGCCTGCGCAGGACCTCGGCGGCGTCGCCCAGCAGTCTCTTCGCCTTGTGCGGGGTGCGGGCGAGGCGGCGTACGAGGCCATCGCGGCGCAACCGATCGGCCCAGTCGGCCAGTTGGGGCCGACAGGTACGGATCAGGGTCTCAAGGGGTTCGTACGCGTGCCGCCAGGCCTGCTCCTCCCGCCCGCGAACGTCGGCGACCCGGGCGACGGGTCCTGTGAGGGCGGTGACGGCGGCGCCCAGGCCACCGGGGCTGACACCGGAGCGGCGTAGGACAGCGTCCACCGCGTCGAGGCGCACGCTGAGCGAGCGTCCGGCGCCGGGGCCACGGCCTAGCAGCCGCTCGACGGCGGCGCGCTGCGCGGGGGTGGGGTCGGTCAGGGTGACCGGGTGGGTCAGGGGTTCCTCCCGTGCCATGCGGCGGCGTACGCGGTCGACCAGCCAGGCCAGATCAGGACCGCCGAGCAGGCGGGCCAGGCGGTCGCGGTCGACGGACGCCGGGGGCTGCCCGTCGTTCACGGCCACAGGGCGTCCTCGCGCTCAGCGGTGGAGGCTGTTGCCTGCGCTGGGAGGGACACGAGCACATGGCACGGCTCCGTGCCCCGCATCCGTTCGGCCCCGTCCCATTCCCAACGGGTCACCAGGACCGCCGGGATCTCGTCGACGCGGGAGAGCTGCGCGATGGCGATGCCGGGAACCTGCGGGTAGCAGGCCCATTCGCGTTCGCTGGTCATCACCACGTCGAGGTCGAAGGCGTGCAGCAGGCCCAGGCACTTGGCGCGGGAGTCGTCGTCGACTCCGGCGAACGCCTCGTCCAGGGTGACCAGACGCGGGGCGTGCGGGGCGGCCGTGGCGTAGTGCGAGGAGGCCGCCGCGAACAGCGGGACACTCACGGCCAGGACGCGTTCGCCGCCGGAGGCAGGCCCGGTGGCCGGAACCCACTTGCCCTGCTGGTGGCGTTCGATGCCGAACTCGTGCCAGGCGCGGTAGTCGAGGGCCGCGGTGAGCACCTCCAGCCAGCTGCCCGCGGTGTCGTCCGCCTGCCTGCGGGCGATCTCGGCCTGCAGGAACTCGCCGACCGCGGCCCGGTCCTCGGGCGTCCAGGCGTCGGCGGACTGGCGCAGCCGCTCGCGGGCCTGGGCGAGGCCCGCCGGGGCCTTGCGCGAAGGTCGCCAGACCAGTCGCAGCCTCATGCCGGTGGAGGTGGGCCGGTCCTCAAGCTCGTCGTTCATGGCCCGCACCTGATGCTCAGCGGCGCCGATCATCTCCTGCAGGGTGCCGGCGACCTCGGTGAGGAGATGGGTTTCGAGGACCTCGCGTTCGTGCGCGGACAGGATGCGGGTCAGCTCGGCGACTTCCGCGGCGAGGGCCTCGGCGAGCTCGGGGACGGCCCGCTGACGGCCCTGGTAGACGATCTCGACGACCATGCCCTCCTCGGCCATCCGTGCGGAGGCGCTGTGGCCGCCGCGGGAGAGGGCGTCCTGGAGCTTCTTGTACTCCTCGCTGAGCCGCTTCTGCACCCGCTCCCAGGCGCCGTCGGAATCGTCGGAGCCCGACAGTTCTGTCTCGATGGAGCGGGCGAGAGCGACGGCCGGGGTGGCCGCCCACGGCCCGGCGTCGAGCGGGGGTACGGCGGCCTCGGGAAGGGCGACGGACAGCAGACCGGTGACCGCGAACCGCTGAAGGGCGGCGATGGCCTCGGCGCGGGCCGCGGTCGCCTCACGGACGTCCACTTCCAGGCGTTCGGTGTGTCCCTGAGCGAGGTGGGCGCGCCGGTCGGCGGCCGTGTGGTCCTCGCGGGCCCGCCGCTGGTCGCCCTCGCAGGCCGCCAACGCGTCGGCGGTCTCGGCGAGACGCCGCTGGAGCTCCGCCACGGCGGTGCCGACGGTGGAGCGCAACGTGGTGTGGCGTGCGTCGGCGGCGGCGGCGAGCCGGGCGGAGTCCTCGGTGCGCAGGGACAGTTCGGCCACTCGGGCGCCGGCCCGCTCGGTCTCGGTCCGCTGGTCGGCCAGGGCGCGCCCCGCGTCGGCGCGCTCACGCAGGGCGGGCCACAGGGCGGCGAGGACGGCACCGTAGTCGGCCAGGGCCTGGCGGACGACGGCCAGGCCGCCCCGGTCCGCGGGCAGGTCGACCGCCGCCGCGGTCTCAGCGAGTTCGGTGGCGGCCTCGGCTTCCTGCCGTGACACGGCCGCCAGTTCGGCCGCGTGTTCGTCGCGGCGGGCAAGGGCCCGGTGGGCGGCATCGGCAGCGGCGGCGGCGAGCGCGTGCGCGTGCCGCAGGGTCGCGTCGTCGGGAAGGGCGGCCAGCTCGGTATCGAGGGTGCTGCGGCTCCGGTGCACGTCGACGCGCTCGGCCTCGAGCTGGTCCATCTCGCCCGCCAGGGCACTGAGTTCGTCACGCAGGCCAGCGATCCGGGCCCGGCGCGCCTCCTCCCGGGCGCCCTCGCCGACGTACACGGCCGCCGGTTTCGACCAACTGCCGGTCAGCGCGCCGACGCGGAAACGGCCGTCGACCGCCACCCAGGTGTTACCCGGGCTACGGGAGCCGAGGCCCACGGCCGTCAGCAGCCGGGAGACGGTGTCCTCGCCCACTGCCAGGGCGCGGGCGTCGCTGTGGTCGACGGCAGGGCGGAGCACGTCGGCGAGAGTCGGCTCGCTCGAGGGAGTACCCGGCAACAGCAGAACGTCGTGCCCGTCCGCGTGCACAGCGGTGCCGTCCGGGTACACCCAGGCGTCCAGCAGACCCGAGGCCTCCAACGCGGCCTCCAGGCCGGCCCGTTCACCGGCCGACACATGCTCGCGGAAGTCGACCAGCCGCCACAGCGGCGCCCCCGGCGCCTGGTCGCGGACGCCGGGCGTACGGGTGTGCGGTGCCGTAGGGCCGCACTGGCCGCCCGCCTCCAGCTCGGCCAGTTCCCGCTCGGCCTCGGCAGACCGGGCCCGGAGCCCGGCGAGTTCCTGCCCGAGGGCGGCCGTCCTGTCGGCCAGGTGTGCCGCCCGTTCGCGATGGGTGTGAGCCGCGTGTCCCCGTGCGGGGTACTGTCCCTGACAGTGCGTCACCCAGTCCTGGAGCTCGTCCAGCAGCCCGGCGGGGTCGGCGACGGCCAGTTCCTGGCATCCGTCCAGATGGGCGCGGACCCGGGCCACGAGGTCCCGGCCCGTCTCGGCGGCCCGCCCCTCGGCCTCGGCCTGTCGGCCCACGGTGTGGCCGACCTCGGTCTCTGCCTCGTCCAGGCGGCGGGCGGCGGCCCGCCGTTCGGCGGCGGCCTCGTCGGCGCGGGCCGCCAGCTCCTCCACGTGCTCGACGGTGCGGCGCCTGCGCGCCACGGACTCCTCGGCCGCACGCCGCAGTTGGCTCTCCGGTACGCCGTCAGTGCGCAGCTCGCCGTCGAGCCGGGCCGCGGCTGCCGCCTCCCGCTCGCGGGTGAGCGTGTCGGCGACCCGCTGCTCGGCCGCGTCGAGGCGTCGCCGCGCCGTCTCCAGACGGCCGAGCGCCCGGGTGTGCGCCTGGGCCGCCTCGTCCCGGTCGGCCTGGGCGCGGGCCAGCTCCCCGGCGGTGCGGCGGGCGTCTGCCGCCGCCTGCTCCAGCTCCCGGGCGCTGCGCATCTCGGGGCCCTCGCGCAGGGCCGCCTCCTGCGCCTTCAGACGGGTGGCGGTCTCCTCCAGCTCGGCGATCCGCTCGGCGGCCGCCGCCCGATCCCGCTCGGCGTCCTCCCGCTGGGCACGGGCCTGGGCCAGGTCGCGGTGCAGCTGCTCGTAGCGGGCGTGCTCGCTGCGGGGCAGCCGGGCCCGGCGCCGCGTCGCGACGCGGGCGTAGCGGCGGTAGTGGTCCAGGAACGCGGAGGCGGCCCGCTCTGCTTCGGCGGCGGCCCGCAGCTCCTCCTTCTCCTCGTCCAGGGACCGGAACGCCTCGGCCACGTCCGCGACCACCGCCTGGTCCATCGGCGGCAGCGCCTCGGTCAGCGCCCGGGACAGCGCGGCCTCGTTGGGCCGTTTCGACAGCTGCGGCTGGCGCAACTGGATCAGCAGGTCGACCAGGGCGGCGTAGCGGCGCTCGCCGAGTCCGAACAGCGCCTCGTCCACCGCCCTGCGGTACGCCGTGGCCGTGTCGTACACCATGCCGCGTCCGGCGACCGTGTCCGCGAGCCGGTCCCGGGACAGCGCGGTGCCGGTGGCGTCCAGCAAGCTCAGCTCCTCGCCGACACGCTGGTCGGTGACCGCGTACCAGTGCCGGGCGATGCCCCGGCCCGCCACCGCCTTCAGCCCGCAGGCGAGCGTGCGGAAGCGGGCCTGTCCGGTGTCGGCGTCGACGCGGCCGAACTCGATCCAGGTGTATCCGAGCCGTTCGGGGTACGGATGCTCTCCGCCGAGCAGCAGATTCCACTCCATGCGCTTGTTCGGGTCGGCGTCCGGCTCCACGCGGCGCGCGGACAGGTCACCGTCCAGCAGGAACGGGAGCGTGAGGGCGAGGACCTTGGACTTGCCGGTGCCGTTGTTGCCGCGCAGCAGCAGCCGTCCGTCGCGGAACCAGAACTCCTCGGTGTCGTAGTAGAAGAGGTCGACCAGGCCGATGCGCAGCGGTCGCCCGCGGCCAGGAGCGGGCTGGGGCAGGGCGGTCACGGCTGTGGTGCCTTTCGTCGGAAGGTGCGGGGGCTGCGGACTCCTGGTTCCACGACGACGGTCTCGCCGACCGCGTACCGGGCGAGCGCGGGCAGCGGAGCCACGCCCTGGGACGTGCGGGTGACCAGGGCGAGCGCGGTCAGCTTGACCAGAGCCTGCTCCACCAGCTCCCCTTCCGCGCCGGGCTGCTTGGCGCTCTTGGACCAGAACCCGCCGTGCTCGGCGGCCAGTTCCCGCACCCGGCGCTCCAGCTCCTGACGGCTCACCTCGCCGCCCGCCGCCGCGAGGTGCTCGGCGAGCAGGAGGGTGACATGCCCATGGGTGCCCTGTTCGGGCATCCGTACGTCGGTGAGGTCGTCCTGGGGGTCGACCATGGCGATGCCCTCGGCGCGTACTTCCGCCACCATGCCGGTCAGTTCGCTGACGCGGGCGGTGAGGAAGGCGCGCTGGCGGGTCAGGTAGGCGAGTTCCTCGTCGCTCAGCTCGTCGTAGTACAGCACCGGGTCGTCGAGGAGGAGACGGGTGAGCTTCTGGCGGATCGCCCGGAACCGCAGCTCGTCGCTGTCCAGCGCGCTCTCCGCGGTGAGCCGGTCCAGCCGCTCCTCGAAGCCGTCGGCCGTGATCGTGGAGGGGCCGTGGCGGGCGGCGAGCAGTCCGGCCAGGACGCGGCGTTGGACGTCGTAGAGCACATCGCCCGTCCCGCTGACGTAGGCGTCCTCGTCCCCGGCGACCCGCCGCAGCACGCCGTGGCGCAGCAGCAGCCGTACGACGGCGGCGAGGTCCAGTCGCTCGTCGCGCCGCTCCAGTGTGAACGCGATCCCTGCCGCGGCCAGTTGCGGGTCGGCGGCCTCCAGCACCACCTGTTCGGCGAGACGGCCGAGCGCGATCTGTGCCTCCCCGCGTTCCAGTACGGCGAGCGCCAGGCACAGCAGCACATAGCGGCGGCGGGTGAACGGCGCACCGGCGCGGGACGCCTCGCGGGCCGGGTGGGTGGCCTCGGCGAGGGTGCCAGGTGCCTTGCGCAACCGGGCGACCTCCGCGTCCACGCGCAGCGACCAACCGGTGTTGCGCTCGAACCAGTCACGCAGCTCGCCCGCATACTGCCTGACCAGGCGGTACGCGTCGGCGCCCGGGCCGTGCGCGAGCAGCAGCGGCTCCTTGAGCAGGGCGCGTGCGGCTTTCTGGAACTCGGCGGTGCGCCGGCCGTCCAGTACCTCACCCAGGGGTGTGGTCATCGCGCCTCCCGTGCGGGGACGCCCGCGGTCAGATCGGTGAGCTCGACGAGGTGGTCGGGGCCGCGGAACACCCCGCCCGGCGTGCGGATCTCGGCCGTCGAACCATCCTTGAGCGCAGTGAGCCGGATCTCCATCGTGCCGTCGTTGCTGGGGGTGACGGTCGTCGTCATACCGGGCCGCCAGGTGGCCAGGGCGTCGCCGAGCAGCCGCAGGAACAGCCCGAAGGCCATGGGGTCGAGCTCTCGCAGCGCGGAAAGCCGGGTGATGCCGTCCGTCGCGAGCCGGGCGCGGGCGGCGGCGATCTCCTCCGCCTGCTTGGCGGCGATCTCCGCCAGCTGCCGCCGCTGTTCGGAGCGGTCCTGCACCTTGCGGGGTTTGCCGCGCCGCTCGTAGCTGCCGGTGCGGCGCAGCTGCGGGCTGATCCGCAGCGGCTCGGCCTCGGCCCACGGGGTGGACGCGGCCACCGGGCGGGCCGCGCGGTCGGCGAGGGTGTCGGCGTCGACGGTGAGATGCCGGGCGGGGTACAGACCGAACGCGGCGCGCCACAGCCGGTGCCGCACCTCGGCGTCGGGAACCTCGGCGAACCAGCGGGCCAGCGTGCGGAAGTCCGCCGACCGGTCCGAACGCCCGGCTCGCCGCTCGTTCAACTGCCGTACGACGGCGAGGAGCTGCGGAATGGCCCCGAGGGCGCGACCGCGCAGCAGCCGCGCCTGGGCCTCGCGGCCGTCGGCGGACACGAACCAGGCGGACAGGCCCGCCCACTTCGCCGCCCACCGCGCGTACGCCCGCGCCTCGGCGCTCTCGGTCTCGTCCGGGGCGGCGTCGGCCGCCTCCCGCACCGCCGCCAGCCGCAGCAGCACGCCGACCCGTCCCTGCGCCTCCAGTTCGCCGATGAGCCGGGCGATCCGCCCGCCGAGGGTGATGAGGTCCTGGATGAACCGCTCCAGGTACTGGATCAGCCGGTCCTTGTAGGCGAGGAACACCTCGACCTCGACGCCGTGCAGGTCGATGGTGCGCTGCAGCGAACCCATGAAGGCCCGCGCGTTCTCCGCCAGCGCCTCGAACCTGCTCGTCAGCGTGGACAGCGCCAGGTGGGCCTTGGCCGGATCCGGTTCGTCCTCGGCGGCGATCACCAGCAGGACGCGCAGCTGCGTGACGGTGTCGTGCAGCGCCACCGCCTGCAGCGCGCCGCGCCGCCCCAGCGCCTCGTCGTACACGGACAGCGCCTGTTCCGCGGCCTCGCCGGCCTGGGTGAGCTGGTAGATGAACCGTCTGCGGTAGAAGTCCTCGACCGCGGTGACCCGGGAGGTGTCCGGGTCCGCCCGCAGATTGCCCCACCCGACGAGGCTGTCCAGCGCCTTGACAACGGCGTCCGGGGCGGCGGGGCGGTGCTCCGACGGCAGCGCGGCGTGGACGTCCTCGGGCCGCAGATGCACCGCGAACCGCTCCTTAGCCGTCAGGAACGCCCTCATCACGTCGCGGTAGAGGTCGCTGTTGGGTGCGGTGAGGTGCGCGAAAGGCGCGTATGGGGGGTTGCCGGACGGCTCGGTACGTTCGGAGGACTCGGCGGGCTCGGTGCGGTCGGGCTCGGCGGGCTGCGGCGTCATCGTCCTGGCATTGTCCCTGAGGCAGACGCCGCACTGAAACCACGGCCCGACCTGCGGAGAGCTATCGGGGTCTCGGCGGCCGTTACCGCCACCACCCGAGAACACCGATGTAGCAACATGTGTCAGTGCGCACTTGAGTGCCGCCATCGCTGTCGCAGAGGGGTACGCGGACGCGGACGACGGCAAAGGCGTCGGCCTGACCGACGCGATGAACGTGGTGCTGGCCGCCGTTTACCGCACTGACGCCATGTTCACCACCGACCGCCACTTCCGCATGATCCGCTTCACTGACCGGCCATCCGGCCCTCGTCTTCTGCCCCGACGATCTGTAGCGGCTCGTCAGGCACGCGACCGCCGAGCGCGAGCACCGCAGCGCGGGTCCCGTCGACCTGCTGGCCGCCGCTGCCGTGGAAGCGCGGGCACCGGGCCCCGCCCCCTTCACAGCCCGTACCGGTCGAGGATGCTCATCAGCTTGCGCCGGCGTTTCAGTTCCGCCCGCAGGCCGGCGAGATGGTCGGTGAACGCCTCCTGCGTCTGCAGCGCGCGATGGCACTCACGGGCGCCCAGCAGCAGTCGCGCCAGGTGCTCGTAGGCACGGTCGCCGGTCGGCTCCTTCAGCCGCTCGACCAGCCTCAGGTAGACCGCGAGCGCCTCGACCGGGTGCGTCTCGCGTGACAGGTCGGCGAGGCGTTCCCACTGCCGGTCGTCGGCGAGCCCGGCGGCCTCGCACCAGGCCGCGTCCACATCGCCGTCATCGAGCAGCGTGTCGATCAGCACGGGACCGCCATACCCGCCGCCGCGCTCACGGCGGGCGTCCTCCTTCAGGACGGCCAGCGCGGCCACACGCTCGGCCTCCCAGCACTGCGCCGCCTGAGCGGCAGAGCGCAGCTGCTGGTAGGCGGCCAGAGACCGCTCGGCATGGAACCGGTCCCGGCGCACTCCGACCACGTCCGCCGACCGCCCCGCCTTCGCGTAACGGGCACACACGTAGTCGACCAGGCGGCCATCGATGTACGTCTCGGCGGCACAGTCCCGAATTCCGCGCTCCGCCCACGCGAGCGCCTCGTCCGCGCGGCCCGCCGATTCGAGTTCCTCGGCGATACGCAGATGCGTGGCACCGGACTGGGCGAGGTCCTGCGCGTACAGGGCGATCAGCGCATCGACGTCGCCCTCCGCCTTGACCAGACGCTCCGTCAGATACCGCTCCGCCCACCCGGACGGCCTGCGCCGCCGGGCATCGGCCGCCAGCTGCCGCAGGCGGGCAAGCCCGCTCGGCCCCAGCACCTCGGCGTAGTCGAGCGGGTCCAGGTCCGTCACCCCGCTGCCGTCGCCGAGGACGTGGCCGACCAGCCACTCGCCCAGCCGCTCCGGATCGGGGCGCGCAACTCCGCACGCCTCCCGATGGGCCTCGACCACCGTGTCAGCGGCCTGCCCGACCACCCCGTCGGAGTCGTCGATCTCCCCGTACGCCTCCCCCAGCACCCGGATCGCCTCCTCGGCCAGAGCGACCGCCTGCGCCGCCTGCCCGCCGGCGGTCAGGGCGCCCAACGCGGCCGCCGCCTCTGCCACCTGCTGCGCATACCCGGGGGCATCGGCGTGCTCGACGTACCCGTACCGGGCGAAAGGCCGCGGATCGATCAGCGCCAGGATCCGCTCCCGGACGATACCGAGGTCGGAACGAGCAGCGGCGGCCCGCAGCTCCAAGCGCCGACGCAGTTCCCGGTCCTCGGCGATCTGTTCCCGCACCAGCGCCAGGAGTTCGTCACGCGAGCACGCCGAGAGCCACGCCTCCAAGCCGGACGCTCGTGCCCGTGCCGCGGCCCGCTGATGCGGAATCGTCTTCGCCCGCCGCAGCACGGTCAGCCCGACCGCCACACAATGCTTGCAGAAGTTGCCCTCCTGCCCGTACGGGCAGTCGCACCACCCCGACATGCCCTCACCGCCACCGAGGGTGAGCTCCACCTCGTAGACATCCGTACCGCGCACCACTGCGGTAACCGAGCCCTCCCCCACCTCCAGACCGCTCACCGCGTCCAGATACCCCAGCCCCCGCTCGAAGGACCGCGCCCCGGCCAGCGCCCGCAGATCGTCCTCGCCGAATCCCACCGCTTTCCGTGCCACGCCGGCCATTCAACCGCGAGGCGGCAGGTGCGGAACACCGACCAGCCCACCGATAAGCCAGACTTCCTCACCTACCCGAATACGCCTCCCGACCCCGCCCGCAGCTCGGCCCCGGCCTCGATCTTGCCTGCGTGTTCCCGTTTCCGCGGGTCAGACGGGTGGACGCTGTCGAGCCTCGCTCCAGCCGAACGGGCGACCCCGAAGCCAATGACACGGTCGCCGTACCGGTGAGCCGAGAACAGCCTCCACATCCCGGGATCGGCGCCGCATTCCGCATAGCCATGAGACGTCCGCTGCAACCCTCTCGTCATCGACTGGCGATCAGTGGACACCACGAGACTCGTACTATATCTTGTACAAGTCGAGAAGGGAGGCGGCAAGCATGTCCATCACCGCCAGCGAGGCGCGCCAGAACCTGTTTCCGCTGATCGAACAGGTCAACGAGGATCACGCACCAGTTCACATCACCTCCCGCAAGGGGAACGCCGTCCTGATGTCCGAAGAGGACTTCAGCTCCTGGACCGAGACAGTGCACCTCCTGCGCTCCCCCAAGAACGCCCGTCGCCTGCTCGACTCCATCGCCGAGGCGGAGGCCGGCAAGGCCCAGCATCGCGAGCTGATCGACCCCGACGCGGAGCGGGCGTGAAGATCTCGTTCACGACCCACGCCTGGGAGGACTACACCTACTGGGCCGAGAACGACCGCAAGATGGTCAAACGCATCAACAAGCTCATCGACGACACCATGCGCGATCCCTTCAAGGGCATCGGCAAGCCGGAGCCCCTGAAGGGCGACCTTTCGGACTACCGGTCCCGGAGAATCGACGACACACACCGGCTCGTGTACAAGCCGACCAACGATGAGTTGACCATCGTTCAGGCTCGGTACCACTACTGACACGGCCCGAAGAACGCGGCGCCACCCTTCCCCTTCGAGGGACACCGGCCCCGCTGTGCGAGCTCACACTGCACGGCGTCATCCCAGCGCCCTTCGCTCCTCGGGATTGATGAAGGGCGGCAGAGAGCACCCAACCCGTCGGCCTGTTCGTCGCGGTGGGCCGCGCCGGAAGCGGACCCACGGGTACTCCGGCTCAAAGGGGCTCACGCCTATGGAACACGCTGCGGTGATACTCCGCACCAAGAGCTGCACCCCGGCGCGCGGAAGAGGCAACACAGAGCCGAGGCCTCGCTCGACGCCTTCCCTCCACGGTGCCGATCAGGCGATACGGCCAATTTCGCCCATGCCTCGCATGCCGCCCGCACCATGTCCCCTACGTGTCCCCTGGATCTTGACATGAACGGTGAAGGGAGGTCACCACCTTGCGAGTGATGCCCGCCGTTCTCGCGTTTCCGAGGTAGAAACGGTTCTCCTCGCGTAGCGAGGTGGGTGGGGCGGGTGGGACTCGAACCCACGACCGACGGATTATGAGTCCGCTGCTCTAACCGGCTGAGCTACCGCCCCGTATCGGCGCGCCGCGCACATCTGTGCGCGCCGTCTGCCGCAGCATAGCTGCTCATAAGATCTGCCGCCCGTGTGGGCTGCAGTCGCCTCGCTCGGATGACATCGATCACGTGCCCGCGGTTCCCACCCTCGTGAAGTCATGAAAAAAGGCCCCTCGATGGGGGCCTTCATCATGTGCTCCCCCGACTGGACTCGAACCAGTAACCTGCCGGTTAACAGCCGGCTGCTCTGCCAATTGAGCTACAGGGGACTGCTCCGCTCGGACCCGCCCCTGATTGCTCTCCGGGGGCGTTCCCTCGCTGCGAGCAATACATTAGCGCATGCCAGGGGGTGCGCCGAAATCGGTATCCGCATCGGCACCCACCGGGCTGGGCATGCGCTCAGTACGCATCGAATGAAGGGTGGAAGCCATGCGGTACCGGCTCACGTTCATCTCCGGTCTGGCCGTCGGTTACGTGCTGGGAACACGGGCCGGACGGGAGCGGTACGAGCAGCTCCTCAAGACCGCGCGGCAGGTCTCCCAGAACCCCGCCGTCCGCAATGCGGCCGAGGCCGCGGCGACGAACGGGCGGCGCGCCGCCTCGCGCGCCATGGAAACCGTCGGCTCCAGGATGGGTGACCGCCTGCCGGACTCCGTGACGGAGCGCGTGCGCTCTCTGCGCGACCAGCGATCCGCGGATGCGGACGACTGGGGCACCACGAACACCTAGGGGGCCCGTCTTCGAAGCAGCGCAGTCAGCCCGAAGGGCGGGCCCCGCGGCGTGTGGTGCGTGCGATCGCAGAGCGGAGGACGAGAGCGGCGCCGCACTGCGAGCGCCGGCGGCAACGCAGCGTGAGGACACTCTGCCGGCGATCGCTGGGTGCACCTCCACCCAGCGGTAGTCGGGGAGGCGTTCCAGGTGTCGCGGGGCAGGCGGACTCCGAAGACGGGACACGGGACCGCTCTCGGCCCGGGCGGCGCGCTCGGGCCGACCCCCGTCCTCCTCGCGCCCCTCCGCTCGGCCGACGATGTGATCACGGTCACGTCCACCTCCGCGAATCCGTCCGCCCTCCACCGCGCGGTGATTCCCCCGGTCCCCGGCGCACCCTCTCAACGCGCCCCCGACAACCGCTCTCACGCGTTTGCGCCGCATCCCTCCTCCCCCACCCGGCGCGCCCCGGGGCCGGGGCCGACGGTCCCCGGTTCCGTCGACCTCGTGCCTGACCGGCCGCATCATCCCGTGCATGCGGCATCATCTGTGCTCATGGGGATAGTCGCCGGCCTGGACAGCTCGTCCGGGTACACACGCATCGTCGTCTGCGACACCGACACCGGTGCCGTGCTCAGGCAGGGCTGTGCCCCGCATCCCTCCGAACCCGGTCAGGGCGAGGACACGGCCGGCGGCCGGAAGCGCACGGAGATCGATCCGCAGCTGTGGCTGATGTCGCTCGGCGAAGCGGCGACCGGCGGGGTGCTCGAGGGCGTGCAGGCCATCGGCGTGTCGGCCCAGCAGCACGGACTCGTACCCCTCGACGCCGACGGTTCCCTCGTACGGCCCGCGCTCCTCGGCAACGACAAGCGCGCGCAGTCCGCGGCCGCCGATCTGGTCGACGCGCTCGGCGGGCGTACGGCGTGGGCCGAGGCTGTGGGATGTGTCCCGACCGCCGCACAGCCGGTGGCGAAGCTGCGCTGGCTGGCGCGGAACGAGCCGGAGTCGGCCCAGCGCACGGCCGTCGTCCTCCAGCCGCACGACTGGCTGGTCTGGCAGTTGCTGGGGCGTCCGCCCCGGCAGACCACCGACCGGGGCGGGGCCTCGGGCACCGGCTACTGGTCGGCGGCCACAGGCGCCTACCGCCCGGATCTCGTGGAGCTGGCGCTGGGCCGCCCGGTGGCTCTGCCGGACGTCCTCGGCCCCTCCGAGCCCGCCGGGACCACACCCGAGGGGCTGCTCATATCCGCCGGTACGGGCGAGACCATGGCCGCGTCCTTCGCCCTCGGTGTCGGCCTCGGCGATGTGGTGGTCTCCCTCGGCGCGTCGGGCTCGATCTTCGCCGTTCACCACGCGCCGCTGGCGGACTCCACCGGCACCATCACCTCGTTCGCGGACGCGACCGGTATGCATCTGCCGGTCGTGCACACACTCAACGCCGTACGCGTCCTGCGCGGCACCGCCGAGCTGCTCGGCACCGATCTGGACGGGCTCTCGGCGCTCGCGCTGAAGTCCACACCCGGCTCGCACGGGCTGGTGCTGCTCCCCTATCTCGAGGGCGAGCGCACGCCGTACCTCCCCCACACCGCCGGGACACTGGCGGGGCTGCGGCGGGAGAGCATGAAGCCCGAGCATCTGGCGCGGGCGGCGTTCGAGGGCATGCTGTGCGGACTGGCGGACGCCCTCGACGTGCTGCGCGGCCGCGGAGTCCAGGCGGGGGGCGCCCCTGGGGAGGCCGGGGGGCGGGTGTTCCTGCTGGGCGGGGCGGCCGAACTGCCGGCCGTACAGGCACTGGCGCCGGCCATACTCGGTGCGCAGGTGATCGTTCCGCAGGCCGCGGACTACGCGGCGATCGGCGCGGCCCGTCAGGCGGCGTGGGCCCTCGGCGTGGCGCAGGGCACCCTGTCGCCGCAGCAGCCACCGCTGTGGCAGGGCCCTTCGGTACAGGTGTTCGACCCGGGCACGGGAGAGGCGACTGGTGAGCCGGGTGCGGACCTGGCGGTGGGCCAGGCCGTGCGGCAGCAGTTTGCATCCGTGCGCGAAGAGACCCACCCGGGCGCTTTCACCCGCAGCGGTTAGTGGCAAAACTCGTTTGACCTCAACCGGAGTTGAGGCGGCAGGGTGTTCCCGACGCGCAGTGCACCGGCGCCGAACCGAAGAGAGACTCCTTGTGCTGATCCGACTCCTGCGGGCCCGTCTCGGCCCGTACCGACGCACCATCGCCGCACTGGTGCTGCTGCAGCTCGTGCAGACCACGGCCACGCTCTACCTGCCGACGCTCAACGCCGACATCATCGACAACGGCGTGGTGGCCGGCGACACCGGCTACATCCTGCGCTTCGGCGGGATCATGCTCGCGATCAGCGTGGTCCAGGTCGCCGGCAACATCGGGGCCGTCTACTTCGGTGCACGCACCGCCGCCGCCCTCGGCCGGGACGTGCGGGCGGCCGTCTTCGACCGGGTGCAGAGTTTCTCGGCGCGGGAGATGGGCAAGTTCGGGGCGCCCTCGCTGATCACCCGCACCACCAACGACGTCCAGCAGGTCCAGATGGTGGTGGTCATGGCGTTCACGCTCATGGTCACCGCCCCCATCATGTGCGTCGGCGGCATCGTGATGGCGCTCGGTCAGGACGTACCGCTGTCCGCCATTCTGCTGGCGGTGGTCCCGGTGCTGGGCATCGCGGTGAGCCTGATCATCCGGAAGATGCGCCCGCTGTACCGCACCATGCAGACCCGTATCGACACGGTCAACCGGGTGCTGCGGGAGCAGATCGCGGGCAATCGAGTCATCCGCGCCTTCGTCCGCGACGCATACGAGCAGAAGCGCTTCGGCACAGCCAACGCCGAACTGACGGATGTGTCGCTGGCGACCGGACGGTGGATGGCGCTGATGTTCCCGACCGTGACCACGGTGGTGAACCTCTCCGGTGTCGCCGTGGTCTGGTTCGGTGCCCACCGGATCGACAGCGGGGGAATGGAGATCGGCGCGCTGACGGCGTTCCTCTCCTACCTCATGCAGATCGTCATGGCCGTGATGATGGCCGCCTTCATGTTCATGATGGTGCCGCGGGCCGAGGTGTGCGCCGAGCGCATCCAGGAGGTGCTCGACACCCGGACGAGCGTGGTGCGGCCGGCCGAGCCCGTCACCGTACTCGGCCGTCATGGCCATCTGGAGATCCGCGACGCCGACTTCCGCTACCCGGGCGCGGAGGCGCCGGTGCTGCACGGTGTCTCGCTGACCGCGCGGCCCGGTGAGACGACCGCGGTCATCGGGTCGACGGGCAGCGGCAAGTCGACGTTGCTGGGGCTCGTACCGCGGCTGTTCGACGCGACGGGCGGCGCGGTGCTGGTCGACGGCGAGGACGTACGGAGGCTGGATCCGGAGCTGCTGGCCCGGACGGTGGGGATGGTGCCGCAACGGCCCTACCTCTTCGCGGGGACGGTTGCCTCGAACCTGCGCTACGGGCGTCCCGAGGCGACCGACGAGGAGCTGTGGCACGCCCTGGAAGTGGCACAGGCGAAGGAGTTCGTCGAGCTGCTGGAGGGCGGGCTCGAAGCGCCCGTGGCCCAGGGCGGTGCGAACGTCTCCGGCGGGCAGCGGCAGCGGCTGGCCATAGCGCGCACGCTGGTGCAACGCCCGGAGATCTATCTCTTCGACGACTCCTTCTCGGCCCTGGACTACGCTACGGACGCCGCGCTGCGGCTGGCGCTGACGGAAGAGACGTCCGAGGCGACCGTGGTGATCGTCGCCCAGCGGGTGTCGACCATCCGCGACGCCGACCGGATCGTGGTCCTCGACGAGGGCCGGATCGTTGGCACCGGTCGGCACCACGACCTGATGCGGGAAAACGAGACCTACCGGGAGATCGTGCTCTCCCAGCTCACGGAGGCCGAGGCGGCATGAGCGGCGGGGGACCGATGGCGCGCATGATGGGCGGGGGTCCCGTCCAGCGCTCGATGGACTTCAAGGGATCCGGCAGGCGGCTGCTGCGGCAGTTCCGTCCGGAACGGGCGACGCTGATCGCGATGGTATCGGCGGTGGTGTGCAGCGTCGGGTTCTCGGTGGCCGGGCCGAAGATCCTGGGTGACGCCACCAATCTGGTCTTCGCGGGGATCGTCGGACGGCAGATACCGGACGGGCTCACCAAGGAGCAGGCGATCGAGGGCCTCCGGGACCGGGGCGACGGCGGTGTCGCCGACATGCTCTCGGGGACGGACTTCACGCCCGGCCAGGGCATCGACTTCGGCGCGGTGGGCGGTGTCCTTCTGTTCGCGCTGGCCCTCTTCACCGCGGGCGGACTGTTGATGCTGGCGGCCACCCGGCTCTCGAACCGGGCCATCAACCGCACCGTGTTCCGGATGCGCGAGCAGGTGCAGGCGAAGCTGTCGCGGCTGCCGCTGTCGTACTTCGACCGGCAGAAGCGCGGTGAGGTCCTCAGCCGGGCCACCAACGACATCGACAACATCGCGCAGACGCTGCAGCAGACGCTGGGGCAGCTCGTCAACTCCCTGCTGACCATCATCGGTGTGCTGGTGATGATGTTCTGGATCTCGCCGCTGCTGGCGCTGGTCGCGCTGGTGACAGTTCCGCTGTCGGCGACGGTCGCGACACGGGTCGGAAAGCGCGCGCAGCCGGAGTTCGTCCAGCAGTGGAAGACGACGGGCACGCTCAACGCCCATATCGAGGAGATGTACACCGGGCACGCCGTGGTGAGGATCTTCGGACGGCAGCAGGAGTCCGCGCGGGACTTCGCCGAGCAGAACCAGGCCCTGTACAGGGCCGGTTTCAAGGCGCAGTTCATCAGCGGAAGCATGCAACCGCTGATGATGTTCGTCAGCAACATCAACTACATGCTGGTGGCGGTCGTCGGCGGACTGCGTGTCGCCACGGGCGCCCTGTCGATCGGTGATGTGCAGGCGTTCGTCCAGTACTCGCGGCAGTTCTCGATGCCGCTGACGCAGGTCGCCTCGATGGCCAACCTCGTGCAGTCCGGCGTCGCCTCCGCCGAACGGGTCTTCGAACTGCTGGACGCGGAGGAGCAGTCGCCCGAGCCCGCCTCCCCTCCCCCGCCCGGTGAGCGCCGCGGCCGGGTCGCGCTGGAGCAGGTGTCCTTCCGCTACGAGCCGGACAAGCCCCTCATCGAAAATCTGTCCCTGGCGGTCGAGCCGGGCCAGACGGTCGCCATCGTCGGGCCGACCGGCGCCGGGAAGACCACGCTCGTCAACCTGCTGATGCGGTTCTACGAGGTGAGCGGCGGCCGGATCGCCATCGACGGGGTGGACACGGCGACGCTGCCCCGGGAGGAACTGCGGTCCGGGATCGGCATGGTGCTCCAGGACACGTGGCTCTTCGGCGGCACGATCGCCGAGAACATCGCATACGGCGCCTCGCGCGAGGTGACCCGCCGGGAGATCGAGCAGGCGGCGCGGGCAGCGCATGCCGACCGCTTCATCCGCACCCTGCCCGACGGCTACGACACGGTGATCGAGGACGAGGGCACGGGCGTCAGCGCGGGGGAGAAGCAGCTCATCACCATCGCCCGGGCGTTTCTGTCCGATCCGGTGATCCTGGTGCTGGACGAGGCGACCAGCTCGGTGGACACCCGTACGGAGGTGCTGATCCAGCGGGCCATGGCCGGGCTCAGCCGGGGCAGGACCAGCTTCGTCATCGCCCACCGGCTGTCCACGATCCGCGACGCGGACCTGATCCTGGTGATGGAGAACGGCGCGATCGTGGAGCAGGGCACGCACGAGGTGCTGCTGACCGTGGGCGGTGCGTACGCGAGGCTGTACGCGGCCCAGTTCGCGCAGGCGGTGGCGGAGGTCGACTAGCCGCCCGTGACCGCGGTGCCGTGAAGCGGGCGCCTGCCGCCCGTGCCGCCGGACCGTAAGCGGGCGCCTGCCGCCCGCTTACGTCATGCGGTGCCGGAGCGGCCACTCCGGCCGGTCGCGGGGGGCGGGGCCAGCTCGGCCTTGCGCCCCTTCAGCTTTCGCCAGACGGTGCGCAGGGCTTCCAGGTCCCCCTCGTCGAGGACTTCGGTGAAGATGGGGGCGAGGCAGTCGCGGCGGGTGGCATCCGCCTGCTCGAAGAGCTCATGCCCCTCCGCGGTGAGAGCGACCTCGATGGAGCGGGCGTCCCGGGCGGAGGGGGTGCGCACGACCAGGCCCCGCTCCTGAAGCGCGTCGAGGACGCGCGAGACCTGGCTGCGGCTGAGCATGGTGCTGTTGCCCAGGACTGACGCCGGGACCGGGTCATTCTGGGAGGCGAGCCACAGCATCACCTCGAACCAGGAGACCGGGAGACCGTGCGCCTTGTTCAGCGCCTTGTCGACGCGGTCGGTCAGGACGGTCCCGGCCCACACCAGACCGTAGAAGGCATGGTCGGCCGGGGACATTTCCGCTTGTGTGAGCTTCCCTCTCGTCATGTGAGCAGATTCTATCGGGTTGCGTGCGCACACACGTAATATTAATATGTGTGCACACGCACCAGCGAAAGGCACTTCCATGTCCCCCAAGGTCGTTCTCATCACCGGCACCTCCTCCGGCATCGGCCTCGCCGCCGCCGTGGCCTCGGCCCAGGCCGGCTGGACCACCGTCGCCACCCTTCGCGACACCTCACGTGCCGATGCCCTGCGCAAGGCCGCCGAGGCCGCCGGGGTCGAGCTCGACATACGGCAGCTGGACGTCACCGACCCCGGCTCCGTCCAGGCGGCCGTCGACGGCGTCATCGCCGACCACGGCCGGCTCGACGCCCTGATCAACAACGCCGGAGCCGGCCACGCGGGCACCATCGAGACTGACACCGTCGAGGACGTACGCCGCGTCATGGAGGTCAACTTCTTCGGCGTCGTGCAGATGACCAAGGCGGCTCTGCCCCACCTGCGCGCCACCGGCGGACGGCTCATCACCGTGAGCTCGATCGGCGGCGTGATCGGGCAGCCGTTCAACGAGGCGTACTGCGCCGCCAAGTTCGCCGTAGAGGGGTTCATGGAGAGCCTCGCCCCGGTCGCCGCCCGGCTCGGCGTCACCGTCGGCGTCGTCGAACCGGGGCCCGTCTCCAGCGAGTTCATCGCCAACATCGGCGTGGATCCGGTGGCCGCCGTCGCCCAGGCCGGCCCGTACGCCGACGCCCTGCAGGCGTACGCGAACCGGACGGCGGAGCATTTCGCCACCAACTCCCAGACACCGGAGCAGGCCGCGGCGCCCCTCGTGGACCTCCTGCTCGCCGAGCGCCCCGCGTTCCGCGTCCAGACCTCCCCGTTCGTCAGCGCCGTCGCCGCGACCAAGCTGGCCGACGGCGACGGATCCGCCACGCTGGCCATGACCGGGAGCTGGCTGGGCTGACGGGCCTCCCCCGAAACGGCCGGAGGCCGGGCCGGCGTGCGGGCCCGGCCTCCGGCGACATCCGCTCTACGCACCGCCCTCCGGCGGCTTGGGCCCACCGAAGCCGTGCTCGGAGAGATCGAACCAGTTCCCCTCGGGGTCCATGGCCCGGTACTCGGCGAACGGCCGGTCGGTGAACCGCTCCGCGGGTTTGTCCGCGCCGCTCGCCACGAGCGCGGCGGAGATGGCCTCGGTGTCCGCGACATGGAAACCGAAGTGGTTCATCCCCACGGGCGTCTCCCCGTCCAACTGGTGCTTGATCAGGGCCAGGGAGAGATATCCGTCGCTGAGGAAGCAGCTTCCGTCGGGATCCCGGTGGAAGAGCTCCATCGCGAAGATCTCGCTGTAGAAAGCGGCCAGGCGCTCGGGATCGCGTACGACGATGGCCAGATGGCGCAGTTTGGGCCTGGAGGTGGCGGTCATGGTGGAGGCTCCTTGACGTGGTGGGGGATGCCGGGGCTCAGCGCCCGCCGGCCGCGGCGACCGGGACCATGTTGTGGAACGCGGTGATCCGCCACCCGCCCGTGGACGCGGTCCGTTCCACGACGGCGAGGGCATGGGTGGAGACGAGCGGGGTACCATCGGCGCCCACGATCGTCGACTCGGCGTTCACCGTGGCGAGATCGGGGCGCAGCGCCCGGATCCCGGTGACCCGCGCGCGGAGCACCGTCCCCCGGTACGCCGTACGGAACAGCCGGTCGTGTCCGGCCGCGATGCCGTCGCGGCCGGGCGGCTTCTCCCCGCGGACGGTGGTGAAGTCGCAGGTCTCCGAGAAGTTCGCCGCGAAGGACGCGGCGTCACCGGCCGCCCAGGACCGGGCCATCGCATCCCACAGCTCATGGATTTGCTGCTCGTCGTCGGCCGTCAGCGTCGTCATGGCGGTCATGGTCACACCGTCGCTTCCGCGCCGCAGGGAACCCGGGGGCCGCTGGTCCCGACCCGTAACGACAGTTGCGGGCACGGGAGTTCCGGGCTGCCCTCCGGTAGTGGAGCCCAGGCGCCGAGTGCGTGGAAGAGCGTCCCGTTCCGGCGCTCCAGGTAGCAGATGATGTTCACCGGCCAGCCCGTGCCGCGGAAGAGATACGCGTCCATGGGCGTCGGCCGCTCACTGAGGACGGCGTCCCGCTCCTGCGGCGGGCCGATCCGGTGCCAGTCGGGGTGCATATGGATCGAGCCCAGAACTTCCAGTCCCTCGTCCTCGGCCTGGCGCGAGATCGCCAGCAGATCGCGGGAGTCGAACCACCAGCCCCGTGTCTCGTTCTCGTAGGAGGGGCCGAACCGCGGCGGGATCGCTTCGGTGAACTCACGCCTGGCCGCGGGGTCGCTCGTCCGCGCGTTGCGCCCGAAGGCCACGTCCTCGATATGGACGCTGCCGGACCGGACATGACCCAGGAGGAGAGCGAAGCACGGCAGCGGGGTGTCGGGGGTGAGGCGGTCGTACTGAGCGACGGCGGCGCCGAGAAACAGATCGAGCGCGCGGTCGTCCATGAGCACGGTGGGTGGGGTGGACAGGGATGAGGTGGGTGTTGTCAAGGGCATGACAGTTCTGTCTCCCTGAAAAAGGGCAGGCCGGGGTCGCCGACCATGCCCGGAGAATGGCCATTCGTGAAACAGCAAATGACCGGTGAATGCGGTGAGTTGAGTCTATGTCAGTCCTTCGGCCGACTCAATGATCTGTTCGCTTATCGAACGCCGACCGCGGCCACCGGCTCCAAGTGGTCGGCCATGACGGCCGTTCGGTCCCACGACGCCATGGCGTGGAATCGACGAGCGCGGCGGGCCGGCCCGTCAGTCCAGATAGCCCCGCAGTTGCTCGGCGAAGGCGTGCTCGCGGAGCTTGTTGAGGGTCTTGGACTCGATCTGGCGTATCCGTTCGCGGGTCACGCCGAAGATCCGGCCAATCTCCTCGAGCGTCCGCGGGCGGCCGTCGACCAGCCCGTACCGGAGCTGTACGACCTTGCGCTCCCGCTCGCCGAGCGTGGAGAGCACGGCCTCCAAGTGCTCGCGGAGCAACAGGAACGCGGCGGACTCGACAGGTGAGGTGGCGTCACCGTCCTCGATGAGATCGCCGAGCGCGACATCGTCCTCCTCACCCACGGGCGCGTGCAGGGAGACCGGCTCCTGGGCGAGGCGCAGCACCTCGCTGACCCGCTCCTCGGGGAGGTCGAGATGGGCGGCTACCTCGTACGGCGTCGGTTCGTAGCCGCGCTCCTGGAGCATGCGGCGCTGGACGCGGACGACCCGGTTGATGAGCTCGACGACATGGACGGGCACCCGGATCGTGCGCGCCTGGTCGGCGAGCGCCCGGGACATGGCCTGGCGGATCCACCAGGTGGCATACGTGGAGAACTTGAAGCCGCGGGCGTAGTCGAACTTCTCCACGGCTCTGATCAGGCCGAGGTTGCCCTCCTGGACGAGGTCGAGCATGGTCAGGCCGCGCCCGACGTAGCGCTTGGCGACGGAGACGACGAGCCTGAGGTTGGCCTCGATGAGGCGGCGCTTGGCCATCCGGCCGAGGACGACCAGCTTGTCGAGGTCGAGGGCGAGCTGGGAGTCGAGGTCCGGGGTGGTGCTCAGCTTCTCCTCGGCGAAGAGGCCCGCCTCCACCCGCCGGGCGAGCTCGACCTCCTCGGCGGCCGAGAGCAGCGGGATCCGGCCGATCTCACGGAGGTACTGGCGGAACAGATCCGAGGAGGGGCCGCCGGACTCGATGGCGCGCAGCGGCGCGCGCAGCGGCATAGGGGGCCCGGCCTTCTCGACAAGGACCCCCGCGGCGGTCCCGGCGACCTCGGCGGTCTCCGGCGCGGGACCGCTGCCGGATACGGGACTACTGCCGGATACGGGGCCGCTGCCGGATACGGGGCCGCTGCCGGATACGGGCCGGTCCTCCAGGTCCGGATGGTGCGGTGCGAGCTCCTGCGGCGGCTTCGTGGTGGCCTCGCCGTTCAGGGTCCGGGTCTGCACGGGAGCGACCTCCAGGGTGAGCGCTGCCGGATCAGGGCCATGCGGCTGAGGAACGGTTGCGGCCGGGCCGCGGTCCGTCCCGTCCGTCTGAAGCGGATCGGCAGGGGGCTCCGGCCCCGACCGGCCGGGCCCGCCGCGCTCCGATGACTCAGGCACCGCCCCCCAGTGTGGGGTACGACACATGCCCGCCACGAGAGGTCTGCGCCCACTTTCTCGGCGGAAAGTGACCCGATGCGTCCGGTCGATTACAGCAACTCGCCCTGGTTTGCGGGGTGATGACGTGAACGGCACCGGCGCGCGCGGAGGAGGAGGGGCGAGCCCGGTGACTACAGAGCGGCCGCGCCACGGTCCTTGAGGGACCGGCCGTAGTCCTGGAGGACCTTCAGCTCGTTCTGCACGGCGATCATGGCGGAGGTCTCCGGCCCACTCTCCAGGCGGCGGAGCTGTGCGTGGATCTCGGCCACCCTGCGGTTGACGGCGGCGAGCCGCACGGCCACCAACTGCGTGCCGGCGTAGAGGTCGTCGGGGACGCGCCGGGTGTGCAGTGGCTCGACAGCGAGCTCGGTGACCAGGGCGCGCAATGTGTCGTTGGGCGCGGCGTCACGGACCCGGGCGAGGTAGTCCCCGTCGGCCGCCGCCGCTCCCCCGGCGTTCTCGATCGCCGTGCGGACGGTCGCGTAGGGCGGGGCGGTGAACTCGTCGGCACCGTATGCGTCGAAAGCCGGGGAGACCAAGTCGGGCCGCTGCAGGGCGAGTTTGAGCAGCTCGCGCTCCACACGGTGAGCGGGGCTGCGGAGGTTCAGGGCAGGGCCGCGCGGGGACCGGGGGCCTGCTCCCTGCCCCGCCGCCGGGACGCCGGACGGCTGCGGGCCCGGCGCGCCACGAACGTTACGCCCCTGGGCCGGGCCGTCGCCTCCCTGACCGGCCCGGCTGCGGGAGAGCGCGCGGACACGCCGGATGATGGACTGCTCCTCGGCCTGGCTGGTGATACCGACCATGCCGACGAGGCGGATCGCGTAGCGGTCGCGCAGACCGGTGTTCTTGATCGCGGCGACGACGGGGACGGCGGCGTCGACGGCGGCGATCCGGCCCTCCTCGGTGTCCAGGTTGTAGCGCGAGACGATCGACCGCAACGCGAAGGCGAACAGCGGGGTGCGGGACTCGACCAGGGCCCTGACCGCTTCGTCGCCCTCGGCGAGGCGGAGTTCGCAGGGGTCCATGCCGCCGGGGGTGATGGCGATGAAGGTCTCGGCGGCGAACTTCTGGTCGTCCTCGAAGGCGCGGAGCGCAGCCTTCTGCCCGGCCGCGTCGCCGTCGAAGGTGAAGACGACCTCGGCGCTCGCGTTGTCCATCAGCAGCCGCCGGAGGATCTTCACATGGTCGCCGCCGAAGGAGGTGCCACAGGTGGCGATGGCACCCGTGACACCGGCGAGATGGCAGGCCATCACGTCGGTGTAGCCCTCGACGACGACGGCGCGGCTGGTCTTGGCGATGTCCTTCTTGGCGAGGTCGATCCCGTACAGGACATGGGACTTGCGGTACAGCGGGGTCTCGGGGGTGTTCAGGTACTTGGGGCCGTTGTCGTCCTCGCGCAGCTTGCGCGCGCCGAAGCCGACGACCTCGCCGGTGATGTCGCGGATGGGCCACATCAGACGGCCGCGGAAGCGGTCGATGGGCCCGCGGCGGCCGTCCTGCGCGAGACCGGAGAGGATCATCTCCTTGTCGGTGAACCCGCGTCCGCGCAGGAATCGGACGAGATGGTCCCAGCCGGCCGGGGAGTAGCCGACGGAGAAGTGCTGCGCGGCGGCCTGGTCGAAGCCACGGGCAGCGAGGAACTTCCGCCCGATCTCGGCCTCGGGACTGTCGAGTTGATCGATGTAGAACTGCGTGGCGATCTTGTGGGCCTCGATGAGACGGATCCGCTCGCCCTGCTGCCGGCCCGGGGTGTAACCGCCCTCCTCGTAGCGAAGCGTGACCCCGGCCTGGGCGGCGAGCCGTTCGACGGCTTCGGAGAAGGAGAGATGATCGACCTTCATCACGAAGTCGATGGTGTCGCCGCCCTCCTGGCAGCCGAAGCAGTGGTAGAGCCCCTTGCTCGGACTGACATGGAACGAGGGCGACTTCTCATCATGAAAGGGGCAGATCCCCTTCAGGTTGCCCCCTCCGGCGTTGCGCAGCTGGAGGTACTCGGATACGACGGCGTCGATCGGGACCGCGTCCCTGACCGCCTTCACGTCGTCATCGATGATCCTGCCTGCCACGGGGGGATTCTACGGCCGGGGTCGGACAACCCCGGCCGCAGTGGTCCGTGGCGCGGGCGCACGACCCGTAGCGGCAGACCACCTCCGCGGGCACACGACCCATGGCGGCAGACCACCTCCGCGGGCACACGACCCATGGCGGCAGACCACCTCCGCGGGCACACAACCCATGGCGGCAGACCACCTCCGCGGGCACACAACCCATGGCGGCAGACCACCTCCGCGGGCACACAACCCATGGCGGCAGACCACCTACGCGGG
>NZ_JBFAYQ010000013.1:0-33576 GCF_040681345.1 Streptomyces sp. NPDC051776 | reverse complement strand
ACGGCACACAACCCATGGCGGCAGACCACCTACGCGGGCACACAACCCATGGCGGCAGACCACCTACGCGGGCGCACGACCCATGGCGGCAGACCACCACTGAGCGACTCCCGCACGCCCGTCAGCCGTTCATCAATTCCAGGAAACGCGGCAGTCCGATGTTGCCGCCGGAGAGCACCACGCCCACGCGGGACGGCAGCGGTGCCAGCTTGCCCGACAGCAGCGCGGCGAGGCCCGTGGCGCCGCTGGGCTCGACGACGATCTTCAGCCGTTCGAAAGCCAGCCCCATCGCGGCCCGGATCTCCTCGTCGCTGACGAGCAGAATGTCCTCGACCAGGCGCCGGTTGACCGAGAACGTCAACTCCCCTGGTGAGTCCACCGCCTGCCCGTCGGCGATGGTACGCGGCACGGGGACGCTCACCCGGTGCCCGGACTCCAGCGACCGCTTGGTGTCGTCCCCCGCCTCCGGCTCCACCCCGATCATGCGAATGCCGGGGCGGAGCGCGGTCGCGGCCGTGGCACATCCGGCCATCAGTCCGCCACCGCCGACCGGCACGAGAAGCGCGCCGAGTTCCCCGGTCTCCTCCAGCAACTCGAGACCGGCCGTGCCCTGCCCGGCCATCACATGCGGATGCTCGTACGGCGGGATGAGCGCGAGACCGCGCTCCGCCGCCAGTTCCCGGGCGATGGCGGCGCGATCTCCGGTGTACCGGTCGTAGCGGACGATCTCGGCCCCGTAGCCGGCGGTCGCCGCGACCTTGGACTCGGGCGTGTCCTCGGGCATGACGATGACGGCGGTGCTCCCGGCCTCGCGGGCGGCCAGTGCCACCGCCTGGGCGTGGTTGCCCGAGGAGTACGCGGCGACTCCGCGGCTCAGTTGGGCGGGCGACAGCCGGGAGACCGCGTTGTACGCGCCGCGGAACTTGAATGCGCCCACGCGCTGGAAGTTCTCGCACTTGAGGAACGTCTCGGCACCGATGAGCCGGTCGAGCGTCCGGGAGCGCAGCACCGGCGTGCGGTGCGCCACTCCCTTGATCCGGTCGGCGGCGTCCCGGACGTCGTCGAGGGTGACGACGGGTGGTGCCGTGTCCATGACGTCCTGTCCCTTCGGCTGTTCCATCAGGCGCCCTGGTCCCGGACGAGCGCGCCGAGGGGAACGCTGGGATCGGCGAGGCCATCGGGGTCGACGCGCTGCCCGGAGCGGATCAGCAGTTGGATGGGCTCGGTCACGTCCCACACGTTGACGTTCATGCCCGCCAGAACGCGCCCCTCGCTCAGCCAGAAGGCGATGAACTCGCGCTTGGTGGCGTCACCGCGCAGCAGCACCTGGTCGTAGGAGCCGGGGGGTGCCCATCCCGAGTACTCCAGCCCGACGTCGTACTGGTCGGAGAAGAAGTACGGAACCCTGTCGTACGTCACCTGGCGGCCGAGCATGGCGCGGGCGGCCGCGGGGCCGCCGTTCAGCGCATTGGCCCAGTGCTCGACGCGGATACGGGTGGCGAAGAGCGGGTGCTCGGCCGCGGCGACGTCGCCCGCGGCGTAGATGTCCGGGTCGGAGGTGCGCAACGAGGTGTCCACGAGAACGCCGCCGCCGTGCGCCCGGTCGGCCAGGGCCAGGCCCGCGGAGTCGGCGAGGCCGGTACGGGGTGCTGCGCCGATGGCGGCGAGCACGCTGTGCGCGGGGTGTTCCTCCCCGTCGTCGGTACAGGCGGCGAGCACCATGCCGTCCTGCCCGGTGATGTCGGTCAGCCGGGCGCCGAAGTGGAAGCGGACGCCGTGCTCACGGTGCAGATCCGTGAAGAGCGAACCGAGCTCGGGTCCGAGAATGGTGTGCAGAGGCGTCGGTTCGGGTTCGACGATCGTGACCTCGGCGCCGTAACCCCGGGCGGCCGCGGCCACTTCGAGGCCGATCCAGCCCGCGCCCGCGATGACCAGGTGGCCGTTGTCCCTTCCGAGAGACGCGAGGACGCCGCGCAGCCGGTCGGCGTGGGCGAGCCTGCGCAGATGGTGGACGCCCGCGAGGTCGGTGCCGGGGATGTCCAGGCGGCGCGGCTCTGCGCCGGTGGCGAGGAGCAGCTTGTCGTAATGGACGCGGGTGCCGTCGCCCAAGGTCACGGCCTTCGTGCCGCGGTCGAGCTGAACGGCGGGCTGGCCGAGGTGGAGTTCGATCTCGGCCTGTGCGTACCAGGCGGGCTCGTGTACGAAGACGCTGTCGCGCTCGTCGGAGCCGGTGAGGTAGCCCTTGGACAACGGCGGCCGCTCATAGGGGTGGTCGCGCTCGTCGCAGATGAGGATGACCCGTCCCGTGAACCCCTCCGCGCGCAGGGTCTCGGCGGCTTTGGCTCCCGCCAGCCCCCCTCCGACGATGACGAACGTCTGATTAGCGTCGACCACTTGGTGCCTCCTCGCTACTGGGCCCTAAGCCTGTGTCCATGGTCCCCCGCTCCGCTCGCCTCAAGCGAGCCTCCCGCACGGGGCGTGCCGCGGGAAGAGGGACTCCGCCCCTCCGGACGTTGCCTCGTGCCCTGATCCGGGCGATCTCCAGGGTGCTGTTTCGGCCGCGTGCTGGAGTGCTCCCGGTCGTCGTGTCGCGTGCCGTTCTGCCGGTGACACTGCTCGTCCCTTCGTGTACCCGGGTGGTGCGGCGCCGGAGCAGGCTCCACCCAAGGACGAAGCTCCGCGTCCGGCCGTGAACTCCGCGTAAGGACGATGCACGCGTGCGGACGGGTGGGCCCGTACGGCCCGCGGGATCCGCACCCGCGCCCCGTTCCGTGAGACGGGGTTTTCACCCCCCGTTCGTCATCCGGGCGTGCAGGTTGCGCGCCGACACGTCGGTGAGCGCGGCGATCTGGTCGACGACGACCCGCTGACGCGCACGGTCGTCGGGTGCGGCCGCGTGCAGCGCCCGGTACTGCGGGTCGAGGCCGTCGGGCGCACGGGCGCCGAGCGCCTCGGCCAGTTCGGCCAGAACGATCCGCTGCCCGGCACGCACCCGCTCCTGTTCCGCGCGCTGCATCACGTACAGGTCGGCGACCGCCTTGAGCACGGCGCACTCCAGCCGTGCGGTCCGGGGGACGACGAGTTCGGCGGCGTACCGGGTGAGCCTGCCGCTTCCGTACGCATGGCGCGTCGCGCCCTCCGCGGCGAGACAGAACCGTCCGATGAGCTGGCTGGTGGCGTCCTTCAGGCGAGCCTGGGCCACAGCGGAACCGTCGTAGCCGTGCGGCCACCATTCCTGGTCGGTCAGCCGGTCCAGAGCCTCGGCGAGCTCGTCCTGCTCGGTGCCGGGCGGGGCGTAGCGGGCGGCGGCGCAGGCGAAGATCCGGCGGCGCTCGGGCTCGGCGAGGAGCAGGTTGGGGTCGAGGTGTCCGGCGTGCAGGCCGTCCTCGATGTCATGGACGGAGTAGGCCACGTCGTCGGACCAGTCCATCACCTGTGCCTCGAAGCACCGCCGGTGATCCGGGGCGCCGTGACGCAGCCAGGTGAACAGGGGCAGGTCGTCCTCGTAGACCCCGAACTTCGGGGAGTCCGGGTCGGTCGGGTGCCCTCCGCGCGGCCAGGGGTACTTGGTGGCGGCGTCCAGGGCGGCGCGGGTCAGGTTGAGCCCGACGCTGACCGGTCCGCCGCCTCCGTCGCGCTCCGCGAAGCGCTTGGGTTCGAGGCGTCCGAGGAGGCGCAGCGACTGCGCGTTCCCTTCGAATCCGCCGCAGTCCTTGGCGATTTCGTTGAGGACGTGCTCGCCGTTGTGGCCGAACGGCGGGTGGCCGAGGTCGTGGGCCAGGCAGGCGGTCTCGACGAGGTCCGGGTCGCAGCCGAGCGCGGCGCCGAGTTCACGGCCCACCTGGGCGCACTCGAGGGAGTGGGTCAGCCGGGTGCGGGGACTCGCGTCCCACCCGATGGACTGCTGGCCCGGGGTGACCACCTGGGTCTTCCCCGCAAGGCGGCGCAGCGCGGCGGAGTGCAGGACGCGGGCCCGGTCGCGCTGGAAGGCGGTACGGCCGGGGCGCTTGTCCGGCTCGGGCGCCCAGCGCTCGGTATCCGCTTCGCCGTATGGCCGCAGGTCCTGCGGGGAGCGCGCGGAGCGGTCGTCGTACGCGGTGGGTGCGTCGGTCCGGTTGTTGCCTGCCATACAGGGACCGTAACCGGACCGGCCACCGGGCGGGGCGGGCGGGCCGGGAGGGAACGAGGAGCCGGGGCTGGGACGGCAGGGGGCGGGCATGGACGGCAGGGGGCGGGCATGGCCGCAGGGGCGGGCGTAGAAGGCGAGAGAGGGACGGTGGTGGGACGGGGACCTCGGCGTGGATGGGAGCGGCGCATCCGGTGCCGGAGGGTCCGTGGGGCGGGTCCGTGGCGGATCCTGGGCGGCTCCGTGGACGGCTCCGTGGCTCAGGCGGAGACGAGGTCCGTAGGCCGGCGGAGGCGAGATGCAGGGCTCAGGCGGAGACGAGGCGCGCGGCTCCCGCGAGGTGTTGCTCTGCCGCGGCGCCGGGAACACCTGCCTGCGCGGCGAGCGCTTCGTCGTAACGGTGCAGGACGAGCCGCGCGAGCGCGGGGTGCGCGCCGAGCGGCCCGGCGGCGACGCCCGGGGCCTTTTCCGCGCACTGCGCGGAGAACCGGCCGGGGGCCGTGAAGCACGAGGCGACGGCGATGCGGTCCCGGCCGGAGGCGCGCAGTGCCGCCACCGCTTCCGGCACGGTGGGGGCGGCCGCCGACGCGTAGGCGGGCAGTACGGGCACGCCCCCGAGCCTGGTGCCGAGCAGTACGGCCGTGCGTGCGGTGTCCGCGGCGGAGTCGGGGTCGCGGGAACCCGCGGCCGCCAGCACCACGGCGCTGCGGGCGCGTGCCCCGGGACGGCCCGGTGCCCGCCATCCGGCTTCGGCGAGCCGCGCGTCCAGGGCCTCGGCGAGCAGCGGATGCGGGCCGAGGGACGCGGCGGTCCGCGCGCGCAGGTGCGGAGCATCGGCGACGGCTTGGGGGATGTCGTGTTTGACGTGATGGCCGCGGCCGAACAGCAGCGGTACGAGTACGGCGTCGCCGCGCAGTTCGGCGAGAGTCCCGGACAGGAGTGGTTCGTTGAGCTCGATGTGCCCGAGCCGGACCGGCAGGCCGGGGCGCAGGGCGCGGACGAGTTCGAGGAGCGCGAGGACGGTGTCGCGCGCCCTCGGGTTACGGCTGCCGTGAGCGACGGCGACGAGCGTCGGGGGCCGGGAGCGCCTCCTGGCTCCGTGGGGGAGGTTTCCGTGGGCGCGGACTCCGTTCGGGCGGTCTCCGTTCGGGCGGTCTCCGTGCGGGCGGTCTCCGTGCGGGCGGTCTCCGTGCGGGCGGTCTCCGTGCGGGCGGTGGAGACTGCGTGTGCCGGCGATCAGGAGGCGGTCGCCGAGGTGGGCCGTTATCTGGTTCATGAGCTGCGCCGTGCTGTCGAGGCGGGGGGTTGTTCCGGGCGGGACCGGGCCGTGAGGTGGTGTCGACGCCGTCATGCGGAGATTCTGGCGAGCGGGTATTGCCGGGCCGTTGCGTCGGCGTGACGTGTGATGTCGGGGGGCTCACGGGGCGGCAGGTCTCGCGGAGATGTCGTGGGCCGGCGCCGGCCGCGCGTCGAGGTCACGGCGTCGTCGGTGCCGGACGCGCGTCGGCACAAGCCCCGGTCGGCTCCCCTGTTCGGCTTCCTTGCCAGCTCCCCTGTTCGGCTTCCTTGCCAGCTCGCCTGGTCGGCTTCCTTGCCTGCTCGCCTGGTCGGCTCTCCCGTCGACTTCCCTCCTCGGAGTCACTCGTCCGGGTGTTCTCGCGAACCGGGCGTCCGTTCGGAGAACCCTTGGGCCCGCCTGATCGTCGAAGGAGTTGGGGGAACGGACGACCAGGGGGGTGCCATGGAGAGGCTCCGGCCGAGGGCCCGGGCCGCGCGCACACTGCATACGGGACTGCCGCGACTGCTGCGGCTCCCGTGGCCGCTGCTGCGGCCCGGGCGGTTGCGCCTGCCTCGGACGCGGCAGGGCAGACGGCGCGCGGTGCAGGCGGTGATGCTGGGCTGCGTCCTGGCCCTTCTTCCCGCGACGTGGATGAACGCGACGGCGGCGGAGCGGGTGCGCACCGTTGCGGACGCACCCGCGGCACCCGTGGGCCTCGTCTTCGGCGCCGGTCTGAACGGGAGTCGGCCGTCGCCGTACCTCGCCCACCGGCTGGACGCTGCGGCGGAGCTGTACCGGGCCGGGCGGATCCGCGTGGTGCTGGTGACGGGCGACAACAGCCGCACCGACTACGACGAGCCGGATGCGATGCGCGGCTACCTCACGGCACGCGGCGTACCGGACGGCCGGATCGTCAGCGACTATGCCGGGTTCGACACCTGGGACTCGTGCGCGCGGGCGAAGCGGATCTTCGGCGTCGACCGGGCCTTGCTGATCAGCCAGGGTTTCCACATACGGCGGGCGCTGGCGCTGTGCGAGACGGCGGGCCTCGACGCGTACGGCGTGAGCGTGGCCGAACGGCGGGACGTGACCTGGTGGTACGGCGGAGTCAGGGAGCTCGCCGCCGCGGGCAAGGCCGCACTCGACGCCACCGTCCGGCCCGATCCGCACTTCCTCGGCCCGCAGGAGCCGGGCGTGGCGCAGGCACTGGGAGGTTGACGCATGGCGGTCGGCCCATTGCGCACACACTGGACGCCGGTCCGCCGGAGCGACCTCCGGGAGGTTCCGGTGCTGCTCAGGGGGCGCGGTGGGCGACCTCACCGTGGCGTGCCTCCGGTGCTGAGGTGGCCGTGCGGCGCGCGTAACGCGGAGGGGCACCTCCCGTAACACCGCCGACGCACGCTGGGGTGCATGCCCAGCGCCACCACACCCGCAGCCCCCAGGGCACGCGCAGCCGCCCCCGTCGACACGCATTGTCCGTACTGCGCGCTGCAGTGCGGCATGGCGCTGCGACCGGAGGCGGACAGCGTCGGCGTGGAGGTGGTGGAGCGGACCGCGTTCCCCGTCAACCGGGGCGCGCTGTGCGGAAAGGGCCGCACCGCTCCTGCCGTGCTCTCCTCCCGGGTGCGCCTGACCGAGCCGCTGGTCCGTCGCCGCGCCACGGGAGAACTGGAGCCCGCCACGTGGGAGGAGGCGCTGGACCGGGTCGCCGAAGGTCTCGTCCGCACGCGCGCGGAGCACGGCGCCGACGCGGTCGGTGTCTTCGGCGGCGGCGGGCTGACCAACGAAAAGGCGTACGCGCTGGGCAAGTTCGCACGCGTCGTGCTGAGCACCTCCCAGATCGACTACAACGGCCGCTTCTGCATGTCCTCGGCCGCCGCCGCCCACCAGAGGGCCTTCGGCCTGGACCGCGGGCTGCCCTTTCCGATGGCCGACATCCCCCGGAGCGGCTGTGTCGTCCTCGTCGGCTCCAACCTCGCCGAGACGATGCCGCCCGCCCTCCGCTACCTCACCGAACTCAAGGAGAACGGGGGCAAGCTGGTCGTCGTCGATCCGCGCCGCACCCGTACGGCCGAGCAGGCCGACCTGCATCTCGCCCCCCGCCCCGGCACTGACCTCGCCCTCGCCCTGGGCCTGCTGCATCTGGTGGTCGCCGAGGGGAGGGTGGACGAGGAGTTCGTGGCGGCGCGTACGACCAACTGGCCGGAGGCTCGTGCCGCCGCCATGGCGCACTGGCCCGAACTGGTGGAGCGGATCACCGGCGTGCCGCTGCCGGACCTGCGCGCGGCGGTGGCCCTGTTCTGCGACGCGCCGTCGTCGATGGTGCTCACCGCGCGCGGTCCGGAGCAGCAGTCGAAGGGCACGGACACGGTCGGCGCCTGGATCAATCTGTGCCTGGCAACGGGCCGCGCCGGGCGGCCCCTGTCCGGCTACGGCTGTCTTACCGGGCAGGGCAATGGGCAGGGCGGCCGTGAACACGGCCAGAAGGCCGACCAGTTGCCCGGGTACCGCAAGCTCAGCGATCCCGCGGCACGCGCCCACGTGGCCGAGGTGTGGGGCGTGGACCCCGGTGCCCTGCCCGGCCCGGGACGCAGCGCGTACGAACTGCTGGACACACTCGGCGGGGACGTGAAGGCGCTCCTGCTGATGGGGTCCAACCCGGTGGTGTCCGCCCCGCGCGCCTCCCACATCGAGGAACGCATCCGCTCCCTGGACTTCCTCGCCGTCGCCGACGTCGTCCTGTCGGAGACGGCCCGACTCGCCGACGTCGTACTGCCGGTGACGCAGTGGGCCGAGGAGACCGGGACCACGACGAACCTCGAGGGCCGAGTGCTGCTGCGCCGGCGGGCCATCACGCCGCCGCCGGGTGTACGGACGGACCTGGAGGTACTGAACGGCCTTGCCTCCCGCCTGGGTTGGGAAAAGGGCTTCCCCACGGACCCGGAGGAGGTCTTCGCCGAGTTGCGCCGCGCCTCCGCGGGTGGCCCTGCCGACTACTCCGGCATCACGTATCGCCGGATCGCGGAGGAGGACGGCGTGTTCTGGCCCTGCCCGGAGACCGACGGGGGCGAGCCCGATGAGGGAGCACCGCTCGGGGCGCTGCCGGACGATCGTTCACTGCCGGACGATGGTTCACTGCCGGCCGACCGTTCACTGCCGGACGATCGCGCTCTGCCGGACGACTCCACGCAACCCGGCGGCCACGCGCGGCCCGGCGACGGCCCTCCGCTGCCCGCCACAGCCCGGTCCCGCGACGGCGCCTCGCCCTCGGACGACACCTCGCCCCTAGGCGGCCCGGCCGATGACCACGGCGCCGAGCAGACCGGCCGTCGGGGCACCGCGGTGCGGAAGGGAGGCCACCCGGGCACGCCACGTCTCTTCCTCGACCGGTTCGCGACCGAGGACGGCCGGGCCCGGTTCGTACCCGTCACCCACCGTGCCTCCGCCGAAGAGGCCGACGAGGACTACCCGGTGCTGCTGACCACCGGCCGGGTGGTCTCGCAGTACCAGTCGGGCGCGCAGACCCGGCGGGTCGAGGAGCTCAACGCGGCTGCCCCCGGCCCCTTCGTGGAGCTGCATCCGGAACTTGCCGCGCGCGTGGGGGTGGACGAGGGCGACCCGGTGGCGGTGGTCTCGCGGCGCGGCCGGGCCGTCGCCCCGGCCCGGGTCACCCGCGCCATCCGCCCCGACACGGTCTTCATGCCCTTCCACTGGCCCGGCCCCGGCCGTGCCAACACCCTCACCAACCCGGCACTGGACCCGACTTCACGGATGCCGGAGTTCAAAGTCTGCGCGGTTCGCGTGGAGCCGGTCCCGGCCGCCGCCGGGACGCCGGAGGGGCAGCCGGTCGCCGGGGCCTCGACGGTCCCGCAGCCGAGTGCCTGACGCGACCGACCGCCCCTCCACAGCCCGGCCGACCGGCCCCCTCCGCAGCACGCACGACCGCCGCTCCGCAACCCGCACTACCACTGCCGCCGAGTGCCTGACGCGACCGACCGCCCCTCCACAGCCCGGCCGACCAGCCGTCTCCGCAGCACGCACGACCGCCGCTCCCCCGGAGTCGGCGCCGCTCCCGCACCACCACCGGCCGGCCGCTCGCAATGGTCAGCAGGACACCCAGTCCCCGCCCGGCACCAGCGTGCCCGAGGCACGGAGCCGCCTCGCCACCGGTTCCGCGGCCAGGTAGACCCAGGCGCCCGTGGCCTCGCCATCGCCCAGGATCACCTCACGGGCGACGCGCTCGTAGATGTTGGCGGGATCCCCCGGCGCGTAGTCCTCCAGCCTGTCCAGGGCCACGAGCAGCGCGTCGTAGTGCTCGGTCGCGGGAGTGATCAGCTCGCCGTGGATCTCGCCGCCGGGCTCCGCCACCGCGTACGGCCACCCCGGCCCCTCGTACATCACCGCTCCGCGCAGCAGTGCGGGCCGCTCCTCCGCGGTGCGTCCGCGCAGATACAGGTCGTGGTTCTCCCGGCCCGGACGCAGCGTCCCGTAGACGAAGAAGGGCAGTCGCAACCGCTCCACCGTCACCCCAACTCCCTTCTCCCGCCTTTCACCCATCGCCCGCCGCCCCGAGACACCCTCCCGCCTGCGACCGGGCGTGCAACGCCTCTCCACAAGGCGTGCGACCGGCTCCCGCCGTAAAATTCATGACATGGGACAGCGACCGGTCGCACCCTCCGCGCCCGAACTGGTCCTCGAAGCCGACGGCGACTCCCACGTCATGAGTCCCGGCCGGTCCTACCACGTAGGGCGTGATCCGGCGAGCGACATCGTGTTCAGCGACTCCAGGGTCTCCTGGCATCACGCGGTGTTGCGGCCCGATGAGGGCCACTGGACCCTCGAGGACGAGGGCAGCACCAACGGTACGTACGCCGATGGCCGCCGTGTCGACCAGTCCGGCGTCGGCGCCGGCAGCGTCATCCGCTTCGGCAACCCGGCCGACGGCCCCTGCGCGGTCCTCAGCGCCCGTACCCGTCCGGCGGCCCCGACGCGGGTCCAGCGCCCTTCCGCGGTCTCCCATCCCGGCGGCACCAGCACCTTCCGCCGGCCGTCGGCCATACGCCCGCTGCCCTCCCGGACGATCCGTATCGGCCGGGCCGCGGACAACGACCTGGTCATCGACGACCTGGTGGTCTCCCGCCGCCACGCAGAGCTGCGGGCCCTCCCCGAACCCGCCGCGGGTGCCGTACCCCCCACCCCGGGTGCGCCCGGCGGCTACGAGATCGTCGATCTCGGCAGCCACAACGGCACGTATCTCAACGGCCAGCCGGTCCAGCGAGCCCGTGTCGAGCAGGGCGACATCGTCGGCATCGGCCACTCCGCGTTCTGCCTGGTCGGGGACGAACTCCAGGAGTACGTCGACACCGGTGAGGTCTCGCTCGACGTGCAGGACTTGGCCGTTCGGGTCGACAGGGGCCGCAAGACGCTGCTGGACCACGTCTCGTTCCCGGTGAGCGAGAAGTGCCTGCTCGCCGTCGTCGGCCCCAGCGGCTCGGGCAAGTCGACGCTCCTCAACGCGCTGACCGGGCTGCGCCCCGCGGACACGGGCACCGTGCTCTACGACGGCCGGGATCTGTACCGGGACTACGCGGAGCTGCGGCAGCGCATCGGGTTGGTGCCGCAGGACGACATCCTGCACGCGCAGCTCACGGTGCGCCGGGCCCTCGGCTATGCCGCCCGGCTCCGCTTCCCCGACGACACCGCCAAGGCCGAGCGCCAGGCGAGGGTCGACGAGGTGATCCACGAACTCGGCCTGGACCAGCGGGTCGACCAGCCCATCCACAGCCTTTCCGGCGGGCAGCGCAAGCGTGTGAGCGTGGCGCTGGAACTGCTGACCAAGCCGTCCCTGCTGTTCCTGGACGAGCCGACGTCCGGCCTCGACCCGGGCATGGATCGTTCGGTGATGCACATGCTGCGCGGCCTCGCGGACGACGGCCGTACGGTCATCGTGGTCACGCACAGCGTGCTGAGTCTGGACGTGTGCGACCGGCTGCTGGTGCTCGCACCGGGCGGCAGGATCGCGTACTACGGGCCGCCCGAGGACACACTGCCGTTCTTCGGCTTCACCCAGTGGCCCGAGGCCTTCGAGGCCTTCGAGACGGACGGGGACCGGGACTGGGCGGGCGAGTACCGCGACTCGCACCTGCACCGGAAGTACATCGCGGGGGCGACGCGGCAGCCCGACCTCGTGCCGCCCGCCGAGCACGCCGCCGTTCCCCCGCCGAAGGCGCAGAGCTGGGGCTCGCAGCTGCGCACGCTCATCCGTCGGTATGCGGCCGCGCTCGCCGCCGACCGGACCTTCCTCGCCGTCATGATCGCCCTGCCGTTCATCATGGGCGCCATGGCGCACGCCCTCGCCGGATCGGAACTGACCAGCCAGGAAGCGATGAACGCGCTGCTGATCCTGTGTCTGGGAGCGGTGCTCACCGGCGCCGCCAACGCCGTACGCGAGCTGGTCAAGGAGAGAACGATCTACCGCAGGGAACGGGCCGTCGGCCTGTCCCGCTCCGCGTATCTGATGTCCAAGGTGGTGGTGCTGGGGCTGATCACGATCGTCCAGGCGGTCGTGCTGACGATGGTCGCGCTGACCGGGGTGGACCTCAACGCACCCGGCGGCAAAGGGGTGTTCCTGCCGCCACTGGTCGAGATCACCCTCGCCGTCGCGCTCCTGGGGTTCACGGCCATGATGCTGGGCCTGGTGGTCTCCGCGCTGGTGCGGAAGGAGGAGGTCACCATGCCGCTGCTGGTCCTCCTCGCCATCGTGCAGGTGGTCTTCTGCGGAGCGCTGATCAAACTGGACGGCGTCGCGGGACTCGAGCAGCTCTCCTGGCTCGTACCGGCACGGTGGGGGCTGGCCGCCATGGCGGGAACGGTCGACCTGGAGAGGATCATGCGGGGCCAGAAGGTCACCGCGGATCCGCTCATGGACCACACCGCCACGGCCTGGCTGCTCGACATGGGAATGCTGGTCGTGCTGTCCCTGGTGTTCGGGTACCTCGTCTCCCGGCTGCTGCGCAGGCATGAGCCCGTCATCATGCGGAAGTAGCGGAAGCGGCGGCGTGCGCGGGAGGTGAGCCGGATGACCGATCCCAACGATCCGCCCATGGCCGGGCCCGGCACCGAGCCCGGCTTCACCCCCAGCCACGTGGTGCCGCGGGACGGCATGGCCACATGGTCGGCGCCGGACATGGCGCGCCCCTCGGTTCCGCTGGACCCGCTGCTGCCCGTACAGCTCGTCGACCGGCGGGGCGACTGGGCCCATGTGCTGTGCTCCAACGGCTGGGCGGCGTGGGTGGACGGACGGCTGCTGGTGTCCATCCCGCAGAGCCCGCCCGCCGCCGGGCAGCCCCTGGCCCGTACCGCGGACCCGCGTCCCCTGCTCGACCGCCTGGAGCGCGAGGTGCGTCGGTACCGTCAGGCCACGGAGGAGTTGGCCGCGGGGGCGGACGGGGAGGCCTTCCGGCAGCGGACGCGCGGGCTGCGGTTCGGGGTCGTCGTGGACGGCGAGGCGGTCTGGCTGTACGACGCCCAGCACGAGCGGTGGTGCTACTCGGACGGGGGCGCCCTGAAGACATACGCGGCGAGCCATACGCCGTCGAGCACGCCGACCCCGCCCGGCGCGGAGGGCCCCTCGGAGACGTCGAGCACGCCGACCCCGCCCGGCGCGGAGGACCCCTCGGCACCGCCGTCTGCCCCGTCGGCTCCTTCGGCCGCAGCGGCTTCCGGGCCGGAGGGCCGGGTCGCGCCGGAGGCGCCGCCTCCCACGCAGGTGATCGACCAACCCGAGGCCGAGCAGCCACCACCGGCCGCACCACCACCCACCGACACCCCCGCGCAACCCCAACCACCCCCACCCACACAGGTGATGGACCAACCCGCCGACCAACCCGAGGCCGAGCAGCCCGGCGTGGACGATCCGGCCGGGACCGGGCGAGGGGTGGACGACGACGGCCAGGGACCGCGAGGAGGCACGCACCCGCCGACCCGGTTCGGTGATGTCCGGTGACCGGTCCTGGCGCCCGTCCCCCCGGCCGCGACACCGCGCCCGACACATCCGGCCTGACCGGCCGCCGGATCGCGGAGTACCTGCTGGAGCACGAGATCGGCCGCGGCGGCATGGCCGTCGTCTACCGCGCGAAGGACCTGCGGCTCGGGCGTACGGTCGCGGTCAAGCTCCTCGCTCCCGAGCTCGCGCGCAACGACACGTTCCGGCAGCGGTTCGCCCACGAGTCGCGAGTGGCCGCGTCCCTCGACCATCCGCACATCGTGCCGGTGTTCGAGGCGGGCGAGACGGAGGGCGTGCTCTGGATCGCGATGCGGTACGTCGAGGGCAAGGACCTGCGGGCGTTGCTCGACCGGGACGGGCCCCTGACCATCGAGGCCGCCTGCCGGATCGCCCTCCAGGTCGCCTCGGCGCTGGATGCCGCCCACGCCCACGAGTTGGTGCACCGCGACGTGAAGCCCGGGAACATCCTCGTGGCGGAGGGCACCGACTCCGACCGCCCTGAGCACGTCTATCTGACCGACTTCGGACTGACGAAGAAGTCACTGTCGCTGACCGGCTTCACCTCGGTCGGCCAGTTCGTGGGAACCCTCGACTACGTGGCGCCCGAGCAGATCTCCGGCCGCCCGGTGGACGGCCGTTGCGACATCTACAGCCTGGCCTGTGTCGTCTTCGAATCGCTCACGGGTGTCCCACCGTTCCGCCGGGACGACGACTTGGCCCTGCTGTGGGCGCACCAGTACGACGCGCCGCCCGTGCTGTCCGAGGAGCGGCCCGAACTCCCGCCCGCCGCGGACGAGGTGATGGCCAGGGCGCTGGCCAAGTCGCCGGACGAACGGTTCGGCACCTGCCGCGAGTTCGTCGCCGAACTGCGGGCGGCGGGCCGGACCGTACGGCCCGGGGAGACGGCTCCGTCGGCGCAGCGCACCCCGACCCGTGTCGACTTGGCAGCCCCGGGACCCGGGTGGCCGGAGCCGTCACCTCCGCCGCCTCCGCCCCCGGCCTGGGCGGCACCGGTATTCGGCATTCCCGGCACGTAGAGCGCCGCACGTCACCCCCGTGGGAGGTTGCGTGGACCGGTTGCGTGGACCGGTTGCGCTGCGCAGGCGCGGCACGGGGTCGGCCGTACGAGGACCGCTTGCTCGCTGCGGCAGCCTCACTCCACCACGCCGGGGTGGCGTACGCGGCGCGCGAGCAGGCTGCCGAGGAAGCCCGCGACCAGGCCCCAGAGCAGCCCGAATCCGATCAGTGGCAGGAAGTTCGGCCGCAGGAAGACCTCGCCGCCCAGTCCCCCTCCCAGGTCGCCGACGCCGATGACCGTCAGGCCGTAGTGCGCGGAGATCCGGGTGAGCAGCCCGATCACCAGCATGGTCAGGCCCAGGGCGAGCGCCATGCGGACGGCGTGCTGCCAGGGCTTCGTAACGGCCGGGGAGCGGGCCGCGGCCAGGAATCCGGCCGCGAGCAGCAGGACGGCGGCCACGGCCACGAGCAGCCAGGCCCGGCCGTCGTTCTCCGCGAACGTGCCGAGGTCCAGCGTTGCGTCCCGGCCGCCCGAGGTGCGCAGCACCTCGTCGAGGACGTGCGGCATGGGCAGTCCGATGCCTTCGGCGACATGCCCGTCGTACGAGCCCCCGATGCCGATCCCGAGGCCCATCCAGGCCAGGTTCGGCAGGCCGAGGAGGATCACGGCCGCCGTCTCGGCCGGGTGCCCGTGGGTGATGAGCGTGACGAGGCCGATGACCAGCCCGATCACGACATAGGCGAGCAGGAGCAGGACCATCGCGTGCGCCGGCGGCCGTACGGACTGCTGGAAGCGCAGGAGTCGCGAGGGCAGGGGAGCCCGGCGGGAGACGAGGAAGGTCAGCGCCAGGACGGCGAGCAGCCAGAGCAGGCCGAACCCCAGCGTCGGGCCGACCTCGGCGCGGAAGCCGACGGTCGGGGCCGCGCCCAGGGCTTCGCCGATGTCCTCGGCGATGCCGCCGCCGAGGGAAATGCGGAAGGTCTGGCGGGCGACGAGTGCCAGCACCAGGAGGGCCACGAGCCAGAGGACCGCCACGCGGACGACCCGTCCGAGCACCTCGCGGCTGTCGGCCACCGCGCGGCGGCGCAGCGGGATCAGGAAGACGAAGGCCGTGGCCAGGGCACCTGCGAGCGTCACGGACAGGGGTACGGCGTCGAGCGCTGCATTGGTCTGCGCGATGAATCCGGCGTCACCGTGCAGTTCGACGTCGCCGCCGACGGCGATCACGACGGTTGCCGCGATGACGCGCGGGAATGCCCCACCGGGCAGGTCGGTGGCACCCGCGGCCCACAGTCCGAGCGTGGCGACGACCCACATCGTGATCACACCCGCGGCGACGGCCGCGAGCGCGTCCCCCCAGGGGCGCACCGGGTGCGGTGCGGGCCCCGTGGCGCCCGGGGGAGCGGCTTCTCGCGTACGACTCACACCGTCCGCCCTCCTGCCCCTCTCCCGTGCGACTTCCGGCGCATCCCGCCCTGGTCCGCCTCTCATCCACCGTAAGCACGGGGGCGCCGCACCGCTTGCGGGGAGCGTGGAGCAGGAGCACACAATGAGCAGGGAGGGAACGAACGGGATCCAATCGATAGACCTCACAATTTCCCCCTCCACTACGCCCCGGAGGAGCCGCCCGTGACGTCCCAGCCGCCTTCGGACAGCAACGAGCCGCCCACAGGTCCGGGCGGCGAACCGCCGACCGGCCCGCCGTCGGGACCTCTGTCCGGCAGGCCGTCGGGGGAGCCGTCGGGCCCGGCAGGACGTCCCTCGGGTCCCACGGAGCCGGGGCGCCCCTCGGAGCCGTCGGAGCCCTCACAGCCGTCCCGGCCGTCGGGACCGGGCGAGCCTCCGGGCGGGCCCGGGGAGCCGGGCGGTGCTGGACCGGGGGGCGAGGGCGGTGGTCCCGGGGGCGAGGGTCCCGGGGGCGAGGGTCCCGGTGGCGAACGGCCCCGGGCGTGGTGGCGGTCCGCTCCCCGGGTCGCGATCATCACCGGGATCGTGGTGGTCGCCGTCGTGGTGGCCGTCGTCCTGACCCGTTCGACCGGCGAGCCGGAGTCCGAGGAGTTGTTCCTCCAGGCGGCCTCCTCCCAGGGCCCCGACCCGTACTCGGACTCCACGGCCGAGGACTCCTCCGGGATCCCGCCGACGGCGACGCCGAGTGCGCCGCCCAGCGGGGCGGGCGGCACGCGCAGCATCGAGGGTTCGGAGCCGGGCCTGTACGGCGGCACCCGCGACTCCTCCAGCTGCGACGTGGAGAAGCAGATCGACTACCTCTCCTCCGACCGCGCCAAGGCGAAGGCGTTCGCGGGCGTGCAGAACATCGACGAGGGCCGCATCCCGTCGTGGCTGCGCGGCCTGACGCCGGTCCAGCTCCGCGCGGACACCCGGGTCACCAATCACGGCTACAGGAACGGGGAGGCCACCAGCTACCAGTCGGTGCTGCAGTCCGGTACGGCCGTCCTGGTCGACGATCGCGGTGTACCGCGCGTGCGCTGCGCCTGCGGCAATCCGCTGACCCCGCCGTCGGCCCTGAAGGGCACCCCGAAGCAGCGCGGCAACTCCTGGCCCGGCTACAACCGGTCGAACGTCGTGGCGGTCGCTCCCGCGCCGCGCGACATCGACTGGTTCGTGCTCTACGACCCGGACACGGGCGGGTGGTTCGAGCGGCGCGCCGGCAGCACGGGCGGCACGGACCGGCCCACGACGCCGCCGAGCGACGATCCGTACGAGACACCGTCCCCCAGCGGTGACACCTCCCCCTCCACGCCCGCGCCGGACTCGTCGCCGGAGTCCCCCGGTGACCAGTCGCCGGAGCAGCCCAGTACGCCCGAGCAGCCGGACGAGTCCCCGCCGCCCGAGTCACCCGGGCAGCCGGAGAGCCCGGGCAGTCCGGGAACGCCCCAGAGCCAGGGCGAACCGGAGGAACGGGCACCGCAGCCGCCCATCACGTAAGCCGGTGAGGTGGGCCGGACGGGACGGGCACGGGACCGCGCGAGGGCCCTCTCCCCGGCACCTCACACCAGCAGCAGCGCCTTGCCGAGGATCTCGCGGCCCTCCATCTCGGCGTGCGCGTCACCGGCACGCTCCAGCGGGAAGACGCGGCCGATGACGGGCCGGACCCGTCCCGCCACCGCCTCGGCCAACGCCTGTGCGGTCAGCCGCCTGGCCTCCGCGCCTGAGAGCCGTACCTGCTCGATGCCGGACAGCATGACGCCCTTGCTCCGGGCCTCCTCGGGTCGGATCGGCGCGAACGCGTCACCGGGTGACCCGTGCGCCGAAAACATCCCGCCCTCCGCGGTCATCTCGAACGCCTCGCGGCCGATCTCCCCTCCGGCCCCGTCGAAGACCACATCGGGTCCGCTCCCCCCGGTCAGCGCGCGCACCTGGCCGGCCCAGCCGGGTTCGGTGTAGTCGACCACGGCGTCGGCCCCCAGCTCGCGCACCAGGTCTACCTTCCGCTTGCCGCCCGCGGCGCCGATGACCCGGCCGCCCGCCGCGTGCCCCAGCTGGACGAGGAGGCTGCCCAGCCCGCCGGCGGCCGCGAGGACCAGCACGCACTCCCCCGGCCGTACGGGGAACAGCTCCGCCAGCCGCATCGCGGTACGGCCGTCGTACATCAGCGCCGCGGCTTCCTGCAGCCCCAGGCCCTCGGGCACCGCGACCAGGTTCTCCACCGGAACGGCCACCAGCTGGAGGTAACTCCCCTGGGTCCCGGTGTCGGTGACGACACGCCGGCCGACCCATGCGGGGTCCACGCCCTGCCCGGCGGAGACGACCTCCCCGGCCGCCGCCGACCCCGGCACGTAGGGCGGCTCGAGAGTGAACCACGCGCCGCCCCAGCCGCGCCGGATCTGGGTGTCCAGGAAGAGGAGCGGCACGACGCGGACGGCGACCACGACCTCGCCGGGACCCGCCTCGGGATCCGGCGCCTGCTCCACCACCAGCACGTCCGGTTTCCCGAACTGCACGGCTCTCACCACACGCATACCGATCACGCTCCCCGTCCGGACCGCCCGGCTGTTTCGGTACCTGTAGTCCCCAGTCTTGAACCCTGACCTGGAGCGAGGTCAACAGGCCGCCGCGTGCTGTTTTGCCCGGCATGCGGTTTTCCGGTCCGGTGGGCACCGGCCCGCACGGGGCGGCCAGCCGCGGGGAGGCGGGCAGAGGCGGTGGCCGGCTCAGCCCTCGGTGGTCTCGGCGGAGACCCAGGCGAGGTAGTCCGCGCCGCCCGTGACGATGGGCGTCGCGATGATCTCCGGGGTCTCGTAGGCGTGCGTGCCCTCGATGAACGCCTCGAGCTCGCGGTACCGCGCCGTCGTCGTCTTGAACAGCACCTGCCATTCCTGGGCGGTCTCGATCGCCCCCTCCCACCGGTAGACGGATTGGACCGGGGCCGAGATCTGCGCGCAGGCAGCCACCCGCGCCTGAATGGCCCCGCGCGCGAGGGCCTCGGCCTTCTCTGCGTCGTCGGTGGTGGTCATCACGGTCAGGTAGTCCGCCACGTCCGCTGGTCTCCTTCTCGTCCGTCGGTGTCCGGTCGTCCTCGTCCGTCGGTGTCCGGTCGTCCTCGTCCGTCGATGTTCGTCGCCGCTGCTCAGCGCGCCGCGAGCATACGGGCCCGTACGGGGGCGCGCGCGCACGCGGCGCCCAATCGCGCGATGCGGCCGCCCGCGCCTCACGGGCGCACGGCGCGGCCGTCGAGGGGGGGTCGAGGACCGCGAGCAGCGGTCAGCGCGAGGCGATGAGCGCAATGGCCACCCCCGAGGCGAGAAGCCCCGACGCCTGCCCCCGGCCGACCCGTTCGTGCAGCAGCGCCAGGGCGAGGAGGACCGGGATGACGGGGTAGAGCGCCGAGAGAACCGTGGCCACGGCGACGAGCTGCTGGTGCGCGGCCGACAGGTAGAGGACGAGGGCGACCGTGCCGAGACCTCCCGCCGCGACGGCCGGGGCGGCCAGGCGCGACGGCAACCGCCAGGGTCCGCCGGCGTGCCGCAGCAGTACGACGGCCACCGCCACGGAGACGAGACGGCTCGCCGCCACCGGCCACAGGCCCGCATCCGCCGGGACGCGGGCGATGGCGAGGTACTGGACGGCGAAGCCGACCCCGGCGACCAGCGCGTCGGGTACACCGGGCGCCCCGGGCGGGGTGCGTTCGGCGCGGGTTCCGGAGGGATCGCCGGTAGCCGCCCGGTCACCGGCGCCGGGATGCGACACGCCCGCGGGCTCGGCACCGGCCGGGCCACCGCCGTCGTCCGCGCGGCCGGGACGCGGCCGGCGAAGCGCCCCGCCCGAGACCAGCCAGATCGCCGGCACGGCTACGACCATGCCGAACAGCGCGAGAACGGACGGGCGTTCCCCGAGCACGGCGATCCCGACGAGCACGGGAAGGGCCACCGCCCCGACATCGCTCACCGGGACGATCACGCTCATCGCTCCCTTGCTCAGTGCCCGATAGAGATACGCCACGCCGACGCCGGTGCCGAGTCCGGACAGCGCGCCCCAGCCCAGTGCCCGTACGCCGGGAAACGCGTCGGTAGCGGCGAGGGCGGCGACGACGCACAGCACCGTGCCGCCCGCCTGGGTGTGGACCGCGACCGTCGTGCCGGGTGTGCGGCGCGCGACCAGGCCCGCCACGAAGTGGGTCGTACCGAAGCACAGCGCGGAGGCGAGCGCGAGCACCTCACCCATCGGAACCGCTCGTATCCGCGCCGTCCGGCGCCGCCCGTGCGCGGGCGCGCGCCGCCGCTCCGACCGGGCAGCGTTCGCCGCCGCGCACACACGCCGGGCGGTCGCACAGTCGGCACACCACGTACTCGGAGCCGACCTCGTCGTGGAGCAGGCCGAGCAGTACTTCGAGCCCGGCGGCCAGGCCCGCTCGGTCCCTGTCCCCGATGCCGTCCACCAGTGCGGCCAGTTCCTGCTGCCGCGCCGAGAGGGCGGCGCGTGCGGCGGCCCGCCCCGCCTCCGTCAGCTCCACGGCCGCCAGACGTCCGCCCTCGCGGCGGCGGGTGACGAGATCCCGGGCCTGGAGCTGGTCCAGCATGCGCGCGCATGCCGGCTGGCTGAGCCCGATCCGCGTCCCGAGCAGCGTCACGCCGATCCCGGGCGAGGTCAGCAGGGTGACCAGGGCCGCCGTGCCGCTGATGCTCGCACCGGTCGCGTCCGCGGCCGCCCGGGTCATGCGGTCGGAGACGGTCAGCGCCGCCGCCCCCAGCAGGTTGCCGATACGGGCGGTACGGGCTGTGGCTCGACCCCTCCTCGATTCATGCATAACTCATGCATAACTCGATCGCCGGGCCAATGCAAGGGCGGGAGCTGAAACGAAGCCGCGAGCTCCGGGACATCCCGTCGAGCGATCCCCAAGTCCCGTCCTCAGAAAGGACTTTCGGTCCGGCTGCCGCCCGGTCACCGTGCGCGGCCGTACAACCACCGGCCCGTGCCGTCGGTCCCATCGGACGGCTTCAGCGCACCACCCGGAGTCGGGCTCGTTCGCCGAGCGGCACTGGCCCTCGCGAGGGCGGCCGCCCTCGCCATCCGCGCTCCGGAGCCCTCGCCGCCCGGCGGGGGCTCCGCCGCGTCAGACCACCCACTGGTCGTAGGCGAGCTTGCAGACCAGGCCCACCACGACCACCACCAGTACGCCTCGGACGAATCCGGTTCCCCGCTTCAGCGCCATCCGCGCCCCGGCCATGCCGCCCGCCAGATTGAAGACCGCCATGAGGGCGGCCAGCCGCCACAGGACCGTGCCCTGGACGGCGAACATCGCCAACGCGCCCAGATTGGTGCAGACATTGACGACCTTCGTGGTCGCCGAGGCGGTCACCAGGTCCATGTGCAGGATGGCGGCCAGCGTGATGACGAGGAAGGTGCCCGTGCCGGGACCGATCAGTCCGTCGTAGAAACCGATGCCCAGGCCCGCGACGAGGATCGCGGCCAGCACGCGGCGGCGGGTGGCGGGGCCGGGCGCCGGGGCCGTGCCGAACGACGGGCGGAGGAGGACGAACGCCAGGACTCCCAGCAGGACGACCATGATCAGCGGCCGGAGCACGGCGCTGTCGATGCCGGCGGCGAAGAACGCGCCGCCGAGCGACCGCCGACCGCGGCCAGCCCGATCCGTACGGCCGTGCGCACGTCCACCGGTGCTTTGCGCGTGTAGGTGACGGCCGCGGCGGAGGTGCCGACGACGGACACCGCCTTGTTCGTGCCGAGGATGTACGCGGGCGTCAAGTGCGGCAGGCCGACCAGCAGAGCCGGGAGCTGCAGCAGACCGCCCCCGCCCACCACGGCATCGATCCATCCCGCCGCGGACGCGGCAAGGCACAGCAGGAGCAGGGTTGTCAGGGGTATGTCGAGCATCGCGGTGGTGCGGTCGCTTTCACTCGGGCACGCGGCAGGGCGGGGTTCACGCGGTACGGGAAGGGCGGGCCGTACGGGCAGGGCGGGGTTCACGCGGTACGGGGAAGGTCCGCCCGGGAGGATCAGCGGACGGCGGCGCGGCGCATCGCGTAGCAACGGCGCAGCCACCGGGCCCGGCCGGGCGGTGCCGGCTCGAAGGAGACGCGCCTGTGCATCACCCTACGGTTGTCGAAAATGTGGAATCCCCCCGCCTCCACCGTGACCGGCACGCCCGCGAGCCGGGCGACGCACTCCTCGAACGACCGCAGGGCGGCGCGCGCCCACGCGGTCTGGCCGGTGACACGCCCCGGCCCGTAGCGCAGGGCGTCGTTTCCGTCGGGAAGCGTCCACAGCAGGGGGACATCCGTACGCTGCGGCCGGTCGCCACCGGCGGCACCCGTGTACGACTCGGGGGCGCCGACGGCGAATTGGGGTCGGCGCAGTTCGACCACGACCTGGGCGGGGAGCGCGGCGACCACGGTGTCGAGGGGCAGCAGCTCAGTGGGGATCCCCTCGGTGTTGCGCATCCCGTAGAAGGACAGGAAGTGCGGTATGGCCATCGACGCGGCGGCGCCCGCGCGGTGGTCGAGCACGGAGTCGTCCGTGTGCCAGCCGAGGTGGCGGGCGTGACCCCAGGAGGTGCGGGCCCGGGCGGCGTCCGGATGCGGGGCGACATTCCGGATCAGACGGCCGGCGTTCTCCCACACGTAGGCAACCGGGGCCATGCCGAGCAGGTGCAGGAGTCCGAACTGCACGAGGTTGGGCACCTGGAGGACCGTTTCGTCGCTGAAACCGCCCCGTGGCGTGGGCACGGGCCATTCGGGTTCGGGCAGGTTCGTGAGGTTCAGCCAGGGCGTGGCGGCGTGGCGCCAGTCGGCCAGCGCTTCGAGGACCTCGCAGGGGAAGTGGTTCCGTAAGTGTTTCGCGCCGTGTTCGAGATACGGCTGAACGCAGGTGTCGGGAAGAGCCTGACCGAGTTCCGTGTCCCTCACCGTACGCAGGGCGGCGGCGGCTGCGTCGCGCGCGGCGTCGGAGAGACGGATGGGGCATGTGGGGGGAATGTCGGGCATGGCCCCGACCCTAGGCATGGGCGCAGGAGCGTTCGGCCGGATTTGAGGGACATCTGAGGTTTCCCCGGGGGCGGCGCAGCGGAACGGCCGCGCGCTTTCCCGGGAAATCCGGGGGGGCTCCGGGGCTCACAGCCGCCCGCCGGCGTCGCTGAGGGCAGCGTTGCGCGCGGGAAACAGGCGCGATGCGGACGGGAAATGTGCGGCACGCACGCTTCGGACATGGCTCCTCCGACGAACGCCCGCACCCGCCGCACCGGCCGCCGCATCGTGGTGGTCGGCGGCGGCATGGCCGCTGCCCGGCTGGTGCAGCAACTGGCGGCAGGTCACGGCGGTGTCCACCCGGGCGGTTCTGCGGACCACGCGACGGAGGTCGCGCCGGACGTCACCGTCATCGGCGAGGAGCAACACCCGCCCTACAACCGGGTTCTGCTCGCGGAGGTCCTTGCCGGCCAGTACGCGCCCGGCGTCGTCGAGCTGCCTGCGCCCCCGTCCGCTGCCCGCTGGCTGCGCGGCGTCCGCGCCGTACGGCTGGACCGCGCGGCGGGCGAGGTGAGCTGCGACGACGGTCGGCACGTTCCGTACGACACCTTGGTCCTGGCGACCGGCTCGAACCCCGTACTGCCGCCGCTGCGCGGCCTGTTCGAGCCGGACGGGGGTGAACTCCCCCTGGGCGTTCACGCGTTCCGGACCATGGACGACTGTCTCGCCCTCGCCGGCGCCGTACGCCCCGGGGTCCGGGCGGTGGTGATCGGTGGCGGCCTCCTGGGCGTGTCCGCTGCGCGGGCGCTGGCCCGCCGTGGCGCGCAGGTCGTCCTCGCCCACCAGGGTGAGTACCTCATGGAACGGCAGCTCGACGAGGGCGCGGCGCGCCTGCTCCGGCAGCACCTGGCAGAGCTGGACGTGGAGGTGCACACCGAGTGCCGGGTGCGCGGGCTGCTGACGCGGAGCGGTGCGCAGCGCGCGGTCTCGGCCGTCGAACTGGCCGACGGATACCGGCTCGACGCCGATCTCGTCGTCCTCGCGTGCGGGGTCAGGCCGCGCGTCGGCCTCGCGCGGGCGGCCGGACTCGACGTCGCGCGCGGCATCGTCGTGGACGACGCGCTGCGCACCTCCGACCCGCGCATCCACGCGATCGGCGACTGCGCCGAACACGACGGGACGGTGTACGGCCTGGCGGGCCCCGCGCAGGAGCAGGCGGACGTCCTCGCCCGGGTTCTCCTCGCCGCGCGGGGTGGCGCCGCACACGACGGCAGCGCGGAGGCAGGCGCCCCCCAGGACATCACCCCGGGAGAGCGCGGCGCCGCTGTCACCGACTCCACCGTCCCCGGCAGCTCCACTGTCCTCGGCTCAGCTGTCCCCGGCTCAACCTGTCCCGGCGCCGCGCACACCAGTGCCCCGCACGACGGCGGTTCCCCGTCCGCACGCCCGCCCCGCTACACCGGCACTCGCGCCCTCACCCGTCTGACGCTGGCCTCCCCGGCCGCCCCCGCGGCCGCGCCCACGAACGCCCCGGAACGGACCGGTGACGCGAACGCCCCGGCATCCCCGACGCCCCGCCCTCTCGACCTCGCCGCCTTCGGCGAGACCACCCCCGCCCCCGGTGACGACGTGGTGCACCTCTCCGACGCGACCCGCGGCGCGTACCGCAAGGTCGTCGTCCGCGGTGACCGTCTCGTCGGAGGCATCCTGCTCGGCGATCTCGGCACTGTCGGCGCGCTCGCCCGCACCTGGGAGGGCGACGAGCCGCTGCCCTCCGCTCCGTTGCTCCACCTGCTCACCCACGATGGAGGCCCCTGACATGCCGCCCGTCCTGTCGGCCGAGACCCCGGCCGCGTCCCTCCTCACCATCGTTCTCATCGGCCACGGGATGGTCGGCCAGCGATTCCTGGAGGCGCTCGCCGCCCGCGGGATCACCGACCGGGCGCGGGTGGTCGTGCTGTGCGAGGAGCCGCGGCCCGCTTACGACCGGGTGCAGCTCACCTCGTACTTCTCGGGCACCACGGCTGAGCAACTCACCCTCGGGGAGCCGGACTTCATCGAGCGCCACGGCATCGAGCTGCATCTCGGCGATCCCGCGGAGTCGGTCGACCGCGAGGCGCGCACCGTCACCTCCCGCGCCGGACTCGTCGTGCGGTACGACACGCTGGTGCTGGCCACGGGCTCGTACCCGTTCGTGCCGCCCGTCCCGGGCAAGGACTCCACCGGCTGCTTCGTCTACCGCACCATCGAGGACTTGCTGGCGATCGAGGAGTACGCCGCGGGCGCCAGGACCGGGGCCGTCGTCGGCGGCGGACTGCTCGGGCTGGAGGCCGCCGGCGCGCTCAAGGGGCTCGGACTCGACACGCACATCGTGGAGTTCGCACCGCGGCTCATGCCCGTACAGGTCGACGAGGGCGGCGGCGCGGCGCTTCTGCGCACCATCGAGGGCATGGGTCTGACCGTGCACACCGGCGTGGGAACGCAGGAGGTCACCACCGACGGGAGCGGAGCGGTCGCGGGCATGGCGCTGTCCGACGGTTCGACGCTTGCGACGGACCTCGTCGTCTTCTCCGCGGGCGTGCGCCCCCGCGACCAACTCGCCCGCGACTGCGGCCTGGTCGTGGGCGAGCGCGGCGGGATCAGTGTCGACGACAGGTGCCTGACCTCCGACCCTGCGGTCTACGCGATCGGCGAGTGCGCGCTCGCCGCCGATGGGCGGGTCTACGGCCTGGTCGCACCCGGCTACGAGATGGCGGAGACCGCCGCGGACGCCATCGCAGCGGCGGAGACCACGGGCGCGGGGCCTGAGCCCTCCTCGTTCACCGGCGCCGACACCTCCACCAAGCTCAAGCTGCTGGGGGTCGATGTCGCCTCCTTCGGCGACGCCCACAGCGCGGCGCCCGGCTGCCTCGACGTCGTCTACGCCGACTCGCGCTCCGGCGTCTACAAGAAGCTGGTCATGGCCGCCGACGGAGCCCTGCTGGGCGGCGTCCTGGTCGGTGACGCCGAGGCGTACGGGATGCTGCGACCGCTCACCGGCTCCGTTCCGCCCGTCGCACCCGAGCAGTTGGTGATGCCGGCCGGAGCGGGCGCACCCGCGGCCCTCGGCCCCTCCGCGCTGCCCGACGACGCGGTGGTCTGCAACTGCCACAACGTCACCAAGGGCGCCGTGCGCGGCGCGGTCACCGACCACGCCTGCACCAGCCTGCCCGAGGTCAAGAAGTGCACCAAGGCGGGCACGGGCTGCGGCAGTTGCGTGAAGGTCCTCACCAGCATCGTCAACGACGAGCTGGAGGCGAGCGGCGTGAGCGTCGACAAGGGTCTGTGCGGCTGCTTCGCGCACACCCGCGCCGAGCTCTACGAGATCGTGCGCGTACGCGAACTGACCACCTACGCCCGGGTGCTCGACGAGCACGGACGGGAGGAGGCCCGGGGCGGCGACGGCTGCGAGGTCTGCAAGCCGGCCGTCGCCTCGATCATCGCCTCGCTCGCACCGACCCTGGGCGCCAGCGGCTACGTGCTGGACGGCGAGCAGGCGTCGCTGCAGGACACCAACGACCACTTCCTGGCCAATCTGCAGCGCAACGGCTCGTACTCGGTCGTACCCCGCATCCCCGGCGGCGAGATCACGCCGGAGAAGCTGATCGTCATCGGGGAGGTCGCCCGGGACTTCGGCCTCTACACGAAGATCACCGGCGGCCAGCGGATCGACCTGTTCGGGGCGCGTGTGGACCAGCTCCCCAGCATCTGGGCGCGCCTGGTCGACGCCGGATTCGAGTCGGGCCACGCGTACGGCAAGGCGCTGCGCACCGTGAAGTCCTGTGTCGGGGAGACCTGGTGCCGCTACGGCGTGCAGGACTCGGTGCGGATGGCGATCGACCTCGAACTGCGCTACCGCGGCCTGCGCAGCCCGCACAAGCTGAAGTCGGCGGTCTCGGGGTGTGCGCGGGAGTGCGCGGAGGCGCGCGGCAAGGACTTCGGCGTCATCGCCACGTCCAACGGGTGGAACCTGTACGTCGGCGGCAACGGTGGCGCGGATCCGCGCCACGCCGACCTGCTGGCCCAGGATCTCGACGACGCGGACCTGATCAGGCTGATCGACCGGTTCCTGATGTTCTACATCCGCACCGCCGACCGGCTGGAGCGCACCTCCGCCTGGCTGGAGCGCATCGAGGGCGGCCTCGACCACGTCCGCGACGTGGTCGTGCACGACTCGCTCGGGATCGCCGCCGAGCTGGAGCGGCTGATGGCCGACCACGTGGCGCACTACCGCGACGAGTGGGCCGCCACCCTGGAGGACCCCGACCGGCTGCGCCGCTTCGTCTCCTTCGTCAACGCGCCGGGCACGCCCGACCCCTCCGTGCGGTTCGTGCCCGAACGCGAGCAGGTGAAGCCGGACCTGGCCGTCCTGGCCGCCGGCCCCGTCCTTCCCGTCCGCACCCTCGAAGGGAGCTCCGCCCGATGACACTCGCCCCGGACAAAACCGATCTCCACGTGGAACTGCTGGTCGAACAGCAGTGGTTCGCGGTCTGCGACCTCGCCCATCTGACACCAGGACGCGGGGTGGCCGCGCTGCTCCCGGACGGGCAGCAGGTAGCGGTCTTCCTCGACCGCTCCGGCGCCACGTACTGCATCGGGAACCAGGACCCGTTCACCGGCGCGTACGTCCTCTCGCGCGGACTGCTCGGGCGGACACCGGCCGGGCAGCCCTTCGTGGCCTCGCCCCTGCTCAAGCAGCGCTTCGACCTCGAGAGCGGGCGATGCCTGGACGACGAGTCCGTCGCCGTGCCGGCCTACGCCGTGCGGATCGCGTAGGACGGCGGCGCCGGGCGTCGCGCAGGACCGCGGCGCGTGCCCGGGCGCGTGCACGGGGGGAGCGCGCGCCCGGGCCGTGGGTGCGGGGGGAACGCGGTCCGGGCCGCGGGTACGGGGGGAACGAGGTCCGGCCGCGGATGCGGGGGTGCTCCGGATCCGCGAGGCTGCTCCGGATCCCTGGGCCGGGGATCCGGAGCGGGTACGCGCGGTTCGAGTGGGCGCGGCCCATCTCGCATACGCGTCCGGCCGCGCCTAGGCTGACTCGCGAGTAACCGATGGCGACGCACGGCGGACCTGCGGTACGTCCCGCGCCGAGGCGAGGAGAGCAGCAGCCATGAAGCGCTGGACCGCGAGCGACATCCCAGACCAGAGCGGGCGTACGGCAGTGGTGACCGGCTCCAACAGCGGCATCGGCTACGTCACCGCCCGGGAGCTCGCCCGCCGCGGCGCACGGGTGGTGCTGGCGTGCAGGAACGAGACGCGCGGCAAGGAGGCGGAGTCGCACATCAGGAGCGAACTCCCGCAGGCCGACGTACAGTTCACCCATCTGGACCTGGCGGATCTCTCCTCGGTCCGCGACTTCGCCCGCGGCTTCGGCCACGACCGGCTCGACCTGCTCGTCAACAACGCGGGCGTCATGGCACTGCCGCACCGCAGAACCGTCGACGGCTTCGAGATGCAGTTCGGCGTCAACCACCTGGGGCACTTCGCGCTGACGGGACTGCTGCTGCCGCAGCTGCTGGCAACGTCCGGGGCCCGGGTGGTCAGCGTCTCCAGCGCCATGCACACGCTGGCCACCATCGATCTGCGCGATCTCAACAGCGAGCGCGGCTACCGCCGCTGGATCGCGTACGCCCGGTCCAAGACGGCCAATCTGCTCTTCGTCCACGAGCTGGCTCGGCGGCTCGCGCAGGCCGGTTCGGACGTGGTGGCCGCGGCGACCCACCCCGGCTACGCGGACACCGGTCTGCACACGGCGGGCGTAAGGATGGAGGGACGCAAGGGGGCCGAGCGGATCGTGGACCTCGCGCGCCGGCGCCTGGCGCATCCGGCCGAGACCGGTGCGCTGCCGACGCTGTACGCGGCCACGGCCCCCGGTGTCCCCCCGGACTCCTTCACCGGCCCGCGGCGCAGGCGCGAGCCGGGCCCGGCGTGGCGGGCGCCATGGTCCCGCAACGACGCGGCGGGCCTTCGGCTGTGGGGGGCGTCGGAACGCCTGACGGGCGTGACATACGGGGCGCTGGAGCTCTGAGCACCTGACACTCCCTCCCCCTCTCCGGAAGGCGACACCCCCGAGCAGGCCCACGCGGTCGCCGACGCGACGGCGGGTGCGCGCTGCTGGAGGTCGCGGGCGCGGGCCTCCGGCCCATGTGGAGCGCCCCGAGGCCGTCACACAGCGCCGCCCGCGCGGCGCCCGCACAGCCCGGCCCCAACACGGCGCGCAATCCCCGGCGGTTCGTCCGGCGGGACCACCTACGAGGTCACCGGGCCGTTCCGGTGGTAGCGGCCGGCAGCTCCCCGATTCCCGGCACCGCTGCGGCGCCACCGCGCAACAGGGCGGCTCCCAGCGGTGTCAGCGTGTGCAGCACGGCGTTGCCGTGCCGCAGCGTGAGGACGAGGCCCGCCTCGCGCAGCACGCTCGCGTGCTGGCTGGCCGAAGCCGCGGACACACCCACCCGGCGGGCGAGTTCACTGGTGGTGCATCCCTGCCCGATGGTCTGGAGCACGGCGGAGCGGGTGTGCCCGACCAGCTTGCCGAGGGAGGCCGGGTCCTCCGCGTAGGACCGCACGGGGGCGGTCGAGGGGGCCGACTCCTCGGTGTGCTGCACCGGATACACGAGCACCGGGCTGAGCTCCCGGTCGTAGTACGTCACCGGGGTGCTGCGGCAGAAGAACGACGGCTGGAGCAGCAGCCCCCGGCCGCTCAGATACAGGTCGCGGTCCACCGGGTAGTCCGCCTCCAGCACCGGTGAGCGCCAGCGCATCATCGGCGGCAGGGAGGTCAGCAACTGGTCGGCGCCGCCGTCCAGAAGCGCCCGGCCGCGGGCGGCGCGGTCGGCTTCGATCTGCGCCCGTACATGCGGCCAGTACGGCGCTATGGCCGCCTTGTGGTAGCTCCGCAGACTGCCGATGAGCCGGCCGATCGCCCCCGTGTCGCCCTCGCCGAGGGCATGCACCCACGCCTGGCGTGAACGCTGCTTGCCCAGCAGCCGTATGTCGCGGTGGAGGCGGTGGTCCGGTGTCTCGCGCAGTGCCTCGATGGCCGGCTCCACACCGATGGCGCCCTCGGGCGGGGTGAGGAAGTCCGGGAAATATCCCCGGGTCGGAACGAGCGAGGCGAGCAGGCGTGTTTCACCGTTCAACCTGGTCCGGGTTTCCCCCCGCCATTGACGGAAGACCGAGGCTCCCCGTTTGTCGCGTAGACGATGAAAACTGAGGATGGATTCCCACAGCGCGTCCGGACGTGCAGCAATCCGGATCCGGGCGAGGTCAAGCCCGGTGAAATGGATGCGTAGCACCAAACCCCCACAAGTGGCCCCCCGCCTTTGTCCCGGTCACCGAGTATGCACACCGGCACGGACGGTGACCACGCCCTTTTGGCCACAGTTGAAACGGGTCGCCGCCATACGCCCGAAACGAAATGCTGTATGTCGTTGGGCACACGGAAGCCGCCGATGCAGCTGTTGTGGGGGCAGTACGGCGACCGTTTCCGGGCGGCTTTGGGTACCGCCACGTGTCCGGCAGGGGTTACGGCCTGCGGTCTGGTACCTCGAGCCCGTCCGGACCGCAGGCCGACGCCCCGCCTCCTCGCACCACCGGCACACGCCGAGAATCCGCCCGGGCAAAAGCCCCGGGCGGATTCCTGGCTTGAGGTGCACGCAGCGTCGACGATGAAATCCGGACAGGCACCGGGACCCCGCACCCAGGACCCGCCGCACACCAACCTCCCATAGGTGACAGCGAGTTAAGCGCGTACATTCCGCGCGGGTGCCGGGGAACACCGCCGGCCGCGCCTCGCTCCTTATCAACAACCGCCACGGAAAAGTGACCTGGGTCATAGATCCCGGCCGTATCCGGAACCCGCGCTTCTGAACCCACCTCAACGCGCGCGCCGGTCAGTCGAGGCAGAACTCGTTGTCCTCGGGGTCGGCCATCACGATGTGACCCGCACCGAGCGGGGGAGCGGGTTCATGGCGCCGGACCCGGGTGGCGCCGTGGGAGACGAGCCGCTCGGCCTCGGCTTCCAGGGCCGCCATCCGCGCGTCGCCCTCCAGCCCGGGCGCCGCTCGCACATCGAGGTGCACCCGATTCTTGGCCTGCTTGCCCTCCGGCACCCGCTGGAAGAACAGCCGCGGCCCGGAGCCCTCGGGATCGCACACCGCCGAGGCGTCGTTGCGGTTCTCGGGCGGCACACCCATGGCCTCCAAGGCCTGTTCCCACGACTCGAAACCCTCGGGCGGGTCCTGCAGCCGGTAGCCGAGGACCTCGGCCCAGAACGCGCCCAGCCCGGCCGGATCGGCGCAGTCGAAAGTGATCTGGACGTCGCGGGCCATCTCAGCTCGCCTCCCTCCGGGTGTGCTGATGGGTGTGCAGGTGGAGGTCGCGGAGCAGGCACACCTCGGCCAGATGGTGGATCAGCTCACGGTTGATGTGCAGCACGAGCGCTGCCAGAGGACGCTCGGCGTACGGACCCTCCGCCTCTCCGCACGGGCGGGCGAGGCCGGATTCGCCGAGGGACTCGACCCCGGCCAGCCATGTGGCGTATTCCGCGTCGAGCTGGGCCAGTGCCGCGGACGCGGTCGCGGCGTACTCGAACGACTGGTAGTCCGTGGGCGTGCGACCGAAGTGAGCGGCGTTGCGCATCCCGAGCACCCCCACGATCACGTGCCCGAGCCGCCAGGCGATCGTCGTGATCGGTGACGGGTCGGGCTCCGGCATCGCGAAGTCGATGGTCATGGCGCCGGACCCGGCTTGCACCGGTGCGGCTCCGGTGCCGCGCGGGCGCACGCTCCAGCAGCCGGGTGCCGGTTCCCAGAAGTACTCGTCGTCGGTGAGTCCGTCGAGGCGCTCGCGCAACTGGTCGGTCCAGTGCCGGTCGAGCTGTTCCCTGAGCAGGTGGTTCCAGTTCTGATCGGTCATGGCTCCACCCTCCCGCAGATACCGGACAGGATCGTTCCGTGATCCATGGGACGATGGGCGCGTGACCGTCGAGGCAACGACAGAACGGGTGCTGCGCCTGCTGGCACTGCTGCAGCGGCGGCCGTCCTGGACCGCCGCCGAACTCGCCGCTGAACTGGGAGTCACCGACCGTTCGGTGCGCCGCGACGTCGAGCGGCTGCGCGCGCTCGGCTATCCCGTACACGCGACGGCGGGCGTCGGCGGCGGCTACCGGCTCGGTGCGGGCACCCGGCTGCCGCCGCTGCTCCTCGACGACGAGGAGGCGATCGCGGCGGCCGTGTCCCTGCGGCTCGCGTCGGGTGGCACGGTCGCCGGTGCGGGTGAGGCGGCACTGCGGGCGCTCGCAAAGCTCGACCAGGTGATGCCGCCCCGGCTGCGCGCCGAGGTGCGGGCGGTGCACGGCGCCACCGAGACCCTCGTCGGCCCCGGCGTCGAGATCGACGCGGAGCTGCTGGTGACGCTCGCACGTGCCTGCCGCGACGCCGTACGGGTGCGGTTCCGTTATGCCGGCCGCCACGGCCGGGAGCACGAGCGCACGGTAGAGCCGGTACGGATGGTCACCACCGGCCGTCGCTGGTACCTGATGGCTTGGGACGTCGACCGCGACGACTGGCGCACCTTCCGGCTGGACCGGATGCGCGACGCAGTGGCGACGACTTGGCGGTTCCGGACGAGGGAGCATCCGGACCCGGTCGCCTACGTGCGGCATTCCGTGACCGAGGCGCCGTACGAGTACCTCGCCCGGGTTCGGCTGCACGCCCGGCCCGACCGGGTACGGGAGCTGGTGCCGCCCCAGGTGGGGCGTGTGGAGGACGAGCGTGACGGCTGGTGCGTGCTGGTCGTCGGCGGGGAGAATCTGGACTGGCTCGCGGTGCACGTGGCCCGCCTGGGCTTCGAGGCGGAGGTGCTGGAACCTCCGGAGCTGCGGGAGGCCGCTGCCCGGCTCGCCCGTCGCCTCGCGGGGATGTCCGGAACCGACGGACTCATTCCGCCCTCGGCGCCGTTCCCAGCAGCGGAGGCGGAGTCAGCGCCCGGTCGGCCGAGGTACTGAATGCGGGGAATCCGGATGCGTCGCCACAACGGCATCACCGGGGCGGCCGCCCGACATCGCATCCGGGCGGCCCCACCCGGTGGGGCAGAGCGTTCAGTTGGGGGTGGTCGGCGCCATGGAACGGACCGACGGGGCTGCGTCATGGCTTTCGACGCAGGTCGTGCCGGTCTGTGGGCGCTGCCGGCGGCCGCGTCGGCGTCTCCGCGTTGACAGCGGCACGAATGGCCGAGCCGTACCCGGAGCTGCTTGCGGCCAGCTCACATCTGCTCGCTGTGGGGCACGCACCCGGGGAAAGCGGCAGCTCACGCCGGGATAGCTAAGGCTGGGGCTCTGACATCAACATCCACAAACTACCTCGTACCCGCACGCACACTGGCGCCCATCGACGCTGTGGCAGGGCCATGAGATGACATTCCCCGGCTCGCCTGAAAAGCGGAAGGTCGCCGGTTCGACCCCGGTCCCAGCCACCGTCGCCCACCAGGGCAAACGGCCCCGACACATGATCGTGTCAGGGCCGTTCTTCTGTGTCTGCGCCAACCCGTACGCCAACGGGATCGGAAAGCCCGTCAGCGTTCATTCCGAGTCGTCCGCTGAACACACCTGTCGGCGGCCGCGTTTCCGCGGATGTGCCTGTCGTTCGGGTACGCGCTGTCGTATCTCTTGTA